>JAOZHP010000042.1 GCA_026014815.1 Candidatus Bathyarchaeota archaeon
ATTATTATTTTTTAATAATGAAAAAAAAATACTTATCATGAAACAGGATTCCACATTCTTTAATTTTTACAAAACGTTACAGATAGTAAATCAGAAACTGGTGCACATACACATGAGGACTTCACAAAGGAAAATAATAATTCTGCTAGCTTTTCTTATTGGAGCTCTCTCTCAGACCTATACATTGGTTTATTTTGGGTTTTACTCCGAGGCAAAGACCACTATCGCCGGTTCCCCGGTCATCCTAGAACACGGCACCTCTGGCACAAGCATCGTGTACCCGAACGCGACCAGCGCCACGTCACAGGTAGACTCCCACTCAACAACGTTCTACCCGAATGACTACAACATAACACAGGGCATGTACGCATCGGGTACCACTCCAGACAACGTAATGGATGCTGATAACACTTACTTCGATGTGGATAGTACAGGATCTGACACCACAGCTTTGGCGTATTATCCATCATCCTATAATATGCTTGGAAATACAAGCCTTATTGGTGGCTCAATTGTTAACCTAACTAATAATGATGGGGTATATATAACCTTCAAGAGTTACCGCAGTAATTTGAACTATACTGATTATGTAAACAATAACTCAGGTAATGTTGATTCGAAGCCCGATGTAGGCACCCACTCAAATTTTTCTGCTCAGCAGAGTGGACCTGACAGTGTCTACGATACATTAACTGAAACACAGGTAATAGAGGATGTGGGGCTGGATTTTATTGACAATAATTCATCGGATGTCGATACCAGTGTATCGATAGGAAGCCACAGTAACTTTGAGAACGAGAAAGCAGTCGACTCCACCTACAATGTGTTGACCGAAGAAAATGTCCCTGTTTCCGAGTGGCTAGACTGTAACTCATTTGATAACACTTGGAGTGATTGGTATGAAAACGGCACATCGCCCTATCTAAATGCTCAAGACCAACCAACAAACATTATTTATGAGAAATCAGGAGGACAAGAGGAAGGCTGGTTTGGTTTTGAAAATACTGGTCTTGTTGGGTCCCTTAACTTGAACCTATCAATCTACTGTAGAAACATTGACGGCTTAAACGATGATGCAGATGTTTATGTGGATTATACAGGTAGTGGAGTAGGGACCTTCGTAGCCCACGTTGGAGCCCACACAAATTGGCAGTATGACACAATTAACTTAGGGGCACATAACGTATCGGAAGTCAACAATCTCCGAGTCTATTTTGTGATACATAATATCGGGGCAGCAAACCAAATATATATTGACCATGCCCGACTAGGGGTGAGAGGCGTGAACCAGCGTCTTGACCTCGAGAACCAGTTCACATCTGTATCAACCAGTTATGACGTAACTGAGCTGTGCATCAAGACTGGAACCACAGGCACAGAGGACCTTTCTCTAAGTATCTGGAATAGCACATCGAGTTCATGGGGCATATTAACGACAGACCTCCCAGGCTCAGAGTGGACCAACCACACAATAACAGACTACGTCACATCAGCCATCACGATAAGGTTCCTCGACGGAACAAAAACACTGGATATCACCCAAGATAACTGGAGTATTGACGCCGTCCTGTTAAGGCAGCATAATCTCACATATCAGCTCGACTTGGAGGTCCAGTGGACAGCTCTAAACTATACCCGCGCCAACGAGTATATTGGAATATATGGTGGCACCATGGGTGCCGAGGAGACTCTGGTGGATGTCTGGTATAATAGTACCTGGAATAACCTCTTCACTGATCTAGTGACTGGATGGAACAACGCATCCATCTCGCAATACCTAGATTCCTCTACATTCACAATCAGGTTCAGAGACGCGACGACAGCGAAAGACAGATCCCAAGATACGTGGCAGATAGACGCATCTGTGCTGAGGACGTGGAACGATGAGTACACCTCAGAGGTTGAGCTTGAGGGAACTAGTAATCTCTATGAATGGACACAGATGGAGTGGACTATCGATAGCAGCTGGTCTAACGAATCGATCACAGTTGATTTACAACTGTTCAACTTCACGGGTGCATCATATCAATCGTCTGGGCAGGGTTATCTGAAATACACGTCAGGAGTGGGTAATACCGATGAGACAAAGATTTTACAGATAACCTCAGATCCAGAGGATTTTAGGAACGCAACAGGCTGGTGGAGGGTCAAGATATTAGGTGTGAAAAAGATCAGCTACAAGTTCCTGATGAATGTTGATTTATCAAGAATCGACACAACTTATTACAACGAGTACACGGCTGAGACGGAGTTCATCTTTACGGACGTGACTGATAATCAGTCACCGAACCTGAACTTCACCGTAGTCACCCACAACAGCATCGACGGGGCAACAGTAACTCTGCAAGTCTACAATTATACATCCTCCAGCTACCCAACCAGCAGTCAAGGATACTTGACATACGTGTCCACTGGGTTTAACATCACCAGCAGGTTCAACATCACGAACAACGCCCAGAGCTGCCTAAGCAGCAGCTACACTAGAGTCAGGGTAACCTCCGTCCTATCAACCACCCTGAGCTACCAGCAGCAGACCAACCTGGTAAGGCTCCTCCAGGAAGAGTCCCAGAGGCTTCACGACTACGCCCTGAGGGTTACCAACACAGCGGTCGATCCATACAGCGTAAGGCTGGTGCACCTGGGAAACGCGGATATTCACAGGCTCATCAACTGCACCATATGTATGAGCTCAGATTGCACCCATATCCAAGTGCTGGATGGCTCCGTCACGCAGACGCAAGGAGCGTGGGTGAGCCTAGGAGGATTCAGCAGTTTGGATATCCTCATCTCAGCGTCCTCTATTACACGGGAACCCAAGAGCAGTATATACTCCGAGGTGGAGGTCGTGAAGGACGGGACCAGCACCTACACCAAGCTACCCGTTTTGTTTTTGATATACTAGGGAGCATAGTAAAAACTCATAATCTATCAAGGTATCCTGCCTTTAGAGAAAGATAAAATCAAAAAAAGCCGAGTAAAATCATTCCTAGCACAAACTTAAATTCACTCCCATAACTAACCACTAGGTGGTCATATGGAGCCATTGCGACTTAAAATCAGAAAAACCGGTTCAGGAACATACTATATCCCAAGCCTATCCATCAAACAACTACGCGCCCTATCAACAAAACACAAAAGAAGATGGCGAATCAGCAAAAACGAGAAAACATTAATCCTAGAGGGAGAATAAACCAAACGCCCCGCACCCACGGAGCTGGGCACCAAGGCCTGCAAAGCCGACCGTTCATCTAACATCCTCAGTGCTCATGAAAAAAGAAAAAGTGAGGAGGCGCGCCGTCAACCACTACGCTGTAGTGGATGGCGCGCCGATGAGCCGACCCCTTAGACCCTAGGACAAGTCCTCTTCCTCGTATACACGCGGACCATAAGCTACTTCCCAGAGCTTATCCACAGCAGAACCAAGGCTCTCATTCCTACCATGAAGCGCCGTAATCTCCTTCAAAGCCATACCCATCTGTTCCTGCAGGTTATCGACCCTTGTCTTGTAAGCAATGTTCTCACGTTCAACCTGACCCAAAGCATTCCTCAATTCATCTACCCTGCTAACCAGATTATCAACCTTGGATGCGTCCTGTTTCAACCTCCAACCATTAATCGCCAGCTTGGGAAATATCTTCTCACGATACGTCTTAATCATGGTGCCGAAGCTGATCGAGTAATTCGCCTTAGCCGACTCCCGCAGATGACCCATCAAAGTATCCTTGATTTCCTCATTCACATCGCAGTCCAGAATAGCCTCATTATAGCTGTCTCTGAGGTCTTTAAACACAAGTTCAGTTCCCCGTTTCTCGCCTAGTGTTTTGACGGCTAGTTCCTTGAAGAACTGGTTAAGGTTCCTCGGCACCATACTATTTCCTTTATAGCCCTTGAATATCCATCCAGTCACCGGCTTTCCAGCGTCAATCCACTGAGCCCTAAGGTAATGCAAAAGGTCTGGGTTCAAGACGAAAACATGTAACGCACCGGTTTTCTCGCGGACATTCTCAACATGAATAAACTCTCGCTTCTCCTTCTCAAAGTCGATGTTCAGCCTATCCCACGTCAACGAGACAACATCCGCGGGCACAAGCCCACACGGGTACCCTAATAAGATGGCTAATGTCTGCTGATTCGTCGCCAGCTCAATAATCAGCCTAATCTCATCGTTATCTGGGTAACGCTTCGTAGTCTCCTGCGCCTGTACTAGCTCTGAGGTGGTCTTGTCTGCTTTTCTCCAGAACTGGTTATCAAGATTCAAGTCAAGTCGGTTATTGCTGAATAGCCCTGAGACACGTCCCAGATAATTCTTGATTGTTCTAGAGCCGTAATCGTTCTGGATGAGGAACTGCTTGAACTCGTTCATTCTGTCCTCATAGTAATATCTGATTTTTCGGTCACTGTTGATCCATTGTTTGTCTCGCTCTGCGATGATCTGGTCTGGGGTTTTATCTTTCCAATGGCAGAAAAGTGGTAGAACCGTCTTGTAGCTGATAAAAGTGGTTTCACGGACTTTGCTGGCGATTACCTTCATGGACTCGTTATCGATCCAGTCGGGGTTGTCTTGTTCCATTGTTTTACGCTTTTTTTGAGTTGTTCCCTTTTCTGCTTGGCTTCTTCCATACTCTCCAATTCTCATCATTTCCCTTTTATTGGTATCTAAAGAGAAATTCAACATCAACGTCACTAGTAACCTGTTTAATTTGATGCCAAAGATTATCCCATAAAATAAATGCTTTAAAATAATTCACAGAATACATCCTAGCAGCGATTACTTTATCCACAATTCACCTAAAACTACCTATAACGATAGACACATAGTACGCAAACCGAGGGATAACGATGAGCAAGGAACTCGTGAAGAAATTCTACACTGAACTAAGCATAGGGGAGTGGGAAAGACTCACCAAGAACCCCTACAACCGTCTCGAACTTGACAGCACTCTCCACTACCTAGACAAACACCTACCAAAGAGTGGCCATGTCCTCGACGCAGGCTGCGGTCCGGGAAGATACACAGTTGAACTAGCCAAACAAGGATACACCATGACAAGCCTCGACCTCACCCCCCACATGCTAGAGATAGCACGAGAACAAGTAGAGAAAGCAGGAGTAACGGACCGAGTGCAGTTACATGAGGGCTCTGTCGAGGACCTCTCAATATTTGAAGATAACAGCTTCGACGCAGTCATGTGCCTCGGGGGCCCTCTCAGTCACCTCGTAATCGAGGAGCGAAGGCAGAGAGCCGTAGACGAGTTGATACGTGTAGCCAAGCCCGGTACACCAGTATTCGCTTCAGTCATCGGCAGACTAGCCATATGCATGAACAGCGTCGTGTACCTTTGGCCCGAGATGCTGGAAGCGCCAGACGTGTACAGGGACTATACACCCAGCGAGGATACTACCCCGGTGGATACGGGTTCGCGCCATGCCACTTCTACCTCCCCGAGGAACTAAAAGCAGAGTTCAAGGATACAGAGATACTGGAGATGGTTGGCCTCGAAGGCATCTTCAGCACCCACGAGCAACGATACAACGAGATACACCAGCAGAATATCTACAACGAACTCCAGTGGGAAACCCACCTAGCCACATGCACCCACCCAAGTATAGTAGGCATAAGCGAACACTTTATGATAATCACCAGAAAACCCTAGATCGATAACATAATTATTCAATGTGAGGTATCTCAGTTGTCATTGTTTTTTTAGTACAGTAATCCATTTCTTATCTACATTGTTGGGTCTCGACGACGCGAGGAGAGAAGACATGTGGTTCTACGTCCCAGCGTTTCTGACATGGACAATTTCGCTGGCAGTGACAGCGTGGGACCTCGTAAAGCTACAGGGAGGCGTCATCATGCTCTCCCCGGCAACAGTCATTGGCGTCATACTATTCGCAGCAGGTCTACCCATCCGATTACTCGGCTACAGGACTCTCAGGGAAAGCTACTCATGGACCCTTGAGATCAGGGAAGGACATAGGCTTGTGAAGCACGGCGTCTACAGGTATCTAAGGCATCCCATTTACACTGGAACCCTACTGGGCGCCTACGCTGTCCCAGTGTTCTGTTCAAGCCTGTACGGGTTCCTAGTCTTATCTCCAGCCATCTCGTTACTGCTGTACAGGATAAACGTCGAGGAACGGATGCTCACCCAGCGATACGGCGAAGAATACACAGAGTACATGAAAGAAACATGGAAACTAATACCCTACATCCACTGAGCCAGCCATAGACCCTAATCACATAGTGTCAACGTTTTCTGTTTCACGTCTCCAGCACTTTTTCCAGCAGACGCTCAGCGCGAGTGGTGTTAAAGACAGCGCACTCGCAGCACTTGCCCATGATCTTGGCGGCTTCCTTAGGGGTGAGTTTACGCATTCTCACGTGTTCCATCATCTTCTGTATGAGGTTAAACGAGACCATTCCATGGCCACAGAGGGTGTTTAACTCCAAGACATCCCTCTCAGGCAAACGATCCCTGGATCCCCAGAAACCAAGGGAATGCTCAACGCTATGCCTCTCAATCCCATTTTGGTGACAGCACTCCTGAACCCCATCGAGGAGCCCGCTGATATTTATCGAGATACCCAGATCAGCCTCTACGAGTTCCGCCAATACTTTCTGCAATGTATCAAGCTCCGTGAAGACAGCGGCAGAGGTTGAGCCATCCTTCAGGTTGGCGATCAAATCGGGGAACTCTACATCGTCCTGTAGAACGCTGCCCAATTTGCTGCTCCCTGTGTTGATGGGGTTGTATTTGTTGCAGATGCGAAGGAACTCGTGAACCTTGGGCGCCGACCCTTCACGATTGATGTCCCTCGCCATGGAGACAAAGATGACATAATCCCCCTTGAGGTTCTCAACGGTCCCCAGTCTATGCAGCGTGTTAGTCATCAGTCAGCCTCCTGAAACAAGGGCCTACCCAACCCAAGATTGGTCTTCCCGTTAAGTGAAAGAGTGTAGCCGGCCTCAATGACATACCTCTCGTGGGGGATAGATCCATCGGGGAGACACTTGGATGCGACGCCGACGCTGAACACTGCGTCATTCTCCTTCTGGACGGCTTCAAGTGTACTCAGATAGTCAGGGATCTTGTCCAGACTGGTCTTTACCTCGATAATGGCTGAGAGGACCTTCTCGTCAAGAACTTCCTCCTTCATCTTGCCGGTCTTCGTGTCCTGCATAAGCTGGGTCACCGGGTTATATGGCTCGAAGTGAGGATCAAGGGGAATTAAAGCCATGGCTATCTTCTCGACGTCGCGGAAATGGGTGCCGATCCCGGGCCTACCAAGCTCGACGACTATCCCCGCCTCTCCCTTTCCCAGCCTGCCCGTCACGTCGTTGGTCTTAATCTCTTCTGTTCCTCGACCACCAACGCCTGTTCCGGCGTGAACCACCGTGGGATCACTGAAAGCGGCGCGTAGACTCCTCGGGTAATCCAGCTCAGGAGGCACCAAGGCACCCGTTGGGCAGACATCCACCGGTGCCACGTACTGGAGATTCAGGAACGAGAGAACTTTCCGCACGGCGCCTACAAGCGGAGCCCAGTATCCTTCATCTCTCAGCACCCGGTAACAGGTGGAACACTCTACGCACTCGTCTTGATTGACGACGGATTTTCCGTCTACATTTAAAGAAATTGCCCCCATCGGGCAGATGGCGTGGCAGTTGCCACACCCTACGCATTTCGTTTCGTCTATATCCATGATAACCAACACCCGACGTTATGTACTGCATCGTTGAATCGGAGGTCTTTCTAATGCAATGAGGCATTATCTAAATAAGACATTTACCAGCAAATCACAAAATGAATGTCTGTCAAACTTTAGACTGCAACCTGCGGATAGTCCCGTTGATTATGCCGATGGTTCCCGTCATCATTACGTCACCGCCTGGGGCAGCCTGCACATAATCAAGGCCAGAGCCTTCAAGCATCCCCCTTCTCGGCCCAGTCACAGCCACCAACTTGATCTCCGAGAAACCGGGCATATCACCCAGAATTAATGCCCCATGCCCACCGTCATTGAAAACCTCGTCATGAGTCAGTGTCCCGTCTCCCAGTTTCTTTATCAAGCCGACAAGCTTGTCACCTGTCAAGCTGCGGGTGTGATGCTCAAAGAACCCGAGAACCCTGCCATCTGAGACAACCGCAGCCATGGTATGCCCGTTACCAACATTAACCGCAAGCACAGGATTTTTCCCAGCGACTCTGTAATCCCCAAGACATCCATTAACCGCGCTTGAACTCGTATCCATGACAAAAACCTCCTTACCGGGCAAGAAAGACTTTGAGGACTCCACCGCTGACCTCATCCTGAGAAAATACCCGGGGATATCCTTCTCATGGAAGAGGAACCTTTCAAGACGGTTATCCTCTGATAGCATCTCCCTGAACTTGTTCAACCTGAAGAGACGGTTACTCATACCCGGAGGAGCGGCTCCATGATCCTTGACGGTGATGGCGACAAAATCAACATCCAGAAGAGTCTCAGAGAAATCACGGAGCAGTTCCTCGTATACATCCAAGCGTATCTCATCGAGAGAATAAGACATTCCATTAAAGCCGTCAGGCTCCTCCTCCACCACCTGAACACCCATAGACCGGACCTCATCCAAGTCGTTACGGATACTATACGCAGCCCGAGGCGTCATGTACACAGGAAGCCCTTCCCTGAGGTGGTTTCTTATCGCCGAGGCAAGTGACCCTCCACCGATAGTGTATCCATCGATGAACAGATGTACCCCTTCCTCGGTGGACTTCCTTATCCTCGTGGCGAAGACCCTCGGCGTTGAAGGCAACACCATCTTAACACAGTTCTCAAGAGGCTTACCGTCATCATACAGCAGGAAATCAACCGTCCCAGCACCAATATCCAAAGCAACTGCCTTCATGGAAACCAGTACAGAGACACCGCATCAACCACTTAAATTTTCATATTGAATTATCCAGACAAACCGGGTGCCCAATTACTATAAAATAACCTACACGCGATTAAGACCAAACAGAGTCAAATACGTATTCTTTCCCTAGCACTACTCATATCGGAGACAGATCGAGTTAAAACAGGATAAAGTCTGAGACCATAATTTTTGATTACAGTCTAACGACTCTCTGAACGCTTAATCCAATACACGTAAACAAGGGACACCAAGCCCATGATCAAAGCAGGAGCAGGAAACCCGGGGATACCAGTACGGGTATCAGTGTCCACGGTCACAGGTGAATCAGTTGAAGTAATCTGAGATACATCATCCAGCGAGGTCCATGTCCACGTCTCTGAGTCAAGTAACCACGTGTCACCTAGCTGTCGTACATTCACGTCCGCACCACCAAAAAGCACGATTATCCTCGTGTCAGGGTCATAACACATTGAACTGCTGGAACGAGTAATAGGCGCTTCCTCTGTGGATATCATCTGCCAGCTATTATCCTCGTACCTGTACAGCCAAACCTCACTGCATGGCTCATCACTGCTTCCAGTGCCACTGTTCAACAGAAAAGCAGCCTCATGAGCCACCCATGTATAGTGAAACCAGTATCTCCCCGTAGGCCGGGGGCTTGTATCAAGCTCCGTCCACGTATTCTCAATATAATCGTAGACCCAAACCTTGTCTCCAAACCCGTGAACGGTTCTGCTCGTAGACCAGTGCCCCGGGTAAAGCAGAATTTTATTGTTCACAGAGTCATACACCATTCCGCTGCCATACTGGGGAAGTGGGTGACTAGAAGGATTCATACAAACCCAGTTCTCCAAATTGAAGTCATAAACCCATACATCCGTATGTGTATCCCCGTTCACTCCTCCGAACAGAACCACAACCTTATTCTCCTCGTCATAAGTCATAGCAGCGGAACTCCTTGGACTAGGATGATCAGCTGGATGCAGCTCCAGCCAAGAATTAGAGGCTATATCGTATACCCATGTGTCTCCAATCTTATCTGAGGTACTCCATCCACCGAAAAGTAATATCTGGTGACGGTCAGGCACATACACCATCGAGTGGTGAAACCTCCCCGATGGCTTTACACCCGTCTCAACCAGTGTCCACGATGAGGTCACTGTCTCGAAGCTCCATAGCTCGTCATAGAAAGCGTAATTATTCGTGTAAACGCTACCACCGAACATCAGAACACGTTTATTGACAGGGTCATAGATCATCGCTTGCCCCATTCTACGAGAAGGCTCCTCAATACCCTCAACAAGATTCACGTTAAAGGATACGACTATTAAGACAAGGCTCAATAAGAGCAAGCATGACTTTCTCAATTCTTTTCAAAGAAAATACCAACTTTTAGTTATAATAATCACTCGCAAGCCCAAGCATTGAGACCCATGATCACTTGGGGAAAACAATCCTATTAAACTTTGAAGCCATTCGCTTAGATCAACCACCACCTTCATCATAAACACGACTGATGGAGAAAAACAAGTCTATAAACTCGAAGCTGACGTTGAAGAAATCCAAGGATTAATTCAAGCGGTAACTAGATACACCACATGATCCAAATTTATCCTCTCTTTCTTTTTTCTAGCTCTTCCATTAGACCTTCGCATCCTTCACATCTATGATCTGTGGCGAAGAATAGACTAGTCCCTAGTCTATACAGTCACATACTAAAAATACTGTAGATGTAATCTTGGAACCTCCGTACCGAAAAAGACCGGATAAGTTACCTCAACAAAGCAGAGGAATCCTTCCTAGCCTCACTGGAACTTAGACCCCGAAACGCAGGTGACTATATCGGATTGGGCAACGTCCATCTCTTCCAAGGAAACTTCGAGAACGCCATTGAAAACCTTAACAAGGCCATAGAATTAGCTGGTGGAAATTACCCAGCCGCAGAACACGATAAAAAAAGTCGAACAGATCCAAGCTGGAAACTTAACAGTTGATCGCGTTGTTATCTAAGAAAGTCAATACACTGATCTCGGAGTACCTGCCCCAGACTTCAGGGGCGTAAATTAGATACCGTAGTGATCGCATTAGAATACGAGTAGGTGACCTTGGATGACCCGCATGACAGGCGCTAAAGCCATAGCAGAGACAATGAAAGCATATGGAATAGAACATTTCTTCCACGTATCCGGTGGGATGATATCTCTCTTCATTGAAACAGAGAACGCAGGCATCGACCTCGTCTTGGCGAGGAGTGAAAAAGCCGCTGCGTACATGGCTGACGGGTACTCGCGGGTAAGCTACAAGCCCAGTGTATGTTACGGTCAGGCTGGACCCGGAGCTATTAACCTCGCTGCCGGGATATCCGAGGCTTACTGGACGTGTACACCAGTAATTGCCCTCACAGGGTCCACAAGCATCTCCGATCTATACAAGTTCCAGTACCAAGAGCTTGACGAGATGCCGTTTTTCGAGCCTACGACGAAGTGGAACGCCCACATATACCAAGCTGAGAGAGCCGGCGAGATAACGAGAGACGCATTAAACATCGCATTAAGCGGATGCCCAGGACCAGTTCACATCAATCTCCATTACGATGCAGCGAACAACGAAGCCGACATCAAGGAGACAACTCATCCAAGCCATACAACATACCCCTCAGGAAGAACCCGTCCAGACCATGAAGACGTGAAGAAAACCGCAGAAATCCTAGCCAACTCTGAACGCCCAGTGATAGTAGCAGGCGGGGGAGTGATAATATCACGCGCATGGAACGAGGTCATCCAACTAGCTGAGACCCTGTTCATCCCTGTCGCCACCACACTCAGCGGAAAAGGAACAATACCAGACGAGCACCCGCTGTCCATAGGCGTCGTGGGCAGATACTCAAGCTCAATGACAAACAAGATAGTCGAGGACGCTGACGTCGTCTTTTACATTGGGTCCAAGGCAGGGGGAATGGCAACAGACAACTGGACAGTACCAGGACAGAACGCCACGATACTACAGCTCGACGTAGAGCCAGAGACCATAGGAAGAAACTACCATGTAGCATCCAGAATGGTCTGCGACGCCAAAAAAGGAGTCCAAGACCTCATCACAGTACTGAAAGAGATGATGCTTAAGCCGGAGAAGCGGAGCTACCTGCAACAAGTAGAGACCTTGAAGAAGGAATGGACCGATCAGGCTTCCGCAGTCATGAGCTCCGAAGCGGTCCCGATAAAACCTCACAGAGTCATAAAAGAAATCAGGCAAGTCCTCGGCGACCAGGATATCCTCGTCGCAGACACAGGACAGATGGGGGCATGGACAGGAGTACTGTACCCAACAATCGCCCCTGGAAGGACGTACATAAGAGCAGCAGGTACACTTGGATGGAGCCTCCCCGCAGCCATAGGCGCCAAGTTCGCTGTCGGAAACAATAAAGTCTTAGACGTGACGGGGGATGGAGGTGTCGCGTACCATATCTCTGAGCTTGAGACCGCTCTCCGCTGCGACAAACCCTTCGTAGCCGTCGTCTTCAACAACATCACACTGGGAATGCTCCACTATGGATTCAAGTGGAGAGGAGAAGGAAAAGCATTAAAATCATCAGACTTCACCGACGTAGACTACGGAAAAGTAGCCGAAGCATTCAACTGTTACGGTCAAAGAATCGAAAGACCCGGAGAACTGAAGGAAGCCATGGAGAACGCTTTTGATTCAGGAAAACCCGCGATAATCGACGTGATGATAGACAGGTATGAGCTGGCTCCAATATCCAGCTATAGGAAGTTACCACAGGGGAGACCCCTGTAACTAGCGGACGATCTCTACTCCTATCGCTTGTTCAGTTTTGTTGATTAGCATCTCCATGGCTTCGACTGCCTTATCCTCGGGAAGCCTGTGTGTAATCCATTTCATTATACTCAATTTCTCTTCAGCCAGCATATGTAAGGCATCATGGATGTTCTGGGTTCTTCCCTCCCTTATGCCCCACTCGGCCACGATTTTTCCTGCCTTATACATGAGCTCTGAGAGATTCACGGTGAGACTCGGCTCCTCGTATAGCCCCATAAGAACCAGCATGCCTAAACCACCCACGCCTCGCTTTAATATCTTTAAGCCCTGACGAGTCGCGGCAAGGCTTCCAGACGTATCGAAGACGTAATCTACTCCCTTCCCGTTCGTTGCTGCCAACACTTCATCAACCGCGTCTGTCATCTTTGGGTCGATAAGAAAATCTGCGCCAAGCTCTTCAGCGCAATCACGTCTGTAGTCAACTGGCTCAGAGACGATTATCTTGGAGATTCCTGCAAGTCTAGCCACCTCCAACGTACGTAACCCTATTGGACCCGCGCCAAGAATAGCGGCTACGTGACCGATACCAGCCCCTGAACGCCTCACAACTCCAATCACATAGGCAAGGTCGGTGGTCACCGCTGCCTCATAATACGACACGTTATCAGGTAACTTGAAGGCGTAAGCCTCATGACCATAAGTATATTCACCGAACCCACTTGGGAACCTAGAAACAGGTTTCCCATCGACACTGAAGCTAATAGGTGCCTTCCTGTTCTCACATCTGGACGCCTCCCCTCTTACACATTGGATGCATTCACCACAGGGAACCAGATTTGCCCCCGTGCCTGAGATATAGACCCTGTCTCCCTCGACAAGAGTCGAGACCTTAGACCCGACTTCCACTACATCTGCAGCGACCTCATGACCACAACAGGCGGGAAGCGGCGCAAAAGGATGAAGCCCCTTATAGAGATGGAGATCACTCCCACAGATGAGACAAGCCCGGTTGCGGAACACCACATCATAAGGCTCCGGATCAGGTAACTCGACATCAAACCAGGAGAGCTCATAAGGACGTACGACTATCGGGGATGAAAACCGTGTCGGCAAACCACTCACCAGAAAGATATTATCATTCAAATATATGAGACAGCATCCACCGCATACACGTGTTTACTCAATCTCTGATGCTGAAACTCAAATACCATTAATCCAAAATATATTTGATTAACGTGACGGGGCGAGTCGAAAAGCTGCTCAAGTCCCACCGAGACTTGACACACACCCAGTACAGGACAATCAAATATCTATCAATCTGGGAACAAGGCGCCGAAAAAACAGAGCCACTGGTGATACGCAAAGCAAAGGGTCTAAAGCTGCTCCTAGAGGAGACGCCTCCAATCATATTGGAGGCCGAGGTAATCGTAGGTCTCCGCACTCTCTACAGCGAGCTGCTGGAGGGCGAGAACGTGTTCGGAAGCAGCTACATGCTCCCAGTCAAACCAGCAACAATGCACAAAAAACACTATTACCCGGAATACCTCACAGAGGAGGAAGTCGAGGCAGCCATCGAAGCAGGCATCAGGAAAGGAGCATCCACGTCCCACGTGCCATTCGGCACCTCCAACTTACTCAAAAACGGGATCAAAGGAATAATTACGCAAGCAGAGAAAAGAGTGAGGACCCTCAGCGAAGACGAGCCACAGCACAAGAGGGATTTCCTCGAAGCCGTAGTAATCTCCCTCCAAGCCACATCAGACTTCATAAAGAAACACGGCGACGAGGCACATAGACTCGCAGAAATCGAGGAAAACATGGAGAGAAGAGCCGAACTCGAACAAATAGCACAAGCCTGCAGATGGGTCTCCACAGAGCCCGTCCAAAGCTTCTACGAGGCAGTGCAGCTATTCTGGTTATTCTCTGTAGTGATGGCAGCCGAGAACATGAGCTGCATCCCAATTGGAAGGCTCGACCAGGACCTATGGCCATACCTAGAAGCAGACCTTGACTCAGGCACAACTACCCTCAAGAAGGCACAAGAACTCATAGAGTGCCTCTGGATCAAGCTCAACTTCGAGAGCGACCTTACTACAGACACCTGCAGAAACATAACTCTCGGCGGCACTGACGCGGAGGGCAATGACGCTACAAACCCTCTCTCATATATCTGCCTCGACGCGAGTAGGAACCTCAGGCTTGCTGACCCCAAACTTAACGTAAGGTTCCATAAAGACTCACCTGAACGCCTCTGGAAGGACTGTGTAGACCTAGTCAAGGTGGGGCTAGGAGGATTCCCAGCTTTCTACAGCGACGAGTCTATAGTAGCGAGCTTCCAGACCATGGGGGTACCCCTCGAAGAAGCGCGACTCTACAGCTGCGATGGCTGCCAAGAGATAATCATACCAGGAAAAGGCGACTTCTACCCAGTTCACACCGCGGTAAGCTTCCTAGACTGCGTACAAGACACGCTTGGAGTCACACCGACGCTGGTTGAAGTGGGTTCCCCCGTGAAGGTCTCAGAGGAAGCCGTGGATTACGCCACGTTCGAGGACTACATGAGTGCATACATGAAGACCCTCGACAAGCTCATCGAGGCAGCCGTCACGGAAGGCAACAACCGCGACAAGGCACTTGCATCATACTCACCAGTACCCTTCCTATCATCAACACTGGAAGGCTGCATCGAGAACGCGATGGATAAAACCAGTGGAGGCTGCACATACAACTGGACAGGATGCAACGGACAGGCGTTCGCCTCCGCAGTAAACTCACTGGCAGCCATCAAGAAAATGGTATACGACAACCAGATCATAACCATCCGAGACCTCAGACACCAACTGGAGGAAGACTGGCCAGACGAGGCACTCCGACAATACGCCCTGAACAGGGTGCCAAAATGGGGAAACGACGACGACTACGTCGACTCCATCGCTGTAAACCTTGCTGAATATTATCTCAAAGAGGTCAGAAAATACAGGAATCCTCGTGGCGGCCCCTACTACCCTGGGATATTCACGTTCCACCACGTCAGCAGAGGAATCAGAACCACGGCGTCACCCGATGGCCGCCACCTAGGAGATACAGTGTCAGCGCATCTCTCACCACAGGCAGGCACAGACAAATCGGGGCCAACCATGACAATCAACTCAGCGCTCAAAGTAATTAATCTACGGCTCCCAGAAGGAACAGCTCTGGACCTCCGGTTCCATCCCACAGCCCTCATGGGACAGGAAGCAACCAAAAAAATGGAGTTCTTCATAAAATCCTTCATGAACAGGGGGGGCACCGTCATCCAGTTCAACGTCGTGGACTCCGAGACACTGCTGAAAGCCCAAGCAGACCCAGAGCAGTACAGCTCCCTTCTGGTACGGGTATGGGGGTTCAGCGCCTACTTCACTACCTTGACCAAGGAATACCAAGACGAGATAATATCGCGAACCGAGCACGGGATCACATAGGTGGCTAAAAGGCGAGTCTCAAGCTCCCTGTTTCATGACGTTGAACCCCACGAGACAGGTCCCTATCTCTGGATCCGTGGTGTGATAATCTAATAGGTCTTTAACGAGGGCATCCCCCTCCATCGAGGGTGTCCCGAATACACTCTCCTCAACGCAGGTGACGTCTTCCAGCTGTTGCACCGTCATAGGCTTATAGACCATTCTGAGTCGCTTCTTCGCCTCCTTCTCTCTGGGCAGCCGCGGAGTATATATGACGAAGTTATCCCACAGGAAAAAGTTGGATCGGTCACCCTTGAGTTCACTGATCCTCGAAGGGTCCTTGACTTGTTCCCCCACTATCGTATCATCACAGGTCATAACCATGCTAGGGTGATGAGGATACTCGTAGATAGAAGAGTCAATCAAGGTAGCCACAGAGTAGTCCCTCTGCAACGCTTCCCTGACGCCGCTGTTGAGAGTTTTACACATAGAGTAAGCGATCTTTTCCTCAGCCTGCAGCTCCACCTTCAGGATACTGTTTTTCTCGGCTTCAGTTAATACTCTGAGGGCCTCGACGCCCCTAGACTCTCGTAGAATTTTCAAGACAAGCTCAACACAGGTATCAGTGCGCTCCATCATTAGACACCACAGGTCTTAAAGTAATGAAAATCAGGTATATTTCATCTCTTATCGGTGAAATGCATGGACGAGTCAACTCTTGAAACATTATCGGAGCTAGCGAGACAGAAAGGCGCAAAAGCCTCGAAGCTCATACAGGTTGAACAAGTCAAAGTAGCAGACTGGGTATACTGGAAATGCAGGTACGGGTGCCCAAGCTACGGAAAGACACTCACATGCCCACCACACAGCCCAAGCCCCCAGCAGACACGAGAGCTACTAAAAGACTACGAGTACGCCCTCCTCCTCAAATACGACTCGACCCAAGACCACAACAAGCTCCTCATCGAGCTGGAACGTGAAGCCTTCCTCAATGGTATCTACTCGGCTTGGGGTCTATCATCAGGGAGATGCCGCCTTTGCGAAAAATGTACTCTTGAACACGGTGAATGTCACTACCCAGACCAAGCACGCCCGGCAATGGAAGCCTGCGGCATCGACGTCTTCGCCACAGCACATAACGCAGGATTCGACCTAAGCGTTAAAACATCAAAAGACGACGCATATCAAAGGGTCTGCTTGCTCCTGCTAGCCTAGACCGCTCATTCCTTGAAATCTATTCCCATGCCTTGAAGCTCATTTTTCACACGCTGATAGAGTTCTATGAACTTAGGTCTCGGGGTCAGGGTCTCAAGGTCGTATATCTCGTTGAAGGTGTGACCCCATGGGCCACCGTCTTTGGTTATCTTATCCTTGTATTTTCCTACTATCTGTTTAACTAGCTCGTTGGCGTCGCCACGTTTGATGCCTGTGGCTGCGTGCCCCAACTCGGCGTGGAACTTATTTTCAAGTGCACTGCCCAGCATGGGCCTGACCTTGTACCTTCGTATCCCGCCACCGCAGAAAAGATCACGCCCCGAGGAAAGCCCTGCAATAACGAGCGCAGCTACTTCCCAGAGCTGCATCTCAGTCCCCGGCCCAGCGGCGGTTAAAAAGAACCGCCCATTCACACCCATGTAGTTTCTAGCTATAGCCTGCCCAGTGAGCTCTGTGCCCCACATCCCTGGGTTGAAGCTGGAGGTGGGAACTGTGCCGGGGTTTCTCGTCAAACCGTGGTCGCCGTAAACCGGGCCGACACGATGATGGTACACCATCACTGCTCCCAGAAAGTCGGCGATGGACACTATGGCTGCTCCCTCTGGACCTCCTGCCCATCCACCGATCACGGAGCCGCCGTGCGTACCCCTGATACAGCCATAATCGAGGGCGTAGGCCACCTTCCCGAGGGCCTCGTAGTCTGTCTTAAGCTCGGCTATCACAGAGACCATGAGTCCATCAGAGGTTCGAACCCCATCTTCCGGGTTACATGCAGCTATATCGGCGACGGCGGATGGGCAAGCCGATACAAAGTGCAGTCCAGGTCTACCTGCCCTCCTGATGGCTTCCCTAGCCCATGAAGCCATGCGTCTCCCCGAGTGTACCTCAAGGGGGGACCCCCTCTGATGTGTGAACCGGGGGGCCCACGTACAGCCCATCTATCAGGGGCTCCTGTGCGATGCTCTGGTACAGTTTAATAAAGTTCTCTCCTTCCGAGATGTCGCTCTCGATTACGCCACCCACGATCACAGGGGGTTTGACGCCTGCTATCCCTCTCCGGGTAACTATGCGTCTCTCGTTGCCTTCCCCTATCTCGACCTCGTCCTGAACCTCCCTGAGAGCTTCCCTTACCTCTGAGTCCTCAAACTTGATCACTCGTTTAGAGTCCATGCAGTACATGCCTATCTCATTGAAAAGCTCAAGACCGGCGTTCCAGACATCGTCAGCTAGACTGTCATCGTCAGGCACATAGATCTCTTGATCATACTTGATGTCGTACTCTTTCACAAGCCTCGACGCAGATTTGAAGATCTTCATATCAAAATCTCTGACATTCGTCGGCACCCCCGTGTTACAAGCCCTGTCAAGGACCTCCCAGAAGCTCGGAGCAGTCATATTTTTCACCAAATGCAACGCGTTAACGTTCTCTATTCTATTCCATCTAGACCATTAAATTTTTCATAAATAACACCGAGGATCATGAGCTTCGACATATAAAAGACGAGTATATGGGATGAAATGTGACAGAAAGCATGACCACTAGATATCTAAGCCCAAGTCCCTTAGATCCTTCTTCACATTCTCGTACACTTGGAGGAACTTTTTCCTCGGCTGCAAGGTTTTGAGGTCATATATTTCATCGAAGGTGTGACCGGGTGGTCCTCCATCAGAGTCACGGGTGATCCTGTGCTCATACTTTGACACCATCTCCTCTGCTAACATGTTAGCGAAGTCACGTTTGACCCCAGCCATCGCGTGGCCCACCTCGCCCCAGAACCTGTTCTCAAGCCCGCTGCCTAACAATGGTCTAACCTTGAATCTGCGTGTCCCCTGTGACAGCCCTTCCCTGCCGCAGGGTATCGCAGCGGCTATCGCAGCCGTGATCTCCTGGAACTGCATCTCTGTGCCGGGACCCGAGTTGGTCATCGCAACGACGGTGTTGATAATCTTGGTGTTGCGGCTGAGTGCTTGACCTCCGATGGATGACCCCCATAGACACGGACGCGTTACGAATGCACTGTAATTGGGAGTGGATGCTCGCAGGTACCCCAAGGCGTGGTATGATTCCCCTATCCCTATCTTGTACACCATCACCGCCATGATAGCGTTAGCTATGGCGACCACGAGCGCTCCCTCGGGTCCACCGCCCCAGCCGCCGATCATGCCACCGTTATAGACGTGCTTTATGCATCCATAGTCTTGGCTGTGCACTATCTTGTTGAGGTTCTCATAGTCCGTCTTCAGCTCAGGCATAATGGTGGAGACGATCCCGTCGGTTCTTCGCAGTCCATCAACGGGGTCGCAGGCGGCGACGTTGGCGATAGCCGCTGTGCATGCTGAGATAAAGTGTAATCCAGGTCTCCCGGCTCGCCTTGTGGCCTCACGCACCCATGCCACCATGGACCTGCCTTGATGGGTTTCCAGAGGAGTCCCTGATCTCACCAATTTTCCCTCTGATGACTGGAGCGGAGGACCTACATAGAAACCGTCGATGAGTGGTTCCTGAGCGATTGACTGGTAGAGCTTGATGAAAAGCTCGCCTTCAGGCATATTGCTCTCGATTACACCACCGCAAACGATGGATGGTGGGCTCTTGTCATCTACGTCTCTCAGCTTCAAGGTTCTAGTCTCGGTGCCTTCCCCGATCACTGCTTCGCCTCTGAGCTCTTTGATACCCTCTTTTATCTCGGACTCTTCAAATCTGATCACACGACTTGAGTTCAGGCAATAAGTACCGACCTCACTGAACAGCTGCAGCCCCGCCTTCCATACATCATCAGCTAGACGTTCATCGCTTGGCACTGGGGTCTCCGGGTCATACCGGATATCATACTCCTTTACGAGCCTAGACGCTGTGCTGAATATCTTCATGTCGAACTCTTTCGTCGCCATTATTGGTCCAGTGTTACAGGCTCGATCCAGAACTTCCCAAAGGCTCGGGGCAGTCATCAAATCACTTCTCTTTTTTCATTATGACCTTGGCTATTTTAACGGCCTCCGCTGCGTCTCTGCCGTACCCGTCTGCGCCTATCATTTTTGACCATTCCTCGGTAACGGGGCCGCCGCCAACCAGTATCTTAAACTGGTCACGTAGGCCAGCGGCCTCAAGTGCCTCGATTAGGTCCTTCATAAACGGCATTGTGGTGGTCATGAGTGATGATACGGCGATGATGTCTGCGTTGACCTCCTTCGCTTTTTCGATGAAAGTCATGCTAGGGGTGTTGCATCCCAAGTCATAGACTTTGAACCCGTTGGCTCCGAGCATGGAGGCAACGATACGTAAACCTAGATCATGTATGTCACTTTCCACTGTCCCGATGACAATCGTTCCACTGCTTGTTACGTCAAGGTCTTCCATGGGCATCTGCTCCTCCAGTACCTTCACTGCAGCCTCTAAGGCTTCAGCGCCTAGCACAAGATGCGGAAGCCACATGTCACCGCTCTCAAATCGTTCTCCAATTTCTCTCAGACCTTTGGCGAGTCCTTCCTCGATCGCTTTGACGGGGTTTACGTTCATTGAAACCGCGTCCTTCGCAGCCTTCACTGCGGCATCGGAGTCAAAAGTTAACACTGCGTCATACAGGTTTTGCAAAACAGCCTTTTCAGTAGCCAAATCAAATCACTGAAGTTAGAGTATGTGTATATAAACATAAGTTTCGTTATCGTTTACGTGCATTAGCGACCTAGACACAGTGTAGGTGCAGCGCCTAGGCCCATCACCGCTTAAAAATTACGAGCGCGCGTTTTTGTCTTCCTAGGAGCCTCCAGCAACCCTAGGCAAATATATCCCAAACCAGTAACCAATCAATAATTTTATCCACAATTCACTGTAGATCAGCATCTGAGTGGTTTAGAGAAAAAAGAGTAAATATCGGTTTTTGTATGCATGCAAACTTAGGTTGGGGGCACGTTAGAGTTGAAGCAATCGTACACTATCTTCCATGAACCATCAGATTGCCTTTCATAGAGGGTTAAGGCTTTACCATCTGGCATAGCGTGAATCGTCTCGCCACCTGCCTTGGGAGTTATATCTAACGTGTATGTACAACGAGTTAATCCATAATCGCCATGTACCTTGGCTTCTGCTATGTCGATCTCAATCTTCATGTCGAACTGATCGAATATGGGCTTCATTCCTTCTCGTATCTGCTCTCTTCCGATCCTAGTAGGGGCGTCTGGCGGCATCTGAACCCCGTCATCAGCCCACAGGGAAATCCAAAACTCGAAGTCTCCAGTGTTGCAGCCCTTAGCATAATTTTTTAACATCTCTTTTACCGCAGCGATGTCGCTCTTTTTCTTTTCATCCATTACATTTTGTCACTCCTTCTTGGTACTTGTATAGCTCCCCACCTCGGAGCCAGATCCATCCGTTAACCGTCATTGACGATAAACAGAAAAACCTGAATCTACCTTGTTGTAATAGATATTTAATGGTTTACTGTGGGTGAAAAATACCCCAATCCATAATTTTATCCTCACTTCAATGGGTTCAGGTTACACCCACCGCTATTTAACCTAGGAATTGGGTTCGAACCTGTCTACATTAGTTCAAAACTGTGTAAATTACTATGTATACTTAATCCTTGAAAGAAGGAAACATCAGTAATCAGCTAAAATTAATCAAATGCCTTCATAGTCGAATATGCGACGGACTCTCATTTTGATGTTGAGCGGGGGAAAAAGGTATAAGAACACTGCATCTCATCCATCTGAGACACCTTGTGTGGAAGGACGAGGGAGCCAAAACGAACCATTACCAGTGAAATAAAGTCGGATAGATTCGTCCCACCGCGACAAGGACCAACATAAACGATGTGAAAACATGATCACCCTCGTTGAGATCGCAGACCGCATGCGGAGTGGCCCTAAGATGGCCGCAAAAGAATGGGATATGGCCCTTTTCAGGAAGATATCCGAGCTTGTCAAAGAGTACGACATCAAGTGCCCCACTGAACCATCACACTGGATGAACACAGATGACAGCTTAGCTGATGCAGCTTGGCAAGCCGCCGTTGATTTCGTCATCAATAATGGCTGTCTCTGCCTTGACAGGGAAAGAGTGGTCAAGTTCACGGAGGAGGAGGTCAAGGAAGCCATCCGTTCGATGGAGAAAGAGGTAGTGATGGGGGAAGGAAAGGATGTGCGAGTATGGAAGCAACAAAAGATTGAGGGCACAGAGCCCCTCAATATTGCCCCCGGGCATCACGCTCCATTCACAGAGGACCTAGCTAACTCAGTGGTTCATAACTTCGCCATGATCCCTCGACTTGATTTCCTGGAGGGATTCAACTTTCCCAAGATCGATGGCTACGATATCTACGGTACTCCCTTGGAAGCCTACGCTTCTAGGCGGCAGGTCGCGTGGCTGAGGGAAGGCATCCGGAAGGCTGGGAGACCAGGCGCAGCCATCGTCTACTATCCCATTACCACCGCCGCATCCTCATTCCTCGCGACAATAGACCCTGTCGCTGGGCTGAGGCCGACAGACGGCGTACTATTATCCGTGTTACCTGACGTCAAGGTACAGTATGACTTGATAACCACTGCACTCGTCCTCCAGAGTAGCGGATACTTCGGGATAAGCGGAAGCTTCGGTATAGCAGGTGGTTTCGCTGGAGGCCCAGAGGGCGCCATAATCGAAAGCCTAGTCAAGACGATAATCGCGTGGATGGTCTACAGGGACAACCTCTACTATAATGGCGTCGAGCACTTTTCCCACGTCAGTGGAGTCAAACGCTCCATGTTCCCAATAAACTTCGCTCGCTCCGTCGTCTACCAGGCAACCATCCGAAACAGCAACGGAATTCCAATGCACTGGCCTATCCCCGTCTCTGAACTCTGCACAGAAAGCCACCTACAGGAGCTAATCCTAAGAAGCATCGAGGCAACAGTAAACGGCGCTAACCTTTACGTGCCACGCGTAAGCCGAAGCAGAATGAACGGCGGCCAAACCCCTGCAGACGCCGAGATAATGATAGAAGCATCTGACGCGACCTTAAACACCAAGATCAAACGAGACGAGATCTACGAGATATTCGAACCAGTCATCACAAAGCTATCGACGAACACATCCCCAGAGCCCGGAAAATTGATCACAGAGTGCTACGACCTCCAACGCCACAAGCCTAGCACAGAGTATCAAGAACTCATCAACAAAGTCAAGAACCAGTTCAAAGAATGCGGCCTTAAGTGGCTGTAAAACACTAGAATCCGATGTTTTACATTTCGGTCTATATCATCGTAGACGCGCTGCAAATCATTCACAATGGAATGGATGGGATTCAAAGAAACTGAAATTAGTTAAGGTGAAGGCTCAGGTTTCTCCGTACCAGTTATTTACCCTCAGAGACATTAAACAGTCATGATTCATAGATATCAGCCCACAAAATATTATCACACATACGGCCCTAACCCGCCTGCACTTCACATAAAGCCGGGAGACATCATTATCACGTCAACCGTTGACGCCGGTGGATATGATCACGAAGGAAACCAGATAACACCGGAGATGAGGCAGAGCAACCCAGACACCGTGTACAGCCCATCAAACCCCCTCACTGGCCCATTCCACGTCGAGGGCGCCGAGCCAGGGGATACATTAACCGTGGAGATCCAGCGGATAACCCTCACTCGCCCCACCGCGTGGTCTAGGAACGCATCTAACTTCGGCGGCCTCACAGAGGAAGCCCCAGGCCGAAGACTCCTCTACAACGACCCCATCCCCAGTCAGCGATACGAGTGGAGCCTAGACCGTGAAAACAACACAGCCACAACAACCCTCCCGGGGAGCAAACAGAAGAACCCCGTTATCCCTCTGCACCCCTTCATAGGAAGCATAGGAGTTGCTCCTCGTTACGGTCGCGTAGAGATGAGTCTAACCCCAGGCGAGTACGGCGGAAACATGGACTTCCCCGGCGTATCCGAAGGATCAACCCTTCATTTACCGGTATCATGGAGAGGAGCATTACTAGTATTTGGTGATGTTCATGCGGCCCAAGGCGACGGAGAGCTATGTGGCGTAGCGTTAGAGACAAGCGCAGAGATACAGCTTAAACTGGACTTGATAAAGGAGCAGATCGAGTGGCCCAGAGTCATCAACGATGACTGGATAATGGTCGCGGGCAGCAGTAGACCCCTCATGGAGGCATACAAGATAGCTCACGTGGAGATGGTTAAATGGCTAACAACGGAGTACGGGTACGATAAATGGGATGCCCTCCAGCTGTTAAGCCAAGTAGGAAGATGCAAAATAGCCAACACTGTGGACCCCAACTACACTGTCGTAGCAAAATTCCCCAGAAAATATCTTCCCCAATAAAACCTACGGTTCACCTCGAAATCTGTTGATAAAATCTAATACCCTCGACCAAAATTCTATCCATTCATTTCACTTATTAATGAAGATTGGTTGTTCAAACCTACACCAGCTAACATAGATACCTAATTACGAGACCACTAATACCAAAGTAAGGGTTTATTGGTATTTTTTATATTTTATGTCATTTATTATAGTAATTGTCATAAAGATTAAATAATGACGCAGGGTCAGGCTACCTGATGGCAAACACTGTTGAGATGGGGAAATCAGGTCGAATAGTCCTACCAAAGGAGACCCGTGAAAAATATGGACTTACAGAAAAATCAAGGATGATAATCAGAGAACGAGGAGACGAGATCGTCTTAATCCCCGTGAAAAGATACCAGAACCCCACAGCAGCACTCTACGGAAGCATACACCTAGACAAGCCTGTAGACGACCCGAAACAAGCCGCACGCAGACACATCAGAGAAAGGCTAAGGGAAGAGACGTGACCCGGTTCATCGACACAAACATCTTCATCTACGCGTCCACGGGCCACCCAAACCTAGGCCCAACCGCTAGGGAGATTCTTCAGAGAATAGAAGACGGGGAAAAGGCAGCAACCAGCACACTGGTACTATGCGAAGTGGCATGGATATTAGAGTCACGTGGAAGACAGAGCAGCATAAAACCCACTCTGGATATTATTCACAGCTTCGAGAACATAGAGATAATAGAGTTCACCTCAGACGACCTGTTGGTGGCCGCCACCACGCTTCTCAAACATAACTTGGGCTTCAACGACGCGGTGAACTTGGCCATAATGGAGCGAGAGGGCATTACGTCCATCTATACAAACGACATGAAACATCTAGGCCGGATAGAGTCCATACAGACAGTCTTCAAATAAAAAACGAGTGCTAGGTTAAAGCATAACTAGAAGAAAAGATGGAGTACGCAAGGCGTCACGGTCATCATTAGGATAGTTACTATACCGCATACAATGTGCACGCCAGTTTGAGTCTATTATCCTGGTAATATTATCGATTAGACCTTTTCCAGATGCTTAGCAAAACTAGCTACAGAACACCCATTACACATAAACTCCTCTGACTGACCCAGAGTCGGAGGCTCATATCTACCACGCCATCCCTCGTTTTGATGAGTGCACGTCGATTTAGGTTACAAGATGTGATTACAACACGTAATCAAACCTTATTAAAAAACGAGTAAACTGAGACCTGAGACTGAGACATTGCAAGATACAGCGGAGATAGAGTCACAGGTTCAAGAAGGTGAGTTCATAAAATGGCGGGCAGTCGTGCTAGGGAGCCTACTCGCTATTGTTTTTGGGGTTGTGAACGGTTACCTGAGTATCAACCTAGGCTGGAGCTTCGGTTACGGCGCCATCGCCGTAATAATCGCCTACAGCCTTTTCAATGCCAAGAATGGAGGAAGCTGCAGAAGAGAACTTGCATATGTCCTCATCGCCAGCAGCTCTCAGATGGGACTTTACCAGATTTTTGGGCTTGTTCTATATATGATTGAGACAACTGACGTTAATTTCCCGTGGTGGATGGCTCCACCGAGAGACATCCTCCTGTCAGGCAGCCTCAACCTTACCCATTGGATAGCCCCAATACTCGTGCTCATGTTAGCCAACTTGCTAAGCATGACAAGTGGCCTAATTATTGCAACCATAATCCGTGACGAGTTAAATCGAAGCCCGAAGATGGTTTGGCCCAACGCTTCAGTCAACACCTCCCTCATAGACGCATGTATGACGGGGGGAGGCTCAGCTAAGCTTGTGTCCTATTCAGCGATAATAGGGCTAGTTGTCACGTTCACGCAGAACCTGCCGTCTCTGTGGGGATTCGACTTCACGACCCTGGATCTCTCTGGTTTTCTCCCAGAAGGCGCGTTCCTGATTATCTCGTTGAGCATTGGATTCGCTTGTATAGGATACATGATCAATGTCAAGTCTTCTCTCAGTCTTCTCGGGTCCGGCCTTGTAACATACCTCATTGTAAGCCCATACCTTGTCTCAAGAGGGATGATTGACTACAACCCTGACGCTATGGCGTACTACAACGACTTCATGATGAAGTATACATTGAGCCCCGCCATAGGAATCATGCTTCTCGGAGGAATACTCCTCACATTATTCATGCTGATAAAGAACACTTTGCTGAAAAAGAAGGATAAGGATGAAGGTTACGAAGAAACAAGTTATCTTGGGTTCTACAAGGTCCTTGTACAGGGACTGCTGAGAAACAAAGTTCACCTTACCGTCCTCTCAGCGATATTTATGGTCATCGTGGCTGGGGCATGGATTCTGAACCCGTTTCAACCAATGCCCCGAACTTTCTCGGTGCTTTTCGTTATTTACTCGTTCTTTTTTGCTTCCATAATAGAGACGGTTTTCATCGCCAAGCTTCAAGGAGAAACAGGGATGGGTATGGGAATACTGTCAATGCTCATCTATGATACACCAATATTCGGCTCCGATTACCGTGGATACCCTGGCTTCATGGTTTACTCCTTCATGCGTCCAAGCCCATGGATATCAGGTGGCACTGTCTCATACTACAAGTACCGTGAACAGATCAAGGTCTCATGGCTGGACATCATTAAAGCCAAGATAACTGGATGGATTCCAACAATGTTCATCAGCATCTTTGTAACCCTCATCTTCTGGAAATATGTTGGATTCGGCACAGAGATGATGCCGTCGATGCAGCTCATAAGATCCAAGGTATACGTTTCAATGCTAGCAACCGGCGACGTCACCAGCACTATCAACCCATGGACATTCATTGGAGGAGGAGTAATCGGCGCCATCCTAGAGGTCTTCACACCAGTCTCCATGATGGGACTAGGAATGGGCCTCTTCCTTCCGCCACACTACATCATAACCATGGGAACAGGGGGCATCATAAGGTACATCACAAACAAGAGGTATGGAGAAAGCTTCTACAAAGAGAAAGGCAGGCTAATCGTAACAGGTCTAATGGCTAGCTCCCTGATAGTTCAAGTGACAATGACCATCCTGTCAAACTTCCTATAACTAACCCAAAAAAAGAGTCCCAGAGTCCTTCAGTGAAAAATGAGAAAAAAGATTACTCGAGAGTAATGATACTCTTCGAGTACTTCTTCAGTTTATCGTCGTCAAGCTCCACGCCGAGGCCCGGCCCCTCAGGTACATGCACGTAACCCTTCTCGAAACGCACGGACTCTGTGGTCACGTCATCCCCCATCCACTCAGGGTACCCTGACAGCTCACATTTGTGAGTGATGACATTCCGGTAAGCTGTTATTATCTGGGTAGCTGCGGCTAGACTCACACTCATCTCCAAGTCGTCGTGGAATAGACACGGGATGTTCATCACACGCGCCATTTCAAGGAGCCTCCTCGCTCCCGTCAATCCACCCCACGGCCGATAAGTCTTCAAACCCATCACGCCGACAGCGCCCGC
>JAOZHP010000043.1 GCA_026014815.1 Candidatus Bathyarchaeota archaeon
CCCATTACGTCGAACTGGGTTTCCTGTGGGTCTTCGAGTAGTTGAAGGCGTTTCTGGTGCTCAGAGTCTTTTTTCAGCTGGGTTACCAGTGCCTCCGAGATATACAGTTCCTCAAGTTCCTGAGTGTTCTTGATTCGTATTACTCGTGCCTCATGTGGCTGGATGGGTCCGCTGATCCTTATGGCTGTGGCAATGGCGTCACGGTCATTGGGTAGAAAAGGAGGTATCTTCCCTGTTTCGCCGCTGCCCTGCGTGAGGCAGTTGACGTAGGTTTGATGGTAATCGATTTTCTCGTAGGCTCGCCTTGTGGTGAGGTCCGCGAGACCGAGGCCGATGGCGTTACCGTGAGTCTCCTCAGTGAGGTCGAGAACGACTATCTTTTTGATCTTTGGGGCTCTGGGGTCATCCTCGTTATCCATCCAGAATCTACCGGTGACGTTTGTGTCCATCCCCACGCCGCTGATGTTTTTCCCTATCTCCTCGATGACAAGGACGTCAATGTCGTTGAAGGGCAGGCGTGGCAAGAGCTGTTTGGCTTTTTCAAGGAGACGTTTTTCCTGGTCGTAGAACTTTTCTGGGTGGATGACGTGGATGGATGCTGTCTTGTGATAAGCGTTTTCGAGGACGGCGAGCCCCATGACTACATTGGTTTTTTCTATGATGTGTTTCCCTGCTTCTGGCAGTATCCTGTGGTAGCCGTCGTAGCGGTGCCAGTGGATCATCTCGGCTCCTTTCTGGTTACCTAAGCCTATGGCCAGCATCTTCAGTAGTCCGCTCTCTATCTCTCCTTTGAAATCGGTATGAGGCTTGATTCGGCTCACCGGGAGTATTCCATCAGCTTCTAGTGCGACTTTACTGAGGTATATCTCCACGCCGTCATGGAGTGTGCCTATTGGTTTAACTTCCATGCTGGAGACTATGAGGGCTCCCACCGTTTCCTCCGTGATACCCATGCTGTGAAGAACCTCTACCTGTCCCTCAGGGGTGGACCCTCCATGGCTGCCCATAGCGGGTACTAGGAATGGCTCCGCACCGAGTATTTTGAGTTCTTCAACTACAGTTTTGAGGATAAGTGATATGTTTGCGATCCCTCGGCTGCCCGCGGTCACTGCTATCCGTTGCCCGGGTTTGATTCTCTCGGCTAGGTTTTTGGTCTTGAGTTGCGCTCTGATTGTTTCAGGGATGTCGGTAACTGATGGGTGATCAAATAATTGTCGGGCTTTCGCCATACGGGGTAACTGCATGGATAATGGTTAGGGTTGGGGAGGCATATTATTTTCGTGTCAGAGCCATCTGTGCTGCAAGTTGGATGGCTTCTTTGAGGCTTTGGGGGTTCGCCGTTCCCTCCATTCTACCGGCTTTCCCGTACGCGGTTCCGTGGTCTACTGATGTTCTGATGAACTTGAGGCCGAGGGTTACGTTGACCCCGCTGACGCTTCCCCATTGTCCTGTTGCGTTATCGTATTTCATGCCCAGTAGTTTGACAGGGATATGCCCTTGATCATGATACATGGCTACGACTATGTCGTATTGTCCTCCAGCTGCTTTCCCGAAAACCGTGTCCGGTGAAACTGGGCCATCAACAATGAGGCCGACTTCCTTCCCTGCGTCAATAGCGGGCTGTATAATCCGGGTCTCCTCGTCACCGAATAACCCTCCGTCACCGCTATGGGGGTTCAACCCGGCGACTGCAATTCTAGGATTTTTAATGCCGAGGCTTCGGCACACGTTATGGGCGATATGGATGGTGGTTTCTATGCGTCGAGAGGTGAGGGATGTGGCAATGTCACGGAATGGGATATGTGTTGTGGCGTGGACTACTCGAAGGTTGCCCGTGACCAGCATCATAGCGTAGTCGTCTGTACCTGATTTCTCGGCTAGTAACTCGGTGTGACCGGGATAACTGTAGCCTCCCAAGTGCATTGCTTCCTTGTTCAAAGGCGCAGTTACGATGGCGTCTACAGTGCCAGAAAGAGCTAGATCGGCTGCATGGATAACATACTGGGCTGACGCTGCTCCTGTCATGGGGTGAGGCTTGCCCATCACTATTTTCTGTGGATCGATGTTCTGAAGATCTATAAGGTCAATGGTGCCTATTTTGTACTTTGCCTCGCTGGGTGAGATTACGGTGTTGATCTTAAGACCTATCCTTGCGACTTTAATGCCCATCTGCATGGCGTGTCCGTCGCCTACTATTATCGGGTTACAGATCTCGTATGTTTCAGGGTCTGAGAGAGTCTTGGCGACTATCTCTGGGCCTATTCCCGCTGGGTCCCCTATAGTAATGGCTAAAGTTGGTTTCATCTATATCTCCTCTTGAGGTGCTGCGTCGCTTGGACGAGGGCGTCCTGTTGGCCGAAGCCACCTGCCTTGGTGACCGCGTTGATGTGGTCGAGTCTCAGCAGGGGGATTCCGGGCAAGATTTCTTCCTCAATTGATATACTTGTAACCCCTAGGGCGTCGCAGACGGCTAGAGAGGTTGCTCCTCCAGATAGCGTCAACCCAGAGGTTTTTTGGTTCTCCAGTAGCTGTTTCGTGAGTTCAGCTAAAGCTCCCGTGATGCGTAGCTCGGTCTCTTCTGGTGTGAGTCCAAGTGCTTCAGCATGCTTAACTGTTCTTTGGACTGCCTCGGGGTTAGGTGCACTGGTTATTATCGTGTCAACACGGCTCCGGAGGGCTTCGGATGCTTTCCGGTACGCCTCCGTCTGAGGTCGCTGACAGAGGGCTTCCTCTGTGTCAATGAGGATTAGAGATGCTTGAAGACGATGTTTCAGGACCTCCGCTTGTTGTTGAGTGGTGGTTCTGGTGCTCCCGAGAACAGTGAGCACCGGCGGCGGGTCTACGAGTACCTCCGCGATAGCTGCAGCGAGCCCAGCAGAGCCCCCAAGAACTTTGTAATTGATAGACGCTCCAGCAATTTTTTTCAGATCAGCTTCGGTTTCGCTGTCAACTACAAGGATACCGCTGTGTCTTCGAATTTCGTCCACTGTTTCAAGGTGAGTGACTGGTGTAGTTGTCTGGGTTTTGATTATGTCAGGGATGTAGCTAATTTTATGGCTGTGTTCACTAGCGTACTCGGTTTGGTCCAGAGGGATATCACCTACGTAGAGATAGCCTTTTTTGACTCTCCGCAACGTTGGAGGATAAGCGGGTGTTATTATTGCTGTTTTAACGCCCGTTGCATCGAGAATAGCCTGTAGTTCCGCTCCAGGATTCCCTCGTAGAGTGCTGTCGGTCTTCTTGTAGATCAGGTCGCTGTGGATTGCTTTCTTCGCCGCTTGGTATGTTTTCCTGTACGCCTCTTCAGGTGAAGAGTTTCTAGTGTCGGTGTTGATGACCGTCACCTTTGCCTTGCTTGTTTCAGGGTCGTCGGTGACTTGGACAGTGAACCCCCAGTTACGGAACTGGACTCCTGTGTCAAGTGCTCCCGTCAAGTCGTCGGCGAAGACTGCGATCCTCATCTTTGGTTAACGAGTGTTGCTGAGACTTAAAACGTGGTTGGATGCCTTTTCACGTGTATCCATTCCTTTAACTCTTTTCACCATAATCTTGATGGAAAAATGGTGTTATCCAGATTTTTAGCCAACGTTTTATACCTCACATCTGTTGGTTACTAAAATCATATAGGAATCTGAGAGACAAAGAGTGGACCCATCATGATGAAAAAAATCACCCAAAATAGATGGGATAATAGGATACTCCTTGGGTTGCTGGCAGGGGCTTTGTCTCTCCTCGCGTTGAATATACGTAAGATAAGATTTCTATTTCCAATGCAAGAAGGGTATTCGGCGTTCAATTATTCAGTTATACTGACCATGTCGTTTATCTTGATTATACTGAACTTCGGAGCCGGATTGATCCGCGAATACAAGATCAGCCTGACATACGCCTCTGTAATGATTCTATACGACGCGTTATCAACCGACCTGCCAACAACGTTCCTAGCAGCAGTATCGTTAACCTCATTGCTGGTTGGTACAATAATATCATGGATAGCATCAAGGCTAATACGCGACCCTAGTTACGAGTGACACGGATATTAAATTTCTCAATACAACAAAATTATTAGGTATTTAATAGAATTTCTCTTAACCATTGAATCCTTCAACGTCGTGCACATATACAAAACAGATGTCTTCAACACTTCCTGAACAAGGTCACGCAAATATGTATGACGAATGTGGTTAACCTCAGATACGCATAGTGGAAAGTATGTTGAGAGCCAGTAACGCTGACGCAGCATAGAAGCAGCGTATCCTGAGGTCTCGGTTAACATGGACGTCAATATAGGTCCAAGTATTGACCCGAGATCGAAGACGGTCTTGTATGCGTCGATGGCAAACCCCTCAGTGACGGGGTTAATGCCTTCGTGGCTCTCAAAGGGGAGTAAAATTTCCGCACGGTATAGATATTAAATCTACGTGCACACAAATAGGTCTAGTCGATTATTTACGCCTCTATGTTGAGGTATCCTCGCTCCCTCAAATGGGAAGCCTGGTTATAGGTGTACCGGAAGATGATGTCGCCCTTCTCAGCTGACTGGAATTCCCACGGGCTTACGAGGACCACGTCGCCCTCACGCACCCACCTCCGCTTCTTCATCTTACCTCTCACGCGGCAGATGCGTGTTTCGCCGTCTTGACACTTGATGCTCATGCGCGTCTGACCATAGTTCTTGATCACGATACCGAGAACATCGTACTTATTAGGATACATCATCCTTCTGCGGATATCTGCCTCATTCTTCACCAGTTTCTTACCCAAAGTGTGAATCCGGAGAAGTATACCATGCGCGCCATTTAAAGTAGACGTATTTATTTAAAAAAGAGCATCATATAAAGTAAAAATTAATAGAATAACATCAATTGTTGAATTTATGGCGCCACCATAAAGAAATGAACAAGACTAGCTAATGTAGCGCGCCCTCTTTCGCGTGGCTCTTCGCACGAACAGATAAGTCGTTTTGAGACGATGGGTTACCGTGTTCGGGAGAAGGGAATGCTCTAATGACTGTATCTTTCATTCGAAACCCAGAGACCGCCCATTTGTCTAACTTGTTCATCGATTCTACGCCAATCAGGACTCGTCAACACTCGTGGGCTTATGGTGACGTAACCTGAGTTCTGAAGCAGTACCGTGGCTTGGGGTAGGTGTTTTTTTACCTTTGCACATGCAAACCTTGAAACGTGCTTATCTTGGTTTTTTATCTGTTATCTGATTCATTGTGATTACACCCGCATCGTTCGAAGAGACAAGGAAGGGTACACGCTTGTACAGGTTAAGCTATTCACAGAGGGCATACGTGTTAAATATGTACGGGCATGTGCGGTGACTTCGGGAGTTTTCCACCCCTGAACGATGATTCCATTATGCTTCAAAATTCTTCTAACGCTTTTAGGTAGGTCTCTAATCGCGGAGCACTCGGTTATAGATTTAATTATCTTCATGAACTCAGGTTCAGGTCAAACCCACTAGCCTAAAACTCTGGGATTGGGTTTGATCACTCCTATGAATTGACGACTTGATAAATATTCGACTAATTCAAACGGAGGTACATATATTTGAAAAACTTTTGTTCCAAGTCACTCGTAACAAATCGTCATTATGATTCACTGGTCTTTTACCGGTGTGAGATGAGGTAGACACATGAAGCTCAAGGTAACCAAGCCCCACGAGGCGTCATTCGACTATAATGTAGTCTTCAAGAAAGGAGACAGGGTCAAGATCGGTAAAGAAGACCCCGAGATGCCCGGCTGGTACTGGTGCAAGAATAACGAAGGTGTATGGTCATGGATACCAGAAGAATATCTGGATTTGAAGACAGGCACTATCACGCAGGAATACGACACATTGGAGCTAACCGTCGAGATCGGAGACATCTTCGTGTACGTCACTGAGGTCAAGTACTGGACCCTATGCAGGGACAGCATCAGAGAGGGCTGGATACCAACAGAGAACTTTGAACCACTCCAATAGGTTTTAAAAACGCCAATAGATGCTATTCTGAAATGGAAGACTGCGAGACCCTGGACCTCCTACGCCTCGAAGGCAGATACATGAAGTTCATCGTCGAGACAATGAGTGAGCTCAACCTCCTCGAACACGTCGAAAAATGTGAGACATGCAGAGACAAAGTCAGAAAAGCAATGGAGAACGACCAGCACCTCGCAGACTTTGGCAACCTCTTCGAGAAAACCGTAGAAGACGAAACCGTGCCACAGCACAGCGACTATAAGAACCCAGACAACTTCATGGATGCACGTATCCAGTGGCGCAAACGCAGACTCAAACAACTCCTCGAAAACGCTGAGCTAGAGCTACAGGACCTCAGAAAACGGGTAAAGAACTAAACTTTTACCCCAAGCACCTTCTCCAAGCCCTCGATGGCTATCTGGTAATCACTCCACATTCTACCCCCAGTCACACCCCCATCGACAACAAGGGCGTGACCATTCACGAAACCACTATCATCGCTCGCAAGCCAAAGGGCAGCCTTCGCGATATCCTCCGGTAGCCCTGCTCGCCTGATTGGCTGAGCCTCCTTGAACGCCTCGATGATGACGCCCATCTTTCCGTCAGCCTCCTCGACAGGCACGCCCCTCGCTTTAACTATCATAGGAGTCGGGATGAAGCCGGGGAGCACACAGTTCACCCGGACATTGCTCTCTCCCAGCTCCATGGCAACCGACTTGGTGAGCTGAATCACCCCTGCCTTGGCAGCGCTGTAAACATGGTTACCGTAACCGGTCCTGATCGCAGCGACGCTAGCCGTGTTGATGATGCTTCCACCGCCCTGCCTCTTCATTACAGGAGCAGCGTGCTTGATACCGAGGAAGACTCCCCTCAACAACACAGCAAGTGTTTTGTCAAAGGCGTCCACAGTGACAGACTCGATGGGGCCCACGGCGCCTGCTATACCGGCGTTATTGAACATGCAGTCAAGGCGACCGTACTCTGAGACAGCGACATCCACCGCTGCCTGCACATCTTCCTCCCTAGTCACGTCAGTGTGAAGATACCTGACTCCAAGCTCCGAGGCGATTCTCCCACCTTTCTCGTCCTGAATATCAGCCACGACAACCTTGGCTCCCTCCTCAACGAACAGCCTCACAGAGGCCTCGCCAATACCTGAGGCTCCACCAGTGATAATCACCACCTTACCATCTAAACGACGCATTTTCCTCACCAAGACTCAGCTAGAACAGTATAAGAAAGCGAGTAAAAGAGGCTAAGGTTCTCTAGGCAGCATGCTCTTGACCCATCGTAGAATCTCATCACTGTAAGGCAGGACGCTGTCATCGGTGAACAGCACTGGTTTTCTAGAAATGATAGCTTGACGCGTGAAGATATCCACCTCACGCATGTAATCGTCTAGCTTGTTGGATGCCTCAATGATGTTAATAGGAGGCACCATGTCTAGCTCCCTGCAGACTCTCTTTAGGGCCAAGTTGAAGTACTTGATATCCAGCTCACGTTCAGGAAACCTTGAAAAGTATAACGCCTGTAACGCGTACTTCCCAGCGATTATCGGTTTATGGATCTTGTCCCGTGGAATGCTGATGGACCAGTATTCAACAAGGTTGCTCTTAGCTTCATCAAAATACGATTCCCAGCTTCGATGGGACATGAATAAATAACCGTTTATGGTGATTTAAAACTAATGGAGGAGTGTTACTCCTCGTGCAGCTCCACGACCATCCAAGCCTCGACGCATATCCAGCCAGGGTGATGCACAGGTAACGCAGCGCGGGCAGGCCTACCCTCGTAGTCACCAAAAATCTCGATTAAGAGATCAGTGAAGCCGTTCAGCACCTTAGGCTGGTCCATAAAGCCGTACTCGCTGTTGATGAAACCAACCACCTGCAGTACCTGCTTGATCCTGTTGAGACTGCCAAGCTGGGACTTTAACTGAGAAAGACAGTTCATGGCGGTCTCACGTGCGCCCTGATACCCTTCCTCGATGGTCAGGTCCTTCCCGACCATGCCGCGCTTTGTGGTCTCAAATGGACCCTGGCCGCAGCTAAACGCGATGTTGCCAGCCCACTTGGCTCCAATGTAGTTTCCCTTATATCCCGGTGCCTCGGGAAGCTCGATGCCGAGCTCCTTGATTCTTTCCTCGACGTTCATGAAGACAAGGTACACTGCACTGGTTTTATGTTTTTGCAGCCCCAAAGAGATGGAACCCATAAATCTTGATTAAGCATCATAGATACATGGAGAGTGAGAGGACCAGAGGCTTACTGGAGGCCTTGGTGGTCACCTTTCTATGGTCCTCAAGCTACATCCTCACCAAGTTCGGGTTGACGCAGGTCTCACCTCTCACTCTGGTCTCCCTGAGATACATCGTCGCCTCACTCGTGCTGATACCGCTAGCGGTTGTACGTGGAGAGCATCGAAAACTGGACACGAGGACCATCATGAAACTTGTGTACCTCGGGGTCGCCGGATACTCAGTCGCACAAGGACTACAGGTACTTGGGTTATACTATCTTCCAGCGGTGACAGTGACCTTCCTCCTAAACTTCACTCCAGTCACCGTCATAGCGTTGAACATGGTCTTCTTCAAGGAGAAACCTTCGATCCCTCAGATTGGTGGAGTCGCACTTGTGATAGCCGGTGCCTACATCTACTTTGGGGGAAGCTTCACAGCCGAGAGCCCCCTCGGTGTTGCGATAACGCTGGTCTCAGGGCTAGGATGGGCCTTCTATATGGTTTCAAGCAGAGTGTTGTTCAAGGAGAGAGTGCTTAGCCCACTCGGGGCAACCGCGTTCACAATGGGGTTCGGCACCGTGTTCATCGCAGCCTCAGCTATTCTCTTCGAGGGATTAAGACAAGTCCCCTCAGAGAGTTGGCTCATAATTCTCTGGCTAGGTATAGTAAACACCGCTGCCGCGTTCTTCCTCTGGAACCGAGCCCTCCAAAAGGTAGAGGCCTTCGAGATCAGCATACTGCAGAACACGATGCTCATCCAGATAGCTATCCTCTCACTCGTGTTCCTTGGAGAGACGCTTACACCTACAAAGATTCTCGGTATGACCACGGTGTTCATCGGGGTCCTAGTGGTTCAGGTAAAGAAGATTACAGGTGAGGACAGTAACTGAACTGACGCGTGGTAATGATCATGTAGCCCTCATCGGTTAGGCTCACGGCGTCCCCGCGCACGTCAATGATTCCCTCGGCTTCAAGCTCGGCTATGTTGGAGCCTAGAACAGCCTCGTCGGCATCCAAAGCAGCAGCTAAACGCGCCTGTTCTACGGGTTCCCTCTTCTCTGACCGGTTCCTGTATAGTATCTCCAGTACACACCGTTTCAGGTCCTCGTCAGTATACTGCATAGATACGGTTCCTCGTCGGTTAATTATAGGCTTTTTCGGTGACATATCGAGATCTATAGATGGAACAGCCATTTCGTTTTCTGAAACAGGACATCCACGGGGTTCCTTAAGGTAAACTTTTGCCTATGCCTCATCTGGTTAAGATGAACACGAAAAGCAAAACCATCCTGATGTTGGCCATCATAATGGCCTCAACACTCGCGGTCACCATGACTCCCATCAGCGCGGAGACCGAAGGAGACCCCGAGGCCCCCGAGCAGTTTTTTAACAGAGGGCAGCAGATTCAACGCTTCAAGGAGGCGTTGAAAAACAAGTTACAGAATAGGGTACAGAGCCAAGAGTTTGCACCCCCTGAGGAGATAGAGCTAGAGGACTTAGATGAGGACGACGTGGAGGGCATGATCGCTGATGTCGAGAACGCCGCCGAGACAGCGCAGGTATACGGCAAAGTCTGGATAGTACGCCTACACGGCGAATCCTGGAGTATCACAAGCTCAGAGGACACAGTAGACGACGATTCTATGCCCTTAGGCATGTTGCTGGCAGTGAAGAAGATCAAAGTAACCGAGTATGGTACACTCTACGAGGTTCTGAGGGGTGCCGTTGGGCATGACGGTGAACGCGTTATAGTAGAAGGGTTCGCGGTCCTCAAGGACGGCGTCTTCGCGATGATGCTCACAGGAGAAGACTTCGACCTTAAAGGCATAGGCAGGATAGCCCCAGCTAGGGTAGGTGTAAGGGTTGGCATGAAGGGATTCATGAGCCACGATGGAAAACAATACCATTTCAAGGTTACAGGCAGAGCCCACCCAATCCGCTCCATCTGGCGGTGGAGAAAGAACCAGAACGAGGCAGCCCCCGGAGATCTGAGCCCCACAGCGAAGCCACAGACAGTTCCAAGAAACACACCAAACGCTTCACCCTTCTAAACCTTTTTTCATTTGAGTAACTGCATTTTTTAGTGTCAGACATGTATTCTGAGATACTCGGTGAACTCATTGGCTTGGAGAGGAAAATACATCGGCTGGTACAGGCTCCTAAAGGAAGAGTATGGCGACCTAGTCCCAACGCTCACTGAAAACGAGGTCATGGAGAACGTCTCATCAGAAGATGTGCTAGTTGTTCCTCATTCACAGACAGAGAAATCGATCCCCAAATTATTCTTCAAACTCACGGACGACAAGATAACCGTCGGCGTAGTCTACGACAGCAAGAAGATGATCGACCACCTCCTTAACATATGGAAGGAATACCACGACAAGGATCGAACTCTACTCTTCGCAAAGCTCAGCGAGCTTGACCCACGGTACGAGACAAGGCTCTATAAGGTACCTAGGGACACCGGGAAACCGGAGATACTCAGAAACTACGTCGCCAGTCGAATGGATGAGACTCTCCTGAAAAGAGTAATAGATGAAGCGGATGCCCTGAGACGTGGTGGGAGACAGGAAATCGGTAACGCATCAGTGTATGTGCAGCCTCAGAACCCTGTGATCCACTTCATCGAGGTCAAGACCCCTCTCAACCCCGAGGAGTTCAAGCATGCCCTCCGTGACATGAAGCCAATAATCGAGCTACTAATGAACATAAAGACCCAGAGAGAGATAATCAAAGAACGACTATCCAAGCCAGCTAAGAAGAAGAACCTGTACAAGGAGTTCGTAGAGATACTCAACGAGGCGCGTAGAAAAGACCTGATCACAGCTGAACGTAGAAGAGAACTCAACCAAAAGTGGAGACAACACGAGGAAGACAGGGAAGAACTCGTTGAGGAACTCAATAGAATGGTAAACCCTACTGAGTAGTGTACCGTGCTACTCTGCTTGTCTGATACTAGGCTTTCTTGTGCTCATTAATGGTGTCACGAATAAGGCCCGTCAACTTGGTGTAATCATTGGGGTTGTCAATCTTCCCCATGATCGCATCCACGTCAACCCCCTCGACCTCAACTTGCACTTCCTCGACGCTCATCCCGGTATAGAGAATGCAGGGAATGTTCGCAACGGACTTTATTCGCTTGATAATGTTAAGCCCACTCATCCCCGGCATGTAGTAATCCACGATAGCGCAGTCGTAGTGATTCTTGGTGACGGCGTCCATCACCTTGTGGGGGTTACTCAGGGTATCAACGTGAAGATTGGGATCGAAGCTCTGTATTATCGGCTTTAATAGAGCCAAGAACATGGGCTCATCATCAATGAAGAGCACTTTGATAACCGGTAAACTATGTCTGGAACTCAATTGCGTAACCGGGTAGTAGCTCAAAAAGAGATTATTTAGGGATTATTTACCCTAGACCTGGACGACCGAATCATTTTTCGACCCGTAGAACTGGTAGTTCTTGACATTCCAAGTGGTTCTGGGATCGTACTTGAACTCCTTGTCGGGTCGCTTCTCTTGGTATCTTTCCACGATCTCTCTGATGAAGCGGATTAGTTGAGGATACTCCTTTGGGTCCCTTATCTTCTGTATGTACCCGTTAACCCTGAACATCTGGGCCGTCTTCTCAACCTCGTCGAAGTCTCGTGTAGTGTAGAGAATCGTGGGAATAGTCTTCGCGTTTTTTACCGCTTTGAAGACATTCACGTCATGGTTGCCGCCGACGATGTACTCAGATACTACGCAGTCGAAGTCGTAATGCTTCAAGTACTCCATGACCTTTCTGGGATTTGTGAGAGTTTCAACGTGTAAACGTGAATCAAAGTTTTCAAGAAGAGGCTTTACAAGTACAAGCTGCATTGGGTCGTCATCGACGAACAACACATACAGTTCATCTCGTTCATCATCCTGAATAAACGCCATTTACGCCTCGACGTGACCTCCAGTTTTCACGATATAATGATTATTTAGCTATGTTCTATATTCATAGACACCCAGAAATATTGGGAAAAATCAAAGTAACTCCAATAAAAAGTCCTTAACATAACTTCTGTGACAGTCTGCATCAACCTTCTAGTTTAACTCTCCATATAAGAAAAAAAGGGTTATAGTCCAACAGCGATGGACTCGAACCCTGTGAGCAACGAGTAGACGCCCCCATGAAGTAGCTTCGTCTCAGGGTCCCTTAGGACGCCAACAGGTCTACCCCAGCCCCTGAGCTCTGGGTCAACGTAGTTAACGTCATGACCCATCGCCACGAGGCGGTCCTTGACCTCCCGTGGGAACCTAGAGTCAAGAGAAACCGTGCCTGTCTCACGTGAGATACGTGGAGCGTCCACCGCGTCCTGGATACCCATCCCATAGTCAATGACATAGTGGATGGCTTGAGCAACTGACATCTGTATGTTCCTGCCACCGGGTGCCCCCAACACCATGTAGGACTCGTCTTCCCTGAGAACCACTGTGGGACACACGTTCTGGATGCGGCGCTTCCTGCCATCGATACTATTGGCATGACCCGGCTCAGGGTTGAGACCATACATAGCGTTGTTCATGACTATCCCTGTCCCGGGGATCACTACTCCGCAGCCAAAGGAGTTGACTAGAGTCTGGTTCACACAGGCCATGTTTCCTGCTTTATCAGCGACAGCCAGCGCAGTTGTGCACTCAGGCTTGTGGGGCCAAGGATCACTGAATGTGACTGCCCCCGATTTCCCCATGTCTATCCTCTCTCTGAGCTTCGCGGCGTACTCTTTGGACACCATTGCCTTCTGGGGGACATCCACGTATCCGGGATCGCCCATATACTCGAACCGGTCAGCGAATGCGAGACCGAGTGCCTCAGCGACAAGGTGGATAGCATCCGGGGACCCGAAACCCATGGATGCCATGTCGTAGCCCTCAATGATGTTGAGAGTCTGCATCATGGTGGTTCCCGAGTGCGTCGGGTCATAGAGGATGTCGTGGCCCCGGTAGCATCCTAGTTCAGGCATGTGGATTATGGGCTCGTACATTGCCATGTCTTCTTTGGTGATTAGTCCACCATTCGCGCTCATCTCTCCCGCAATAGCGTCGGCTATCCAGCCCTTGTAGAAAGCGTCAGGACCTTCCATACGGATTGACCGTAGACACTTCGCAAGCTCTTTGTTGACTAGCACATGGGGTTTCGCCATTCCTTGATTATAAGGTAGGTACGGGTACTGGCCATCTCTGAGATAGACTCGCTTCCACTCCTTGAACTTTGAGAAAGCTTCCATCCGCCTGAAGATGCTGGCTGCCGTCCACCATCCCATGGTGAATCCTTCCTCGGCTACCTTTACCGCCGGAGAGATTACGTCTGCGAGACTCATCGTGCCATAATGCTCCAACGCGGATGTTAAACCAGCCACGATACCCGGCGTGGTACATGCCTTATGGCCTACGAGGTTTGCGTCATCCTTTACTTTTCTCCACCCCATCCAGCCTGACTCAGTTATCTCCTCAAGCTCATACATGTCAGGTGTACAGCTCTGCGCCGGCCTGCCTACATAGTCGATGATGATGTTCTCACCTGACTCAAGATGGATGGCCATGACACCTTCGCCTCCGATGCCGTTCATCGCTGGCTCAACAACACAGTCCATGAAAGCGGATGCAACCGCTGCGTCCACAGCGTTACCGCCCTTTTTCATCATCTTGACCCCTGCTTCACCTATGAGGGGATGCTTGGAGGACACCATGCCTTTCTCGGCTACACAGTCGGAGCGGCCCGCCCCCATCCATCGCCGAGCCTGATAAATGTAATTCTTACAATCCATGAAGTATTCTCAGAATTTCAACTATAATAAACCAGTGAAGCCTCTGGGTAACCCTTGTATACCTGAATCACATTGTTCAGGGTATGTCTGAAGAGAAACTAGCTGAATTCCTTGAAAACGGGAAAGACTGGGGCAAGGTAAAAACCACAGTCCCAGGCGTGTTCGTCATGAAGATGCCTGGCAGCAAATCAAGGGAGCCGAGCCTGGCCGTTGAGATCAACCCGGTGGACGCAGCCGGAAGCCCGACCAAACGCAGAGGCCTCATCATAAAAAGCGTGTATGAGTACGAAGAGTTCAAAGCCATCCTTATGAACGAGAAGATGGAGAGCCTCCTAGAGATGCTGGAAGACGTGAATCCTGACTCAGCGAAGCCTGGTAAGGTCAGCAAAGACGTAATAGAGATCTAACCCAAAACTTCTTCACCTTCCTGATCAACCTTCAGGGGAAGGTGCATTATTTGCAGTCACTCAAACATCTTTTCTTTGAACTTCTCAAGGTAGAGAGCCCTAGCGGCTTTGAGGAGCCCATGATGAAAAAACTCGTAGAGGAGCTGACACCCCTCTGCGACGAGGTCTATCACACACCAAGAGGCAACGTTATTGGGATCCAGAAAGGCAGTGACCCGGATTCCCCCAAGATCGCTCTCGCGGCCCACATGGATCAAGTGGGCTTCATTGTATTCAACATCGATCCACGGGGATTCATCAGGTTCAGGAAGCTCGGAGGATCAGTCAGTAGAAGCATTCAGGGCCACCAAGTCAAGTTACTCACAGAGAAAGGCCCTGTGATAGGTGTCGTAGGTATAAAGCCTGGGCACATCACCAGCCCTGAGGAGGCCACCAAGGTTCCACCAATAAACGAGATGTACATCGATATAGGCGCCAAGAACAAGGAGGAGGTCTTAGGGAAGGGCATAGAGATCGGAACTCCCATAGTGTGGAACAATGAACCCGTTGAACTTGACAACAACTTCATCGCAGCAGCGGCCGCTGACGATAGGGTGGGCCTAGCAACCATCATCACCGTCGCAAAAAACCTGAAAGACAAGAAAATCCCTTCAACAGTCTACTATATCGGGACAGTCGAGGAAGAGATCGGGTTAAGAGGAGCCGAGGTAGCCGTGTATGACCTCGACGTAGACATGGCGGTAGCCATCGATACATGCCCCGCCGGTTGGCAGCCCGACGTCAACATCAGGGACATCTACTATGAGGTGGGAAACGGGCCTGCGCTACACGTAGGAAAGACAGGGGGCACGACAAGGATCGGTAGCCAGGTGCTGAGAAAATGGCTTATCGGGGTAGCTAAGGCGTCTGGTCTTCCTTACCAGAGTGGGCTGGTGCATGGCGGGAACGATGCTCACGCGATCCAGCAGACCAAGGCGGGTATACCAGCGTGTACTGCAGCTATTCCTAGGAGGTACAGTCACAGTCCTGTGGAAGTGCTGAGCATGGATGACCTGAGCAACCTAACAAAGCTCCTGACAAAGGCTATAGCGGGGTTAGACAGCGGGTTCAGCACAAGTAGAATCTAACTTTTTCTTTTTTTAATCTATATTTTTGATACAGACGGTTGCGCCCTCAACATAAAATACTATATTGCGGAGGGTGTTCACGGGTTTGATTGCAGAGGATAAACCAGAGGGCACTATACGTGTCATACACATAGATGATGAAGATGATCAGTTAGTCTTAGCTAAGCTTTTCTTAGAGCAATCTGACCCAACAATAAAGGTTACCTCTACTCAGGACCCCCAGAAGGTCCTTGAGCTTGTAAGAGAGGGAAAACATGATTGTATAATATCGGACTACAGTATGCCCAAGATTAACGGAATACAGCTGGCCTCCAAGATAAGGGGGTTCAGCGATATCCTAATAATTATCTACACTGGGCAGGGAAGCGAGGAGGTCGCCGAGGCAGCGTTCTACGCCAGTGTAGATGACTATCTCAGGAAAGAGGTGGACCCAAGTCACTATCAGATGCTCGCGAAGCGTATCAGAAACAATGTCGATAAGAAACGCGTCAAGAAGAAGCTCAAGATACTCATAGACAACATCCCGGATGTTTTCTATATCGCTGACCAGAACGGTGCGACTGTTTTCGTTAGCCCCAACGTATCCAAGATGGCAGGGTATACCGCCGATGAGATAAGCAAGCCTGACCCTAACTTTTGGTTCACTATTGTGTACCACGAGGACATGGACACGGTGAAGGAAGGGATAAGGGCATACATCGAGGAGGATGTTCCTTATGATGTTGAGTACCGTATACAGAGGAAGGACGGTACATGGGTCTGGGTTCATGACAGGGCCACCCAGAAATACGAGATGGAGGGAGTCACCTACTTTGATGGCAAGCTCAGTGACATCAGTGAGCAGAAGCTCATGGAGAAGGGGCTCAAGGGATACACCGAGTACTTGGAGCAGATGGTACAGGACCTCAAGGTTTACAGCAAGCAGCTTGAGGATACGGTTAAGGAACGGAACAGGCTTCTGGTGGACGCTGAAAGGAACATCGCGGTTGGACAGGTTGCGTCAATGGTGGGTCACGACCTCAGGGGGCCCCTGCAGACAATCAATAACGCGATATACCTCATGCAGAGGGATCCGGAAAAGCAAGGAAACCTTGTGAAGACCATCAAGAGTTCAGTCCAGTACGCGGTACAGATTCTGGAGGATCTCAGGAACTCTACTAGAGATACGCCTCTCCAGATACAGGAGTTTAACCTGGGGGAGCTTATCGAACTTATCATGAGAGGCACTAATATTCCCAACGAGATAGAGGTCAAGCTCGGTCTAGGGTATGGCTTGGAGAGGGTGCATCTAGACGTAATCAAGATCAGGAGGATAATGGATAACCTAGTGAGGAACGCGTATGAGGCAATCGAGGGCGAGGGCACGATCATCGTACGGGCTTTGAGGCAGGGCAACGATATAGTCATTGAGGTCACTGACACGGGTTCAGGTATCCCTGAGGAGTCTATGCCGAACTTGTTCCAGACCTTCAAGACAACCAAGAAGAAGGGGCTTGGACTTGGTCTAGCGTATACTAAGATGGCGGTGGAGTCTCACGGAGGCAGAATCGATGTTGTCTCAAAGGTAGGGGAAGGTACGACATTTAAGATAACGTTGCCGCAGCCTGAGGATGCAGGCGTTGAGCGTCAGGTAGAGGAAGTCGATGACTCGCATACATCGTCTCAGCCCCAGTAAGGCATAGTTTCTATACTTTGCTCTTCCATATGATGGTGAGAGAATTGGTGAAGGTTGACGAGTTTCTAGTGGAGCGGTGGATGAACGAGTACGAGCACAACGTAGAGATTAACATGGCTGAGACCTGCGTCGAGCCTTTCACGTTACGCGAGTTCCTAGAGTTCACCGGTAGAACGGATTTCTTTGACGAGTTCCAGAATAGGCAGCTTACCTATGGGTTCATCGAGGGAAACCCAGAGCTCAGAGAGGGGATCGCAAACCAGTACGTGGACGTGGACCCGAATAACGTGCTGGTGACCGGTGGAGCCATCGAGGCAAACTTCAACGCCTTCTACAGTCTAGTTGAGCCGGGGGATACTGTGATTAGCGTGTTCCCAGCATACCAGCAGCTCTTCAGCGTCGCGAAGAGCTTCGGGGCAGACGTGAAACGGCTTCACCTGGTTCCTGAGAATCAGTGGTTACCAGAGATAGAGGAGCTGAAGGAGCTTGTTGACTCTAAGACCAAGATGATAGTGCTCAATAACCCTCACAACCCCACGGGGAGCCTGATAGATGAGGCGTTGCTCCGTGCAATCTGTGAGGTAGCTGAAGACTCAGGCGCCTATGTGCTTGGGGACGAGGCGTACAGGGGTCTCTACATACATGAAGGAGACCACACGCCATCAGTGATGGATATCTACGAGAAGGGGATAGCTACGGGGAGCTTCAGTAAGTCCATCAGTCTCACGGGGCTGCGTCTCGGATGGATAACATCTAACGGCAAGGTGATTCATCAATGCAAGCTTCACCGGGACTACACTACAATAAGCAAGAGCATGCTTGACGAGGCTTTGGCGACCATCGCTATTCAGCACATCGACAAGATTATGGAGCGGAACCTAAAGATCGTGCGTGAAAATCATAGATTCCTTGATGACTGGATCAACGATGAATCCCTCATCGAATGGGTGAAGCCAAGGGCGGGCAGCGTCGCGTTCATGAGGCATCACCTTGACATGTCCAGCACCGAGATCTGCAAGAGGCTCATAGAGGAAAAGAGCACGTTTATGGTGCCCAGCGACTGCTTCGAGGTGGAAGGACACCTGCGCATAGGTTACGGTAACCGCATCGAGGTGATCAGCGAGGGCTTGGGTAGGGTAAAGGAGTTCTTAGACGAGCACCGTTGAGCTGGGTTATGTTCATAATCCGCCCTTTCGCAGGGTTCATGAAATGAGTCTTAATGATAACCAGAGAAACCTCATTTATATCGTCGTAGCGATTGCCGCGATTGGGGTTGTTTATTATACTCAGTTTTATGGTCAAGACGACCAAGGCGTGTATGGTGACCTTACACCTCTTGAGGCTTGGACTCTTATCCAGGACAAGTCTGAGCTTGTCATTCTTGACGTGCGTACTGTTTCAGAGTACGAGGACGGTCACATAGAGGGTGCCATACTGATTCCGGTGCAGGAGCTGCCTGACCGATTCGATGAGCTGGATAAGAACGACGAGCTACTGGTCTATTGCAGGTCGGGAAACCGTAGCAGCACGGCGGTAGAGATATTGGAGGCGGACGGTTTCACCAAGATCTATCATCTGGCTGATGGTGTCACTGGGTGGATCGACGCTGGTTACCCGGTTGTCCAGTAAATCTATTCAATTTTTCTCTCTGAATGGCTCGGTTGCAGCGTAGCTTGGGCTCTCGCTGGTGATATATAATGGATACATACCCGTATGATGCGATGCTAGATGAAACTAGTAACTTTTAAGGTTCATACTGAGAGCCGCGTCGGCGCCCTCATGGGCGATAAGGTCGTGGACCTCAACTCAGCTTACGCGTTGATACATAAGGAAAAGGGAAAAGGCGTCGCCAAAAGGCACGCGGACGCACTGATACCCGGCTGCATGATCGGTTTCCTCGAAGGAGGAGAAGAGTCCATGAAGGCAGCACGGGAGGCCCTCGCTTACGCCGAGAAGCACCCAGACGCCGTTGGGCTCGACGAAGAAAAGCTAGTAATGTGCAAGAGCACCGCGAAGCTGCAAGCACCCGTACCGAGGCCGGGTAAGCTCTACTGCGTAGCCGTTAACTTCTATGACCACGCCACGGAGCGGATAAAGGACCCTGAGGCGAGGCAGAAGGAGATTGACCGCCTCAAGAGCCTGAAGCTTGATGTACCGGACGTGTTCCAGAAGCCTCCGAGCCTCGTGGTCGGTCCCCGTGACCCACTCATTAAGGTAAAGGCGACTGAGAAGATGGATTACGAATGCGAGCTCGCGGTGGTCATAGGTAAGAAGGGAAACTATATCCCGGCGGAGAAGGCGTACGAGTACATCGCTGGGTACACGGTGTTTATCGACGTGAGTGCCCGTGATCAGGGCTTCCCGCAGGACGTGGATTTCCGAATGTTCAAACATGACGTTAACTGGACCAAGGGCAAGGGAATGGACAACGCCGGCCCCATGGGGCCCTGCATAGTCACCTCGGATGAGATACCTGACCCCTATAACCCGCCTCTCAGGCTCAAGACACGTGTCAACGGGAAGGAGCGACAGAACAACACAGTGGAGCATATGATCATCAGGATTCCGAGGATCATCGAGTACATGAGCAACGGCACAACGTTGATGCCCGGTGATGTCATCGCCACGGGTACCGTGGCTGGTGTGGCTCACAGCTGGGGTCCTGAGGGTTTCCTCAAAGTGGGTGACATCGTGGAGTGCGAGATTGAGCCCATGGGTACTCTGAAGCACAAGGTCATCGGGGAGTAACCCCCAATTTTTTACGTTCGTTCTTTTTCTATTAGTCATGGAACCTCTCAGCGTCAATATAGGGGATTATCAGTTCAAGGCTGAGCTACACATGGAGGAAGCACCGGAGACATGTATTAGGATACTTGAAGCACTGCCTATCACAGGGAGAGTGATACAGGCTCGCTGGAGTGGCGAAGCGGTGTGGCTACAGATGGACACATATGGCATTGAGGTTCCTCAGGAGAACGCCACAAGTTACCCCAGCATGGGTCAACTTCTCTATTACCCCGGAGGTGTTAGCGAGAAGGAGATACTCATCCCTTATGGGTCGGCGTGCTTCGCCAGCAAGTTCGGGTTACTGCCAGGCAATCACTTCGCTACAATCGTTTTGGGAGAGGGCCGGCTGCGGGAGATGGGTGAGAGGGTTCTCTGGGAAGGAGCTAAGGAGATAGCGATTACAGAGGCATAGTGAGCAGTTCTACTCTGGCTGGGCGACTAACACGATAATGTTGTCCCCTTTTTCATACTTTTTTCCGTGATGGTCGCCGTACTCATGGAGTATCCTGTAACCGGTTTCTCGAAGTAGTTTCCTTACTCCCTCGGCGTCGTGGATGTAGACCTGGCTGCCCTCGTGGTAGCGTTCAATCATTCTCCCATTCTCGTACACCTCGTACCACATGTTCAGCGTCATTAGCCGTGTCTCCGGGTCGATGGTGTGGTACCCGCTCCTGACTACGTAACTCGTTGCGTCCAGTTCTTTCCGTTGCACGAACCAGTCTTTATCAGGTTTTATCTCGGGGACGAGGTAAAGATCGAAGACGTATACACCCGCCGGAGCGAGATGGTCCTTAATGTTCTGGAGAGCCTTTCGCTGATCCAAGGGGTCCAGTATGTGGTCGAAGCTGCAGGAGGGAAAATAGATCATGTTGAACCTCTCCAGTAGCTTGAAGTCAACGGCGTTCCCTTGCTCCAAGTGGAGACGACTCCTTGTCTCTGAGTCAAGTTTTGAGATATTGGCCTTTGCAGCGTTAAGCATGTACCGTGACGTGTCTATCCCCCGTGTCTCAACGCCGGCTTTCGCTAGGTTTATGGCGAGTCTGGCGGTGCCGACTCCGAGCTCTAATGCTTTGCCGTTGTACAGTTTCGCTTGCTCGACGTAGAACTCTACGTCGTCTTTCTCGCCGAACAGGTCATAGTATTTCTCTGCTCCTTCCAGATAGTTCATCACTATGCCTCTCGATGGATGGACGTAACGTTTTCTGGATTATATGTTTTTGATTCTTTACTCTGGGAAGAGGGGGCTAAAACCCTGTGTTTTTGCGTACTCCACTGCTTCTTTCTGCTCGTCCTCGTCCATGGGAGTGAAACCATCCCCTGCCTGTAGCACCATCTCCCAGAGCCCTGTGTCGCATGGGAGGGCGTAGGTGGTCACGGGTTCCTGTGAGAGGGTGAACCTGACTCCCAGCTCGACATCCTTGGGGGTGTCAGAAGGGTGATACCACGTGCCGTGACTGCGTTGATCTTTCCAGCGACCCCTGCACACGGCCTTGATGGCGGTTACTCCCATATCACGGTCAATGGCTGCTTCAAGGACGGGCCTATAATCATTCATGGGGTGGAACGCCACGGCACTGCACAAGCTCACAGGCAGAAGAATCAAGTCAAAGTCGTATCTCTTGATGGCTTCAAGGAGCACCCTCATATCCTGATGTCCCGTTATCCCCAGGTACTTGGTCAAGCCTGTCTCTTTTGCCTCCTTGAAGGCAGTGATGGCTCCCTCTGGGTGGAAAACTGTGTCGAGGTCGTTCATTGTGGAGAGTGCGTGCATCTGGTATAGGTCGAAGGATTTGACTCCCAGCCTGTTTAGGCTTTGGTGAAGCTCGTTTTTTGCGCCTATCATGGTGCGTTCTGTGGTTTTCTCAGCTAGGAATATCTTGTCTCTATGGGTCTTCATCAATGGGGCTAGTCTCAACTCGGCGTCACCGTAGGTTGGCGCCACGTCCACCATGTTGACTCCATGGTTGAGGGCTTGCTTGATGGCCTTGTCGGCTTCCTCTTGGCTGATTCTTCCTACCCCGCATCCACCCAAGGTTATTATGGACACGTTTTCGCCTATCCTTCCCAGTCTTCGCTTGATCATGGAACCACTGTTTAGTGTTCTGCGGGAGATGATTTAAGAGTTAAACTGGGGCGACGACGATTCTGCGTATGGAATATATTCCATGCTTTTTCATGTATACTTGATCGAGTTGAATGAAGTCAAGTTTCTGATGGATCAGTTCAGGACCACCTTCAACGGTGACAGCTGGCATGGTCCAAGTCTAATGAAGACGCTGAAAGGCATTGACGCTGTGCAGGCGAAGGAGAGGCCGCTTGATGAGAGGCATAGCATCTGGGAGCTGGTGGACAACATAACGTTCTGGATGAACGCGGCCACTGAGTCAGTGCAGAAAAAGGATTTCCCGGACCCCTACAAGGCTAAGGATTGGCCTCCTATGAGGGAGACCGAGGAGGAGTGGCGGGAGTCAATCCGAGGGATGGAGGTAGCGTTGAACACGATGGCGGGGGAGCTGGTAGACTGGAGCAACAAGGATTTGGAGGAGTAGGTGCCTAACGCGAACTATAACTTCAGGATGCTGCTTCACGGGACTATTCATCACACACTGTACCATACCGGACAGATCGCGGTCATCAGGAAGAAAGTTGGATAATACCCCGTTTCTGTCTGGTTTTATCTATTATTCCCCCCTAAACAGCTTCAAGGGTAGCCGAGGAGCCCTCGACTCAGTGTTAAATACTGATTTTTAGCTAGTGGATAATGGTTGAATTGTCTGAAGAGAAATCAAGGTTTCTGATAGCTGAGATGACCTCCCCTGAGGTCAAGGAGGCGATGAAGGAGACAGGTATCGTGATCGTTCATGTGGGCTCCATGGAGCAGCATGGTCCTCATCTTCCCATTAAGACGGATACCACGATCGGGTTTGAGGTGTCTAAGCGTGCTGCGGCGAAGTTCTTTGAGGAGACGGGGAGGAGGGTTCTGGTGGCTCCGTCGATTCCCTTCGGCATGTCGCTTCATCACATGAGTTACCCCGGCTCTATCTCGCCACAGCCTGAGACCCTTGTTAAGTTGATGACGGAGATCTGTCTGGGGTTCGCTGGTCAGGGATTCAGTAAGATTCTGATCACCAGTAGTCACGGCGGGAACATGCTGTGGACGGATATGGCTGCCCGTAAGATCTTTGATCAAACGGATGCCCAGGTCCTGCTGTTGAAGACGGTGTGGACTACTAACAAGGATGACGACTGGTCGGAGTACTTGAAGTCTGGGAAGGCGGGCAGCGGCCACGCCGGTGAGACTGAAACGTCGATTATGATGGCCCTCGGGGAGAATGTTCGCCTAGATAAGATGCCAGAAGAGGCCACGAACTGGAGGATCGCGTTGCCTGATTTCAGGAGCGTCGGCGGCGAAGCTAAGATTAGCGGTCTGAGCACCATGGGTACCTATAACGTGGAGGAGATCTGTGACGGCTACATGGGTGACCCGAGGGAGGCTTCCGCTGAGACCGGTGAGAAGATTCTGGAGAACTGGTCTAACAACTTGTTGGAGCTTCTTCGTCAGTACGATAAGCTCTAATCTCCTTTTTTATAATGGGTTCGGGGTTTCCGTAATCATTCTTGGAAAAAGTATTCTTCTAGGGGCTTCACTTGTCTTGGTGTGATGATTAAGGAAGAGGAGTTCAGGCAGTATCTCACCGAGAGGGGTAACGATTCTGGGCAGGTGGACGCTGCGGTGAACTCTGTCAAGGAGTCGATGAGTTACTTCGCTGGAAGAGGGCTGAGCTATGAGTCAGCTGATGTTGATGACTTTAAGGAGTATATCAGGCACCTGATGAAAGAGGGAAAGAACACGGAGGAAACCATCATGGGTGTGGCTCGGTACGTGTACTTCATGGACATGAAAGAGGAGTGGATTTACTTCGCCTCGATTATTGGAGGACGCAACATTCTTCCCTCCATCAAGGAACGCCTCGCCTCCGTGGTAAGCGATGAGGCGAGTGAGAAAGTCTTCAGTTTGGTGGAGGCTCCCCCACTTGGATGTGGCCCTGAAGCTTACCCCGAGGTGACCAAGAAGCTGATGGACCAGTTGAGGAAGGAACTGAGCCCCGAGGTCTACAAGAAGATACTCGCCGGTAACCATCACAGGGTTTCCGTGGAGAGCTTTGCAAGGCATAAAGGGTGGCTTGAGGAGCTTGGAAGCGTGGATGCTTGGCTTGAGAAGATGCACAGCGAGATCGTAACCGAGCTTGAGCATTTCATGAACGAGGGGAAGGTCTGGTACGAGCAGGTGATCACCCTTGAGGTGGTGGAGTACGTGAAGGCTGATCAGGAGCGTCTCTCCGGTAGGCGTGACGGTGAGTGGATCTATAACACAAAGTTCCCGTACAGCCCAAGGGAGTACCTGTTGGAGACTGATCCGTTGATGAAACGTTACTATATGTGTCACTGTCCTTTGGCGAGGGAGTCTGTGTTGAGCGGTGAGCCTGATATTCCGATGGATTGGTGTTACTGCAGCGCCGGTTACGGTAAGCTCAGGTATGATATTGCCTTCGGCACTGATACGGAGGCGGAGGTGCTGGAGAGCGTGTTCAGTGGCTCCGATAAATGCCGTTTCAGGTTCAAGATTCCCGAGGAGTGGCGTTAGCCATCCCTTTTTTACTTCAGTCAGATCGATTTTTCATGGGAAAAATGTCTTTGTTAGACCGTGTTTTTGCTTAGATTCACCGTTACTTTACCGCATTTTTACGTAGATCATGAACGAAAAGGGGTTGTTCTGGGGCTTCTTTCAATGTAAAAGGCTTGGTTTCCCGTTATTCGGGGGTACCCCCCCCTCCCCTATTTTATTATTTCTTGTACTCTGCCTACTCGTCCGTCTTGGAGCCTGACTTTGATTCCGTGGGGGTGTTTAGCGGATATTGTTAGTACGTCTTTGACGGTGCCTCGGGTTAGTTTACCTGTGCGTTGGTCTCGTTTGAGGACTATCATGACCTCCGTCCCTAGTTTTATCTTGCTTCGTTGCCTTCCATCCGTCAACGTGTTTCATCCCTGAGCCGTGACGCCAGTATTTAGAGGCTTCGGAGACGAGTGGAGTGGCCCACACTACGATTGGTAGTTATTTCGTTGCCTCTGCCAGCTCTTTTCCGAGAGCTTTGCAATCCTCGAGTGTTTTCTGGTCGGGGGCCCCGTATGACTCCACTGGTTCGCCTATCTGGTTTCCGACGTAGCTGAACATGTTGATCATGGCTGGTTTGACTTTTCCGCCTCCTCCGTGACTGTAGAAGAGGGCGTAGGGTTTGCCTTGGAGGTTTTTGACTCCTTTTCTTACCCGGGCGATGTAGTGGTCATCCATGAAAGTTTTGAGGGTGCCAGCTGGGTAGCTATAGTAGTCTGGTGTGCCGAAGGCTACGCAACTGTACTCCGCGAACTCGTTGATGGGGTACCGGCTTTCATCTGTGTTAAAGAGGGTCACGTCTAATCCTTCGTCTCGTAGACCTTGGGCGACTGCTTCCGCCATCTTGCCGGTGTTTCCGAACTCTTGGCTGTGGTATAGAACTAGGGCTTTCATTTGAACCTACGTTCTAGTGCTCTCTGAGTAAATAAAACTTTGAACGTTAAATGGTGTTGACATGTTTACCGGTTATCGCGTAAGAACTTCATTCTGGCTACGAAGAGGTGTTCCTCGGTTGGGTTTCTGACGCGCATCTCATCAAGGAAACTTATTAGGGGTAGCTGGTTGATGTCGTCTGTGTTTTTTGGTTTTTCTGCCCTAGTTAGCGCGTTGTCGTCGCTCGTCATGGTCAAGCGTAGGGGTGCAGAGGCATTATTAATGAAATGTGGTGGTACCGTACGAATCCGGGGTATAGACTGGTAGTACTTTCTGGATTTATCAGGATTCGTGAATATATGCGTGTTTTTTGGGGTTGGTTGTGGCTTACAATCGTATTAATAACGATTATTTTTCTTTAGAAGCGTTGTTTGCCCAGGACACGCTTCCCAAGTGTTGCTTCAGAGACCCAATAATAATGTGCGACCACTGTGGGCTCCAGCTGTGTCCTGGGCATTCATGTCAGGTCGTAGAGAAAGGCATGGAAAATAGGACCGGAGTGCAGCATAGGACCAACTTTGTTCTCTGTGAGGTTTGTGCCCGTAAGTTGATTAGTTTTGGTGTGGACTCGGTGGAGTTCATGTTGTTGGAGAAGGGGCGTTAGGTGGGTAAGATCGTTCCTTATAGCAGGGTTAAGGTGAAGAAATCGTCAAAGAGGAAGAAAGATGGGAGTAACAGGTACATTGAAGGGGTTATCACGTCATTCCTTATCTTCCCTGTGCTGCTGATCTCGTATCTTCTAACGGGAAAGTTCTATTTCTATATGCTTTGGTTGATTCCATTTGTGTGGCTTAGCTACGTGAGCTTATCCAAGTAGAAGTGGATGGGTCATGGCCAGAAGAGGAAGCTAATCAGCGGTATTATGGTAGCTGCTGTGATTATGAGGCCAATGACGAAGGTTTTCCTGAGTGCCTTATACTCCTCGCCGTAGGCTCCTATCAACGACACGTTCTTCATGAGCTTCCTGATGTCTGTAATGCCTATGTTGGCGACGATGTGGCCTACCATGAAAGCGGTGGGTTTAGAGAATCCCAAGGCTTTGGCTGCGATGAAGTGGAACGGAGTGAAGAAGGTAGTGCTGGTTAACTCTGTGCCGAGGAGCGTGGTGGCGAACATGGACATGAAAGGTACCATGACGAAGTAGGGGTGAAGTCCTAAACTGACGGCTGTGTTAGCCAGCTGATTCATCAGGTTGAGGTGTTCGCTGCCCGCTGGGAGGACGAGTTGACCGTCTATGATGACTTTTCCGCTCCAAAAGTAGGCGAAGACCATGCCTGCGAACATCCAGTTGGCTATCTGCTGGATGACCCACCGCTTCCGGATGAGGTCTACTGTGTAGTTGACGCTCTCCCGGGTGGGCTTGAGGAAAGTGAACATGATGAGTATGGTGGCGAAGGGCCAGATAGCTGGCTGCATTACCTTGAATGGTACACTCTGGTCCGCGATTACATGGATACTTACTGTCCCTAGGACTTGTTCTATGGGTTTCCCGAATGCCCCCCAGAGCCCCGCGAGGACGCTGACAATGACGAGGGGCGCTATTGCCTTATTGATTCTACTCTTTTCCTCGGGGTTGAGTGGCGGATGGTTGGTTTCAACCTCATCCGAGTTACCGAATACCCCAATTTTTTGGGCTGCATAGAGAATGCCCATACCCGCTGCGCCTGCGATGATGCCTACGCTCATGATGTCAACGGTGAGGTTGAGTATGTTGACAATGCCCGCGAGTACGAGCCCGTAAACTGTGACTACCGCTGCGTCACGCTTGGTGACTCTGTGTCCATCTTCCTTGAGCACCCAAAGCATGGCGAGAGCGAACCCGGGGATGGTGACCCAGAAGAACCTGTTGAACATGGGCATCAACTCCGCTAGAGTGAACCCGAACTGGTCACCGTAGAGGAGGGTTGGGACTACTACCGGTGTGGCGTAGTAGGCGTACTGGGTGAGGGGGTCCGCTGATCCCTCTATTAGTATGCTTACCGCCCAAGGGCTGATGCCCATATCGTTGAGCACGACCGCTAACCACGTGAACCCAGCTCCACTGCTCAGCATCATAATACCGAGGCCGAAGCAGAGGAAGAATGTCTTGAACACGAGCCCTCCCTTCATCCTGATCACTGCTTTCTGTATATCCACGAAGCATCCGTGATACATCATGTGGTACGTCATGTACCATGCGGCTATTCCCGCGAAGGTGTAACTCATGGGTACCAGCATCCCATAGATCCATGCATAGCCTAGGAGCCATACAGGTGTCTTGCTGTAGAAGATGGCTATTACCCACGTGCAGAGGGTGCCGAGGAGGCCCGCCCAGTGGGTCTTCATCTTGTACTTGAGGATGGCTGTGAGTGTGATCACGAAAGGGATGATCGCGAGGACGACGCCAATCATAGCTGAAACATCTGACATCTAGTTCATTTAAGGTTTACATTGCTATCGATGGAATTACGGTGTTGTTTTAATTAACTTGATATCACACGAAAAAATATGGGTCACTGTGGATTAGCAAGGGGGAGATTAACATTTGTGATGTAATTGAGTACCGAGACTATGATCCATACCGTTACGAGGAGAAGTATCAGTCTCTTTCTCTCTCTGATCTCCCCGTCTACAATCCATCTTGGTATGAAGGTAACGCAACTGTAGATAGCCACGGCCACTGGGATCATCACCACCATTATCGGGAAGGTGTACAGCAACGCGTTGCCCGAGAGAACCACCTCGATAACGAACCCTGAGACAAGCATCGCAGACACTAACCCTCTATCACCCAGCCTCCTCCTGTAGATCAAGTGCCCGAAGAGCAGCGGATACCCGATGTAGAACACCCAGATGAGAGGCATATGCCTGACCCATCGCTCCACGTCAGGGTTAAAGACCGTGGAGAAATCCACCACAACCCACGCAGCAACCCCGGCGAACACATACTTCAAGAAATCATCCATAGAACCACCACGAACGTATATGATTACTCATCACTCCATCACCGAGGATAAAATTTTGGATTCACAGGGCGATTAATCATGTATGTTATTAAAATCGTGTATGATAATAATTAATAGAAGAGCAGTGAGTGGGGATAGAGAAAAGAAGATTATTTTTTAGCAGTTAGTTCCTTCGCGATGGTGTACCATGTTTCTGAGAATGTATCTGGGATTTTCTGCTCTGCGGCGCCCGGTTTTCGTGTTAATGTTAGTGCTCCGCTTGGGCATGTTGAGACGCAGAGTCCACACCCGATGCATCTATCGGAGTTGAATTCCACTCTGTCAACCCCTGCCGTGATAGCCTGCATCTGGCACCGGTCAATGCATATTCCGCAGTTCAAGCAGGCATCCTCATCAAACTCAGCGATGAATGAACTCGCGACGGCTTCTGATGGCTTCGGGTGGTACTGAAGTCCCTTCAATATACCACAGCAGTCACCACAACAGCAACATATCGCGGATACAAACTTGGAGTTAGTCGGATTTAGCACCAGGTTGGCGTCGTTGGCTTTCGCAAGAAGGTCCCACACCTCAGACTGTTTAATCGCGCGAGCTCGACCGGTTCGTAAATAAAAGTCAGCGAATTCACCGAAAACCAAGCAGCTTTCTTCAGGCGCGTCACAGCCTTCTCCCTTCATCTTTGCGTGACGACGGCAAACACACGGCGCCACAGCAAACTTGTCGTGGGCCTTCACCAGTTCCTCGACGTGCTCATATGGGAGAACCTCTAACCGTGAGTCGATGCTCTGATGGATGGGTATAGTCCGCATCTGGGAAATGGTTTCTGGCCGTGACCGTCGTATCCTTGAACTATAATAATCGTCAAAATTTTTGATGAAATTGTCATCCATACGATTGACTTGGAACTCGTAGATCCCGACGACCCATGGCGCAGCTTGATAATGAATCCTTCCATCATCAGATTGAACCGAGTAAATGAGCCCCTTCTCAGCCATCTCGTGGAGCCGTTTCTCAGTCTCAACAAGTGATAGACTTGATTTTTTTGCTATGGCTTGTGCATCTTCCTTTTCCAGAATTAAATTGATGGCTAACTCTGCTTCCTCTGGAGTGAATAATCCTTGAAGCAAACGAATGTCTGCACCGGTGTCGCTGGGAGCGAAACCTCCGGGCAGTCGATCCAGATGTTCGGCAAGTTTCCTGTAAGTAGCCTCGATCTCTAAGTCATTATTTGTCATTAATAATCACGGTTAGGTGTTATCGTAGGCTGATGTTAAAATTTTGGATTGATGTTGTTTTTTACGTTGAAATTGTGATATCCTTGCTATATATGACAAGTTTTAACCCGTAAGGGTTCTCGGCATATCCTCCCTTTACAAAACCCATATTTTCGTAGAGTTTAATCGCGGGAATCAGACCGGGATCAGTGTTCAGGCTTACCTTGCTTGATCCCTTGACTCCTCAATGAACCTAGTCAGTAAAGACTTTCCGACTCCTCTCCTCCTAAACGCGGGTAAGACTCCTAGAAAACTGAGCCAGCTTGACCCATCTTCCTTGATGTTTCCCCAAGCCATGCCAGTGATCTCATTTTCTTCTGTTGACACCATTAAAATGTTTTTTTCATCGGAGAGCTCCTTCAACATTTTATCATGGAACTCGGAGCTGGAGGCTTTCTTGATCTGGTTATCAACATAGTCGTCTGGAAGGATGCTTTTCAGGCTCCTGAATACCTCTCGATAGCACTCTATGAATCCTTGAACCTCCTCTCGTGAGATCATGTGAATACGCATAGGAACTCCTGTTGACAAGATTACTGAATAACTGAAACTGATAAACAAGATGAGCAACAATTATTGCGTCTCAATTTTGATTCTACTTTACGGGGAGAATAAATACGTGATTACACGTTGAATGTAATTGCCTGAATGGATGGAAGGTACCTCAAAGAACTCTAACGTAAATCGGCTAGAGTAAGATGATTTATGGACATAACTATGGATTAGAGTCGCATGAACGATCTAATTTGCTAATACTTCAGAGAGTTCATTGAATATATCCAGGACAAGCTCCATCTGCTTCAGATACTGGTTTGTAGTGAGAAGCTCGTATTTGTACACCTCAGATACACTTCGGGTTAATTCCTGTATCTTTCCCTGAATCTCTGTGCTTGAAGTTGAGTGTATATGTGGATGGTTATTGACCATTTCCTGGCTCACTTGGTTAGTCATCATGTTTAATCATGATTTGTTCTGGTTTTTTGTTTATAAGGGCGACTCAAGTGCCATAATGACCTGAAATAATCTCATATGATACTCACAAGATGTTACTATTATGTTGAGATTCTAATTCAAGGGTTATACCTCAAATTGTGGATAAAATCATGGAGAAAGACACCCGAGGACGTGATCAGGTAACTCGGTCTAACATATAGTGCATCTGCCCGGAAAAACCGGACATAGTATACTAAAAATAGGCAACTATACTGTATAGGATGTTAATGGTGGTGTGATTAATTTGGAGGAAAAATCTGTCAACGCCTTCAGAGTGCTACTTCTTAGCGTGTTCATGGCCATGGTGGGCCTAGGGATAATATCACCCATCATACCAAACTACGCCTCCGACCTTGGCGCCTCAGGGATCTACATCGGTCTCATATACTCAAGCTTCTCCCTCTCCCGGGCCATACTCCAGACCCCAGTGGGAAGACTCGCCGACACCTACAGCAAGAAAAAGATAATCATCGCCGGCTTAATCATGTACACCATCACAAGCGTCCTCTACACTTACGTCTACTCCCCTGAGACCCTCATAGCGGTGAGAATATTCCATGGAGTAGGCTCAGCCATGATGATGCCCGTCGCCATGGCGTACGCCATGAGACTCACACCCAAAGGCGAGGAAGGTAAGTACATGGGATACATGAACACTGCCCTCTTCACAGGGTTCGGAGCAGGTCCCTTCATTGGCGGCTACATCTACGAGAATTATAGTATCGCGACGGTGTTCAACACCATGTCGGTTCTGGTCTCCATAAGCTTACTGTTAACCATCTTCCTCGTGCCCGATGAGGAATCACTGGGAATAATGGACAAGACGCCCAGGGTGCCCATAAGAAAGATTCTCACCAACAAGATGCTGCTCAGCATCCTCGTCTACAGGGCGGTAAACGCCTTGGGCAGAGGCACCATAATGAGTTTTCTACCTCTTTTCGCCGTGCAGATACTTGGGCTGTCGGGCACATACATCGGTGTCATCCTCTCTACTGGCATCTTTGCTACGGCTCTCCTCCAGACTCCCATGGGTATCCTCGCGGATAGATATAACCGGAAACATATGCTGATCATCGGCGGCGTCGTAGCCTCACTTGGCTACTTTTACATGGTGAACGCGGGAACCATCGTCGAGTTGTTCCTAGCCCGGCTCACTGTATCCGCCGGCGGCGCGTTATCACTACCAGCTGTAACCGCAATAGTAGCTGAGGAGGGTAGAGAACTCGGGGTGGGCTCCACGGTGGGCGTGTTCAACACCGCCATGAGCATCGGCCAGATAGTGGGGCCTGTCTTCTCAGGGTTCCTCTTGGATACTTATGGCATGGGGTCCGTGTTCTACTTCTCGGGGGTAATAGGCGTCATCAGTGTGCTTGCTTTCTGGCTCTTATCTCGAATATAGCGCTTAGAGGGCATCGATCCCAATGAATCGATACAATGAATTTAGAATAATATCACTCATCAAAGATAGGTTTGCACACTAGAACCCTAGTCCCATCTCGGAGCACTCACTCAAAACCGGGTTGTACGGCACGTCATACTTGAACCAGATATTGTCAAGAGTCTTGGCGTCCTCACCAAGAGAATCCATCACGCAATGCAATACCTCATGGTTGATAGCCATCTCGATCTCATGCTCATCTACTAACACGCCGTTGAACTCTTCGGCCATATTGTAGCCCCCAAAGAAAAGATAGTACTCACCCTTAGACGTGACAGACGCACCGTTATGACCGATGATGAAAACGATGTCAGGATGGAAATCCATTTCAAGTATCTCCTACTGCGTTGTTCAGATGCTTGTGGTTTCTGTGACTAGGAAAATGGATTTAATGATTATCGATAACCAGAATCTAACACTAATCCATTAACACAGACCCAGCCACTACTCAGGATTACTAACAGGAATCTCAGTGACGTAAGGACAAAATTATGGATGGGTTTCTCACCATTTTTCTTGGTGAACCCGTGACTCGTCGAACTGGGTTCTCGGCTCTTTCTCCTCAGCCGGGTAACCAACTGCGATGAGGTTAGCGGGAACAATATCATCAGGAATACTCAGCACCTCTCGGGCCATAGACGCCTGATCTGGGTGGGCCAACCCTATCCAGACTGCCCCCAGTCCCAACGCGACAGCGCCATGCAATATGTTCATCGTCGCAGCTGAGCAGTCCTCCCGGATAAACGACCTAGGCAATGGCGAGATAGCTGGGTCCCCACACACCGCGATACAAAGAGGGGCTTCAAACAGCATCTTCCCATATGGATGTCGTTCAGCCAGTTCATCAAGGGTCTCTCTTTTCTTCACAACGATAAAGTGCCATGGTTTCCGGTTCCCTCCGGTGGGAGCCGCCATCCCGACCATAAGCAGCTTCCTGATATCATCGTCCTTCACAGGCTCAGAACGGTACTTCCTGATGCTACGCCTAGTAAAAAGCGCATCCAACCCAATCATCCAGAATCACAGATAGGATTACGGCAAAGTGAGGATAAAATTATGGATTGGTTATGCTGGGTTCTCTATCAGGGCAAATAGAACTCCATGCATTTCTTTTGGATGTATGAAGGCCCATCTGCTTCCATTAGGATACTCCACCGGTTTCTCGGATGTGAATCTAACTCCCTTCTCTCTAAGCTGCGTCATCATGTCATCTAGGTCTGTGACCTCAAGCCCAATGTATTGAACTCCTTCTCCCCGTTTCTCCATAAATCTAGCGACTGGGCTTTCAGGTGAATACGGCTCCATCAACTCGAAAACGTCTTCCCCGACTGTGAGGTACGTGTTTTTGACGTGGTCGATCTCGCTGGCTCCAACCCTGATTATCTTTGATCCTAGTTTTTGTGTGAAGTTTTCTCTCGCTTGTTCTATGTTTTTGACTGCGATTCCCACGTAGGCGATCTTTTTTATCATGAGGATTCATCAGAATTATTGTTTCACGTTTTATTTATGCATGGTAATCTAGGTGAGAACCCCACGGTGAATTTTGGACAAATGTCTTGAGGAACGGATGCATCAGCAGAGGATATTTGATAAACATATATATGTGGAACAATAAAAAACGGTGAATCAGTATGAGCGAGAAGAAGATTATTGAGCTAAGCGACATGCTCGTAAGTAAACAGATAAGACAAGCAAACCTTAAACGGGAGAAAAAGGTATACGCCGAGATCACCAGCCTCGACTCAGAGATCATCGCCCTCAAACGAGAAATTAACCAAGAACTACAGCAGCTATCCAGAGAAAAAATCGTGGACCTGGATGTCGAGACCGATGATACCCAACGCAACAGATAGAATCTACTGCACGTGTTTTCATTACAGGTGATACCGATGAGCCTGAGCTATGAAGATGTATGACTCAGATTTTGTTTTTCGTGTATGCACTCGATTAATCTGTTTTGTAGACCACTTTTGTCTTGGTTCCAGAAAACTCCACGAAGTGAACGGCTCCGCAGACATGTTTTACCATGATGGTGGTTTTTATGAGACCGTCCTCGAAGCACACGTTATGAGGCTTCCATTTAGCGGAGGACTCGTCTAGGATACGGAAAACCTCGCCGCATCCACCGCAGGTAACATCCAGTTTCTCTAACGTAGTCTGAACGCGCATCGATATACCACACCCAATAGATTGAAACCAGTCTACATCGGACTGAACTGGTTTAGATAATATAAATAAAAACGATTATGGAATAACTCCAGCAACGTTACAGCGGTAAACAAGCAACTATCATATTCAGCCTATGGTAGCCGGGGGGAAACCGGCTCCAAGGCACTATTCTAACTGGTTTCAGCACAAGTTCCATTATTTTTCAGTAAATCTTGGGAGGCGTGAACCGGTTAAAACAAATATGGAAATAAATGGAATTAATAAAAGGTAAAAAATGTCGAAAGAATAGATTAGGAGGTTTCGTGAGGTTCATCTGTATGGCATTGGGCGCAGTCGCTCTTAGCGTGAACGTTTGCGATGGGACCAGCGTCCCCGTGGCAGCCATTACAGGTTGTGACACTCACTGCGTCCTGGAAGACAGGCACGAAGTTGCCGTCCGTTACGGCGTTCAGCATCTCCGCTGCGCGGCCTGCAACCTCGGCGGTGAGTCTTCCACATCTTTCTTTCCTCTCGATTGATCCTGAGCCAAATCCTGATGCTTCACACCACTTGGTTACGGACACGTGGCATAGAGGTGAACCAGCTTCGGAGGTGGGTAGATCCTCGTCAGTCTTTACTGCTACAGCAGGCTTCCATGTGGGGTATGCTGTTTCAGTGTATTCACCGACTAGCTCATTTACGGGCGAGAGGTCCGATGAAACTAGGTTCATCGCCATTATTGCGCCGTTGATGGCTCCACATAGTGTTCCCCAGCCAACAGTTCCTCCTTTACCGTAGACCGCCATCTTTGTGGGGATACTGGTGTACGGGAATCCTACTTTTTCTTTGAGGCCTCCGATTATCGCCTCGAACGCCCCGTAGGAGCATCCTGACTCAAAGTAGGCGTTATAGGCTCTGTTCTTAACTTCCTCAACATCCAGTTTCTCGTATGTCCATGGATACTCAGGAACCTCCTGTGGGACCTCTACTTCAACTTCTACCTCGTTTGTGACTATGGTTTCCTTGGGAGGCATTATCGAGTAGCCTCCAACGGCACCAATCGCTAGTCCTCCAACGGCGGCTCCCGCCATCTTCATGAAGTCTCGTCTTGATACATTGTTCTCTGTCAATACTATCACCTAAGGGATAAAACGCAGTAATACGACCTTAGTATAAATTATTATTCATGTTTTTTTAGGCAAGACTAATGATTTTACTGCATTGGAACTTAAAATCATATCCTCACACATCGAGGGGGAAAGAATATATCTGATGAAAAAAATCACATACTACTTTGACTCAAATCGATGAGCTAGACAAAAAGATTCTGGAGATACTCAAGCTGGATGGACGTGCACCGATCAGAGAGATCTCCAGACAGCTAGGTTCAAGTCCGGCAACGGTTTCACGAAAGATCAAACGAATGGAAGAAGCGAACATCATTAAGGGCTACGTCAGCATCGTGGAAGACGAAGAGGTGGGTAAAGGCTCACGCGCTGTGTTACTTGTGAAGACCACTGGTGATTATGATCAGAACCAGATTGTTGAAAAAGTCACACAGATGGATGATATCTGTAACGTGTTTCTTACCATGGGGAACTATGACATGATATTAACGGCGTGCACCAACAGCGAGGCCGAGTTATACAGGATGATAAAAAAGATACGAAGCACATCTGGCATTCTCTACGTGGACTCTACTACGATAGTCTCAAGGCGTAAAGTACTCAGCAAGATCGTCTCGGATAACAAAGAGCCATAAATAAACCGAAAAATCACAATTAACCTAAATCCACTTGTCCGGGTGTTTAGTAAATTCCTTCAACCAAAAATATATTTAATGAGTTGAGTTGGCAGGGAAAACGAAGCACTGACCCATAAAAACTTGAAAATAACATGACAAAGTCAAACCTTAAGCGATTTTATAACCAAAAAGCAATCATACAAGAAAAAAACAGCACTAATTCAAGCTTAAGTATGGTTGCCCGGGGGAGATTCGAACTCACATCGGAGTGTCCAAAGCCCACCTTGTAGGCTGAAGGACCAGACTTATCGGGGGACCTTTAAATCCGATAATAGTACGGGTGGAGCTTTAATTGGCTTCATCTCATATTCCTTTTCAGGAACTCGTGATACTGTTCAACATCCTTTCGTGGGAATGGGTTTACAACCGTGATCTCTCTGACTTTTTGGAGTTCTTTGTCGAGCGAGAACACGACTGTCGACCCGAGGCTCCTGGCGAGGGAGATGAGGTATCCATCCCATGACTCTATGCTGTAGGTCGAGGCGTAGTCAAGGGCATCCTGGGCCACCTGCGGCGATACGTGCGGGTAGAGGGCGGGTGATCCCGTTCTCAGGATGCCGCCGAGAATCTTTTTCACCGTCATCCTCGGGACCCGCAGGTATCGGGTGGCGACGTGGTACGCTCCGATGATTGCTGTGATGGGTATCGCCGCTTGCTTCTTCTGAGTGAGCACGTCTGCGAGGAAGGCCGTGCTGTGCTCTTTTAGGGGGTTGTCGAAGCACGTGGGGACCAATATGCCCACGTCGACGACTCCGTCAGTGTAGGCCGAGTTTTCTCCGGGCGTACTCACTGCTCATCCACTTCCAGCTCTCGTCGGGCTCTTCGGTGAAGGCCTCGGCCCCGAGGCTCCTGGTGAGGTCCTCCCACTCCCGGACGTTTCTCTTGACGTCGTTGGAGACGGGCTCGATGATGACCCGGGAGCCGTCCAGCCTTATGGTCACCTCCCCCCCTCCCTTGAGGCCGAGGGCCTCCCGGAAGTGCGCGGGCAGGACCAGCCTTCCCTGTTTATCGATCGTCACAGAATTTTCCATGTTTCCTACCATATGGCATAAGTCATGCCATTGATAAAAGCGTTGAGAATATTAGGCTACCAATATGCAACCGAGATAAAAGTAGCTCCGGAGGAGACTCGGACTCCCGTTGGAGGGCCCAAAGCCCTCCATCTCGAACCCTTAAAGAAACTGATTTGATCAGGTTTTGTTAAGATGAATGAATTAAGAGATGAGAGAATGTTGAACTCATGGTTTAAGCCAATAGTCTTGATATTTTATATCTGACTCTCATTTCACGTTTCCGATTTTTAAGTTTTTTAGGATATTCTGTAGCTCCGTTATTCTATCCGAGTTTAAACCATCCAATATTTTTTCTATATCCAGTACAAAGATTTTAGTCCTTTTCATTAATTTCTCTAAATCTATACTTATTTTTCGTGTATAATATTGCATCTCGATTCTGTCTTCTTTCGACTTCTTGAATTCCTGAATAATCTGAGGAGGAACGTCACGACCGAATAAATATTCAAAGACCGCTATTGTGCAGTCATGAATCTCACACTTTACCCCGATCTTCAACAGCAATGCATAAACGGCAAAATATTTTGCATAATATCCAGCAGAGACTGCCCATTCAATAATGCCTTCTTTTGCGTTGACCTCCATAGACTTCAAGGCGTTTCTTGACTTCTCTAGGTAAGCTCTCACCAAGTTTTCAGAGGGTTTGACTTGCCTTATGCCCCTATTTTGGTCTAGACACCATTTCAGGTATCTTTTATTGTCTTGCATTGTATCGCCACATGATTTCACAGTAATCATCGATTCCCTTGAGGACTATGTGGTTTGAGACAACCTCCATTATTAATGGATCATTATCCATCAATCCGTTCAGAAACTGTTTCATGTTGGTGGACTTGATGTTTACTTCTCTATCGATCAGACTGCCGGTTTCTCTGATGCCGTCTGCATCGGGTTTTCTGTTGGATATAATGAAAAGGTCGATATCGCTTTCCTCGGTCATCTCTCCTTTGGCGAAGCTGCCGAATAGTACGGTCGTGCCCTCTAATTTATCTCCTGTTTCACTCATGAGCTTCTTTATCAGAAAATTCTTTTCAAGAAAACGTATAGAGGCGAAGGTCTCTGCAAGAATCATATAATACTTTGCAACTAGATTGTCGAGTTTCAGGCGATATTCTTTATTCCTTCCCTTGACGATGCTGGAAAGAACGTTGATATCTTCAAGCCTCCTCAACTGTAGCCCAACGGCTTTCACATCGACACCGACGTCCCTCGCAATCTCCCTCACGTGCAGAGACCTGCGGTAGTCGCCCAAGAAAAGTCCCAGAATCTTGAGCGTGGTCTTGTTAATGCTGTATTTTTCCATCATATGTAGTAACAATACAACAAGCATTTAAAGGCACCTTAAAACACCGAGGAAAATAGAATAAGACCTCTTCATTCTCTCATATCAAAAAAAATCTTAGCTTTGAGTTAACATAAAAAGGAAGAGGGACGGAACCCATAATCCGATGCATGCATTAGTCCGTTCATCACTTATTTGATGCATTTAAAAGAAAGAAGATGCATTGAAATTTTTCCCAAGCGTTTTCTATTACGTTTTGGTAGACCGGGAGATACTGGGGCCCAGGTACTAACATAGTCTGGTTTCAGCTCTCAATTTCCTTCTTATTCAGCAATTCTAGGGGGTACTGTTCGCCCATGTTATGTCAAATCAAATTCAAAAGCCTTAGATTGGGTCATTATCGGGCTTTGCTTAGCTACGAAAACCCAGACCGAGAGAAGATAATTGATGCTTTCACATATTGGCCTAATTTCGTTGAGTACTTGGTATTCAGGAAAGAGAACATCTACACTTATGAGAAAGAATACAAGATGGCTAAGACCGCGAAACGTGGGAATGATGTTTATTCTGCTAAAGTGAGAAAACGGTTAAACTATCTCTATAATCTTCCTCAGATTGAATTCTTCAATTATAAAGATAGAAACAGGGTTCAGAAAACGAGGGCTGTATTTGTTACTCTGACTTATCGACGTGATGATCCTCTAGATATTCTCTGGAAAGAGGTTGGTAGGGATTTTAATCGGTGGATTAGCGGGTTACGGTGTAGATACAAGAAGATAGATGTTCTACGTTGTTGGGAAGCCCAGAGTGATGGTTACCCACATATTCACTGTGTCTTGCTTTTCCATGAAGTTAAGTTTGATACATTTTTTCATAATAATAATGGAGGGTTAAGGAAAAGGAGGCTTTAACAAAGAATTGGTGTTAGGGTTTCAGTGATGTATTTGCTTTGTACAGCCTTGGTGCTGGTGTAGGTTATGTAATGAAGTATGTTACGAAGGTTAATACTGCTTTACTTCAAGAAAACAAGAATCGTAAACTAGTTCTTTCTTTGGCTTTGAGGTGGATTTTCAAGAAACGTGCATTCTCAGTATCTAAGGCGTTTGGGTTATTTCTCGTTGAAGAGATAGATGATGGCCCACGTGGTCAGGTGGATCTCGAAGGAAAAACGATTTATCGTTGGGTTCTTGTCGGATTCTAGTCAGGAAATCTCGGAACATGGAATAGGGATTTGTCATTCAGAGAATATTGGATTATCTATTCATCTGAATATTTTACCTTCAACAAAGTTTTGTTTTCTGATTAAATTGTGTGTAGTCCAAGAATCATTTCATCAATTATCTATTTTGTTCGATAGTTTTTTTTAATAGTTAATAGAATGAAAGATGGTGATATAATGCTCCTAGAGTCAGTTTGTGTTGATGGGTTTAGAACAATTTCTGAAAAATGTTCATTAAATGTCGATCCAAAAATTACTGTTCTAATGGGTGCAAATGAGAGTGGAAAAACGAACTTATTACATGCAATAAAATATTTCAATTTTAATGAAAATATTCAGTTAAGTGATATTACAAAAACGGATACGACAAGATGGAGAAAAAAGATTTATCCAATAATTGAACTGATGTTTAGTTTAGATAAAAATGATATTGAAAAAGTGAATGACATCATACCAAAACATATCGAAAGTAACAAAATTATTATTCAAAAAAAATTTAATGGAACAATAAATAAATATACAATAAAAATATCCGCTAAATTAAAAAGAGTAATATATAATAGTAAAATTGAGGAACTTAAAAGTGAAATAAAAAGTGAACAGATAAAATTAAAAAAGATGAATCGTTCAGTTAATACGTTGAATGTAAACTTAATAAAACATAATTCAGAACTAGAAACAAAACCTAATCCTAGTGATTTACAAAAAATTCGTAGAAGAATTAGAAGAACTGAAAGAAACATAAAACAAAGAAATAATGAAAAAACAGAATTAATAATTGAACTAACAAGTAAGATGGACGTGATTAAAGATATAGAAAATGACATAGCAAATTTAAAAGATGAAATAATAAATATTGGGGATGAACAAATAAAACAATTATTTAATTTATTGCCAGAAATAATTTATATTGATAGAATTGAATATATTACTGATCAAATTCCAATACCTGAAATAATAAATCGAAATTCATATCGTGCGATAGCAATTGGAAATCTATTAAAAATTGGTGGAGTAAATGATTATGATACGTTAAATGAAAATATGAATAGGGTGAGAATTAATTTAGAACGAGCATCAGAATTAATAACAGAGAAATTTCTGAAAGTATGGAAGCAAGAACCAATAGAAATTTCATTATATAAAGAAGGAAACAACATAAACATAGAATTCAAAGAAAATATATCTATCGCGTCTCCTCCTGAAGAAAGAAGCCAAGGTTTTCAATGGTTTATATCGTTTTTTACAAACTACATAATTAATAATGAAGATATGAAGAAAAAAATAATTTTATTAGATGAACCAGCGCTTCAATTGCATCCTAGAGGTCAAAAAGATTTTGTACAAATTCTTGAGGATATAGCAAACAATAATCAAATAATATATACAAGTCATTCTCCATTTTTGATTAATAGAAATTATCCTGATAGGATAAGATTAATACATAAAAAAGAAAATATCGGAACAACAATTATGAATAAACCCTATACGGATGGTAAGAGAAGATGTTGGGAACCATTAAAGTCTGCTATTGGGATTTGTTTAGGGGATTTATTTTCATTTGGAGAAACAAACATAATTGTAGAAGGATATTCTGATAAAATATTGATGTCTTTTGTATCAAATCAATTCGCAAAATTAGGCTTAGAACATATCGATTTAAACACTCACACAATATATCCAGCTGATGGTGCAGGTAATACACCATATATGGTCAAATTTGCGTTCGATTCAGGATTGAATCCATTAGCAGTAATTGATGCTGATGAAAATGGGATAAAGGCCAAGACGGTTATTGAAGAAAATCTTCCAGATTTTAATAAAATTATAATGTTATCCGAAATTCTAAGTACAGCAAAAACTATTGAGGATTTATTACCTGTGGAAAAATATGTTGAATCTGTGAATAGTTATTATAGCAATGTTAGTATGGGAAAATATGAAAAAATTGATTATAAATTATTAGAAAAAATACCATGGAAAGAAATAGGTATAGTAAAACCAATAAAAGATCATTTGAAAAAATATGAGCATAAATTAAATAAAAATATGGTTATAAAAGAATATTTTAAATTATTCACAATAACAAATGAAAGCATTGAAGAATATGAGCCATTTAAACATCTTATTAGAAAAATAATTACACTTCTATAATATGGTATAAATGAACAATAATGCAATTTATGCAAATGGCGGGGAAGGCGCGTAGCGGTGACCCGCCGCGACTTGATATAGATGACTAACTCAAACCAAGTTGAAGACGTGAATGGGGTTTTAACAAAATTATAATACTTAACGAGAAATAGGATTCTTGAAACCGATGGACAAAAGAAAATCCTTGATTGATAAAATAAAATCTGATTTAGAAGAATCTGGATATCCATTAGAAATCGAAGTTATGAAGGAATTATTGAAAAATAAATGGCTGGTGACTCCTCAGTACCATTATAAAGATCCTATTGAGGGAAAGGAAAGAAGTGTAGATTTTCTATGTTTAAAAGGTGGTAATATTCAAGCAAAGGAATATGAGCGTTTTTACGTTAATTTAATTATCGAATGTAAAAAACTCGAAGATAAGCAATGGGTTTTGTTTACTATGAATGACGCAATTGGACGAGAAAACCCTGAAGCCTATATCCAATTTGTGGCGAACTCAAGAGATTGGATGATGAATTTTGAAACCAGTCTCCAAATTGATAATCTTCATTACAATAAAGAAATCCCTGTTGCTCTGAATCACTATATTCCCTTTAATAAGAAAGACTCTCTCTATGAGGCACTGAATCAATCGATAAATGGACTCTATAGTAAGAAAAAACAAGTGAATAAGGAGCTTCAAGAGCACGATTTTCCTGTATGGAATGGTTACAATATGTTTGTTCCAATAATAGTCGCTGATTCCAATCTGTATCAATATAACATCGCATCAGATGAGATTTCAGAAGTCGATTTTTTATATTATCGAACTACTGGAATGGGTGAAATTGAAGACAGTTCTATTGTAGAGATAATGCGGAAAGACAAGTTGAACGATTATTTATCCAAACTAAATGAAACCATTGATCAAATATTGAAATTTATTGAGACCTATGAACCAAAAGATCCTAATACGGTTTAGGTTTTTCATTCAAAGGTGTCATTCTTGCACTAGAATAAGACCAGAAAGATATTCTAAACCGTGAGGCAGTGGTAAAACCATCCCGTCCAATTATTGACCTTTCAAAGAGATGAATCTGACTTCAGAATTTTATCAAAAACTATCCGAAAAACGTCGATAGATGAACTGAAAAGTAGCAGATATTTACGTCTGGAGAATGGTAGCCCGGAACCTATTCGAGTCTAGATGCGTCAGAATACTTCTTATTACATTAATTTTATTATAATCTATAAATAGGGATTGTGGATTGATTCTTATGAAAAATCGTAGTTTGCTTTTTTTTCTTATCTTTATTTCGCTTTTACCCAATGTTCCTGTATCTTCAACATCAATCACATTTAATCAAGTTGATAGTCCTTGGGATGTTAGTTTTCCTTGGGAGCCACTATCTTTTAGTGTTGAAATTGTAGATGGTGAAAAAGAAGTATCTAATATAACATTATTATATACAACTGAACCTAAGGAGAATCTCAATTTTATTCACGTCCCAATGAACCTTGTAAAAGGAAATTCCTACTCAGGGCTTTGGAATTATTCATTAGACGGATTTGGGGCAAACACCAGTCTATATTATGCTTATCAAATAAATTATACAAAGGGTTATTCTCAAAGTCCTGTCCCAGACCTTGAAAATGCATATCTAAGGAAAATATATTACCCTAAGAATACAATAATAAATGTAAATTCTTTTAGAATCATAGAGATTAATCCTATAAAATTAACTGCTGATATTGAAATAAATGTCCATATAATCACTGGATCAATTTTAGAAGAAATCAGCATACAAATAGGAAATCGAGTAAGAGACGGATACTTATCATCACTTGAATACGTGAATATACCAGTCATTCAAGGATGGCGATATAATTATATTGATACAATCAAAGTAAATGATTTAAAATTAACTGGAAATGCTTTTGAATATCCCTTTGATGATTATTACTTAGATATTTTTCTAAGATCATATTATTATGATGCCTCTAAATTCATGATACCTGAATCTTCTGTGAATATTTATGAACCCAGTAATCATGTATGGTCTATGGAACCAACCAAATTAACTATCAAGGATAATGAGGTTAATGGTTATTTTCAAATAAGTAGGCTAGGTCAAAATTCTCGTTTTGTTTTATTCCCTCTTTTAATTTGTAGCTTCTTATTGGGGTCAAGTCTATTAATCGATAATAAATATGACCTGAGAATACGCATGAGTCTGTATATCTCATCGATTTTCTTTATGTTAAAAACTTCTAATGATATTAGAAATTATGTGCCAACAAGAACTTTAGGAATAAGTTTCGCTGAAAATGCATATTTATTTGTCTCAATTTTTTTCGGCATTTATATAATTTCTACTATACTCGGATATTATCTTTATAATATAAAACAAAACGAAGCTTTTCCACGACAATTTGACTTAATATCAGTAATTTTGTCAACATTAATATTCATTTTTTATCCAATCCTAAATCTATATTCAACAAACTACACTCTTTATAACATGATTCCCACTTTCTGGATGAGGATCTTATTCATTTTTTCAATATCTTGGGGATTAATGATCCAAAGATTAAAGGAAAATGTATCAAGTTTTCAAACAAAAATAACCGATTATATTATTCATGAATCCAATCGAGACTAGATGCGTTAGAATACTATGAATAAAAATGTTTAATATATTGATTTATTGATTTTTTTCTCATGGTTTTTGGTTGTCTTTATAATTTTCCTTGAATAGCTTATTAAATTCGTCAAGTTGATTATTTGATTGTTGGTTACTCCATAAGATCATTGGAAGTATGAGTATGGTTAATTGAATTGCTAGAGTAACCCCAAGCATGTTATCTGGTAATTTATTTAATTCAAAAAGGGCTGTAGCCATAGAGCCGATGACTAGATAACCGAGTCCTAATATGGCTACCGTCACATCATTTTTTTCTATTCCCCTTTGAAATGTTTTTGATAGATCAGATGCCCAGCTTTCCGATACAGGTTCTTTATTTTCTAATAATCGATTGATCTCGAATCGAATTATTTGGCTTTCATAGTAATAGCTCATTCTCCAAAAATGACCTGCAACAACTGACATTGCTAGATAGGAACCAATGCCTAGGAGAGCTGGGAAATAATTGTAAGAAAGCTCTTTTTCTAAGATCAATCCTGCAGCAGTAAATAAGAAAGCAAAAGCTGCTTTGCCATAAGTCATGTCTCTATTGATTCCACGGTTTTGATTTAATGTGATTTCGTAAAGAGAGATTAGAGTGTCTTTAACGTCCTTAGTATCCATAATGATATTGAGATACAAAATTATAAATAAATTTAGTTAATTATTCAGTATATAATTGCATATAGTAAATGGTAGCCCGGAAGAGATCGAATACTTCGTTTAATTTTACCGGTTTTATGAGAATGTTTTATTGATCTCTTCAGCGATGAGATCGAAATCAAGTGGTGTAGATACGGGTAGTCCTTGAATGTACTCAAGTATTCCTGGGATTTTTTTCATCATCAATATGGGATAGATTGGCACATTTTTCGCTATGGCGTATCCACATTCTTGGTGAGGCCAAGCTCGCATTCTGAAATTCTTTGTTACCCATGCTACTAAACCAATGCATTCATCAAGTCTCTGGATGATCTCGTCCTTCCATTCCTCGCCTATATCGATTGTATCGTGGGCTCTAAATACTCTGTAATTATATTTTTCCTCTAGAATGTCACATAATTTGCCTACATCTTTTTTATCTTTATTAGCATAACTCATGAATATTAAATTACTATTTTGTGGTGATTTCTTTAGTGATAAATAATCAGTATAAACATCTAAATTTTGTTCATTGAAACTATAATCTTTACCGCTCAATAGGTTTTCTATATCTTTAATATAATTCTCTACGTCACTTAGGGGACCATGTTGTTTTAATTCTTCTTCTAGAAGTAACTTATGGACTTTTAAGCTGCCCCCTATTATCTCTAACACTGTATCTAATTCTCTTTTTCTTATTCTATGAAAACTCCATTTTTCTGTTTGAAAATATGTTGACTCAACATAATTTAATCCGTTTATTAATTCACGCCTCTTTTTTTCGAGTGCCTGTTGCACTATGCCTGTTGTGATGCTCTGTTTTAACTCGAAATATTCGTTAATTTTATTCTTGGTTTCTTTGATGGCGTTATGCATGATTGTGCGATTGGGTTCCCTGAAATTCAGATTCCAATAGTTAGACATCTCAATTTCCTTGATGTTTTATGTTCTATTTAAAATTAATATTTATGATAAAGGGAAACTTACATCTGCATTTTCGGCAAAGGCTACTATACTTTAGAGATCACAACACTGGAAGCTGAATGGGTGATAGTTGGAATAAGCCAACTAGTGCCTAAATAAAACCCACAAACAGAATGGAATCAGACATAAAATTCGTCTTTGTGTCGAGTTGCAAATGCTCCGAGGATCATCGCCGCGAATATTAAGAGCCAACCCAAAAAACTATCGTACAGGAAGCCGCCGGCTAGAGCCATAATTACGGAGAGTACTCCTAGGGGCCGTTGAGAATGGTAGCCCGGGTGATATTGGGGTCTAGGTACTAATCTAGCTGGTTTCAGCTCTCAATTTCCTTTCTTCTACAGCAATTCTAGGAGGTATGTTTGCCCATGTTATGTCAAATCATGTTCCCAAGCCTAGATTTGGATACTATGGAGCATTTCTAAGCTATGAAATGCCAGACCTAGATGCAATAATAGAGGCTTTCATTTACTGGTCTAACTTCATAGAATACTTGGTATTCAGAAAAGAAAATATCCACACCTATGAAAAAACATACAAAGTGGAAGGCCGCCAAACGTGGGAATGATGTTAATATTTGGAAACTGAAAAATCGATTACGTCACCTGAATAAACCGCCCCAGATCGAGTTCTTCAATTTTAAAGATCGCAGTAAAATTCAAAGGACTAGGGCGGTGTTTATGACATTGACTTTTTTTCAATAAAGCATTATTTTCTGACTAAGTTTGTGGATTTAGGGTACTAGTGTTAAGGTTATTACGGTTTTATCCCAATAAGGTTCTCCGATTTCAACATTCATTATTTTATCGGATTGTGGTTCAACGAAGATCAGACCTGAATCTGTTGTTTCGAAGGCAATAATTGCGTGACCTGGACCGCCTGGGAATTCCATGGTTACAAAGAAACATCGGTACCCGTTTTCGAAAGCGTTTTGTTTCACAATTGCTGCAAAATCATCACAATCAAAATACATTTCTTCGTATTGTAGTTGGTCGGTTTTGTCTTTTCTAAGGAATTCTTTCATTTCGGCGTAAGTGGGGTCTCGTATTTGCCACCCAGTTGTTGAGAATCCTTCGGTAAAGCCAGTGTCATATCCAGAATCGTAACCAGAATCATAGCCAGTTTCTTCTCCTATATGGTATCCTTCAATGTAACCTGATTCGGTTCCGACATCATATCCAATAACGTATCCTGTTTGGTTTCCAAAAGTCCAGCCAACGTCCCAGCCGTAGTTTTTTCCATCAGAGTATCCTGCTTCATAACCTTCTATTTTTCCTGTGTCTGTTCCTTCTAACAGCCCTTTCTCATATCCAAGAGAGTATCCCAGATCGATACCTACTTGTTTACCAGTATATTGACCTGCTAAAAAACCAATAATTGAAAAAACGATTATAGCAATGATTGTAACTTTGTATGATTTGGTTGGTTTATCGTCGTTGTTTTTAATTTCACGATATGATTTTTTATATTTATTATTTTTAAAGAAATTTGTAATTGAATTGATATTATTTGCTTCTTTTTGAGGGAGATTGATCTCCATTTTCGTTCATTCTCATCAAGAGTGTTTAATGTTATAGCTTTTTGAGAGCGGGGGTATGTATCTGAACTCCATAATGTGTATAATTAATTGAAACTTTATTGACTTGTCAGTGAATCAATTTGATGATGAGAGATGCGAAAGTTGGTAGTATTATCGCAACGTTGTTTGGTGGCTGTTTTTTAATAGCTATTTGTTTTGTCGTTATTTTTTATCCTCCTCAATTTTTCGGTATGGATCTTTTCACGCCTTCAAGTGGAAACAATATTGCATCCGATCAAACGATTGAACCTGAACCTGTGGTAGAATCTTCTATTGAAGAAAGTGTTGAAGAAGAAAACGCAATCGATATTGAAGAAATTGATTTTGTAAGTATAGAAGAGGCAATTACTGATTTAGAAAAATCAGGGTGTGTTATTACAGAAGTTGATGATTTATCGGGTTATCCTGATAGTAGGATTTTTTTAGAGTATGATGAGTTCAAAAAAATTGCTGTTAAGGAGGAAATTGTATTTTTATTAACAGTTGAAGAGCATAGTGTTTTGTTTATCCCATATGAAAATTCGCATATTACTTGGTTCCCAGATGAACCAGCTGACGAGGAATCCGATAAAACTCCAGCTGAAAGATTGGTGATTCAGACTGGATATGGTACTTATGATAGTGAATCCACATCATGGCTTATCACATTAAAAGTAAAAAACGAGGGAAATTCGGATGTAGTAATCAAATCAGCATTTCTAAATGACATCCCCTGTGAAATTTTAAAATATGGTATAGATTCTGTTCCTATTGATAATTGGGGTACAAGTTTTCCCAGTACGGGAATTCCACTGGAAAGTGGGAAAACAGTTAATGTTTATTATTATATCGATGTTGGGTATGCATCATTTACATCAGGCACAACAATAAATACAAAATTGACAAGTGAAAGGGGAACAGTAATTATCAAGTTAATACGTTTACCCTAAATCTATTTTTGTGTTTTTATGAGGTTGGTAGGGTAGATACTTAGTACGAGAAGATTCTAATGCATAATTATCAAGTGGATCTTGAAGGTGAATCGATATACAAGTGGTATCTTATCGGGTTCAGGTCTGACCTGAACGGAACATATGAATCATGGAGTGTGGATTTGTCTTATAAGGAATTTTGGTGTATTCGTTCATCCGAATATTTTACATTCAACAAATCAATTTTTTCGGATTAGTATAACATATGAAATTCAACTAATGTGAGATGTACAAAAAAGTACCAATAAATTCTTTTACTAACTCACTGATTTTAACATTATGAGCGTTGAGATTCCACCACAACTATTCGATAATTTAGCGAAAGGTGAAGAAGTAAAAAGGACCTTGAAAACTAGAAGCCTCTTGAACATACCAGAATTCACTTTTTTAACAGATAGGAGAGTGATATATTACAATCAAAAAATATTGGGACGTTTCGATTTAATTGACATCCCTTATTCCCGACTGTCTGGTATGAAAGCAGAACGAGGAATGATAGCTTATGGTACGATGTCATTTACAAGTGAGGATGGTGACGAGATATCATTAAAACGAATACCAAAGGACGAGATTGAGAATTTTGTTATGGCGTTAGAAGTTGCTATCAATAATGTTGCAGTGGAAGCTATCAGAATTAAACGTAAAAAAGGACTTGCAGGAAAAATGATCTGGGAATTTAATAAAAGTGCTGAAATGATATTCAAGTCAAGACCTCCAGAAAGTAATGCTTTATCGTATCAATCACAAGGACAACAAAATCAGAATGCTGATCCTCTTAACGAGTTAAAACTGAGGTTAGCGCGGGGAGAAATCACAGTGGAAGAATATCTTGAAATGGAAAAAATATTCAAAGCTTAATGATTTCATTATGAATTTCAATTTTCTGAATGCGATATTGCTAGGAATTCCGGTAACAGCGATAGTACTTTGGATTGTAGTCCAATATTTTCCAGGATATAGTAAAATTAGTATAACTAATTCATTTTATGTTGCTTCAGTATCCTTTTTATCAAACCTTTTTTTAGATCTTTTCAATATCGCGTTATCCCAAATTTTCACCATTTTTATTATGGGTTATATGTTGAAACAAAATTCGAGATTGGATTGGGTTAGAGCATTGTTTATTTCCGTTATTGTGTTTTTTATTTCGTCTTTTTTCATTGTGATATCAGCGTTTATTTGATGGTCATACATTGCGTGCATGGTGAGACACGTTACAGACACATTCAACGATATGCAAAGCGTAGGAATAGAATACATACGGGAAATCTATCGAAACTCAGGTCTAAGCATACGACCACAAACCAAGATAAACAAAATAGAACCCCTGAAAGGCGTGATAATGGCACTAGGATTAGACCCAAACGAGGTACTAAGCCGTGAAGCAATGGTCAAACCACACCGGACAATCATTGGCCCAAGCGCAAGACAAGAACAAGATTACGTGATATTACAAAAAACCATCAAAAAAACCCTATTAGAAGAGCTCAGAAATAGCACATATCTGAGCTGTGACAGTGGTAGCCCGGGGGAGATTCGAACTCCCGTCTGAGGCTCCAAAGGCCCCCATCCTTGTCCGCTAGACGACCGGGCTATGCGCACCCAAAAAACGCGTCACGAAGTTATAAATCTATCAAACCTAACCAACAAACATGGCAGTGATACGCGCCGCCACCCTCGATGACCTAAAGGAACTCATAAAATTCAAGCACCGCCTTCAACGCCACCTCGAAGCATCTAACCCACGCATCTGGCCCAAAGACACACAGAGCGACGAATACATCCACGAAACCATCCTTGAGATAGACGACAAAGAAATCAATATATTCATAGCCGAAGAAGAAGGAGAACCAGTCGGCTTCATCTCAGGCAGAGTACTCGAAAAAGAAGACGAACAAACAGCAGGCCTCATCCTACAAGCATACGTCAACCCTGAGCGCAGAAACCAAGGAACAGGACACAAGCTGGTCAATGAACTCCTAGCTATGTTCCAAAGAAAAAACGTCGGGGAGGTCACGTTACGCTATGTGGTGGGCAACAGGGAGGCTGAGCAGTTCTGGCGGGGTCTCGGATTCACGTCTACCCTCACCATAGTAAACGCCGACATGCACACCATCAAGAAACGGCTCCAAGGCAAGCCTTTTAATCAAGCGTGAAACAATGGCGGATACAGATGACCCTCACCAACACCCAGCGCCAAAAACTCAAGGCACACGCTCACAGCCTCAAACCCCATATACAGATAGGAAAAAACGGGGTAACAGAAGGCCAAGTAAACACCATAGCCAAAAGCCTCGACATGCATGAACTCATCAAAGTAAAGTTCAACGACTATAAATCCCAGAAACAGCAGCTCTCAGACGAGATCGCGGAGAAGACAGAGAGCCACATCATCGATATAATTGGCAACACACTTATCCTCTACAAGAGGAACCCCGATGCATCAAAGAGGCAGATAAGGGTCTAACCCTACATTTTAAGGCATCAAACTGCTTTTATAGGATATTATCGATGGAACCCATGGTAACATGGAATGAGGTTTGACAAAGTAGATGTAGCAATACTCAGAGCCCTCCAACTAGACGCAAGAACCCGGTACAGCAAGATAGCCAACACGTGCAACGTCTCAGTAGACACAATAATCAAACGCTACAAGAAACTACAACAGAAAGGCATAGTCAAACAAACCACCCTTCTCCTTGACCCACGCATGCTTGGATACGAGGTGATAGCCAACATGGCGATAGACGTGGAGCCAACCAGCGTAGCAGAGGTCCTCGGCTTCCTCAAAGAACAGGAAGGCGTCACCTTCGCCACCCACAGCATGGGCCAATACGACATCTTCGCCATAGTCATGAGCCACACCATGAACGAGATGAACAGCCTCAAGGAACACATACAAAGCCACACCATGGTAAGAGAAGTAAACACAAGCATATGGGTAGACCAGTTCCTTCTTTGCCCCCAAAACTTCGAGCTAAACAACGAGGCCTCACAATGAAACAGCTAGACCGAAAGATCATCTAGACACTCACCAAGAACGCCAGAGTAAGCTTCAGAAAGATAGCAAACGAAAACCAGAGATCCACAGACACCATCATCAACCATTACAGGCAGATGACCAAGAAAGGAATCATCAGAGGAAGCACAGTCATACTGAACAAAAACAGCATCGGGTACAACGGAGTCGCCGCGTTCCACATAGACGTCACCACAAGCTACGGAGACGACCCCAACACCATCCTTGACACACTCATCAAGATGCCCAACATCATCGTAGCAACCAAAACAGTGGGCGAACACGACCTACTCGTCCTCGCCGTCATCCACAACATACAGCACTACACCAAACTCGGCCTAGAGATAGCCCAGATACCCGGAATCAAAGAGATAAACAGCAACATCTGGACAGGAAAAGAAGAGATCTGTCCCAAATACTTCATAATCTAACTCAACACTGAAAGAACTAGGATTTACGGGCAGCCAACACTCTGTACCCGCCCTGCCTCTTCAGCACATGGGCATCACTGAGATACTCCTCAAGGTACCTCATCAATGTCCGACCGCCCTTGTTGGATTGAACAACCATCTGCAAGCTACCTCCAGCCTCAAGGTGCTCCGCCGCTCCCCTCACGATTGGCTCAACCACCTTCCTCATACCTGCGCTTATAGGAGGATTCGAGACAATGACGTTGAACTTCCTCTCACCCACCGGCTCATAGATGTCCCCCGTTAGCACCTCTACATTGGTCAGCTTCATCCTCTCAACGTTCTCTCCTGCAAGCTGAGTTGCACGAGAGTTAACATCAGTCATCGTGACGAATAGACTAGGATTTTCTACGGCAGCCACGATGCCAATCACCCCTATTCCGCAACCCATATCAAGCATCGCACCCTCCTCGGGTAGCTCCATAGCTTCCACGAGAATCCTGGTGCCGGTATCGATTCGCTTGGCACTGAAAACACCTGAAGCAGTGACGAACCTGTACTTTCTTCCTCTGAGAACACTCTCGATGAGCCCCTTCTCTAGTTTACTCGAAGGATCAGGCGAGAAGTAGTGGTTACTCACCTCTACCACGACTTAGGGTAGACTTTTGTGGGCATAATAACCCTGACGATCGTAGCCGCTATGCCGTGGCTTTCCTGCTGTATCTTACCGCTGCTCATCTCTGCCTTCATCATAGCGACAGCCTCACCCTTCTGAGTCATCACCGCGATGAGATCATTCACACCGATACCCGTCTCGTATCTAAGAATCCCAGGCACAGCCAGCTGCGCACCGTTACAGATCGCCTCCACCGCCGAGTCCCTCACCCAAATCTTGGGCAGCAACGCCAACGCAGACTCCACAGGATGAATCAGGTTCTTAAGGGGCTGCTCATCGCCTTCCTTCCTGAGATCGATAGCGTCAGCGAGATCATACATGGTGAATGCCTGAGCCTCAATGAACGGCCCGCTACGGGTTCTGCGTAGCTCCTGCATGTGAGCCCCTGAGCCGAGAATCTCACCCACATCGAAGCAAAGCTTCCTGATGTAGGTGCCGCTCTGGCAACGCACCTTGAAGAGCCAGTTCTTGCCATCCCCTTCAAGAAAATCGATGCCATAGATGTATCGTGTCCTGAGGCGACGACTGACCGCTGAACGAAGCGGAGGCCTCTGAAAGATCTCACCAGTAAACATGTCCAATGTCTCCCTCACTCGATCCTCCGTTTCCTCGCCATGCGTCCTCATAACACAGACATACTCCTTACCAGCGTCCAGAAGAGCTTGAACCACCTTGGTAGCGGACTGAAGAGTAACAGGTAACACACCAGTAACCTTAGGGTCAAGGGTACCACCGTGACCTACCTTGTCCAAATCTAGAAGCTTCTTGACCCACGCAGCTACCTCGTGGCTCGTAGGACCCGGCACCTTATCGATGATAATGACACCTAGCCTGATGTTCTGTGAGAGAGTTCTCTGGTCTGGGGGGCAACCATACTCAGGGTTGAGCTCCTCCTCCGCCTTGATTCTCGTCTCTCGCATTATCTCCCAAGCAGGCATCCTTGACATAGTTACCCATCAATAGTGAACATGTTTTTAAAGGATAGCTATCACTCGGGGCGGCCTCGCCGCTCCCGCTCCTCCTCCATCTCTTCCTAGATATGCTCGGCATCCATCTTGTTGAACTCCTCGTCACCACCCGACGCCCGCAAAGCATCCTCGTTCAACTCCCAGTCCTCCCAGAGAGTCTTTCCTTCCTCGATGGTGGTCTCTAGGTCCAGTCTTATCTGCTCCAGTTGCACCGATAATTCATCGATCTGTGTGCTGATCTCTTGCTCCCAGTCGCCGCTAAGCTCCGCGGCCTTCAAGCCTGCCTCATTCGACTTGTTTCAAGCAGCCTCAACGGCGGCCTTAAGCTCCTCAAGAGCGATGAACAGCAAGTTGATTTCACGTGACACGTTTAGGGCTCTGACTCAGCGGTCAATAAACCATCCGAATCACGGAGAAATGAGTTAAACTAAACCGTATTTCTGCTCCAAGTTATGAATGGCAGCTTCCTTCTGGAAGAACACCTCGTTGATGAACTCAGGCGTCAAGATATCAATGATGGCTTGCAGGTCGTCCCTCATAACCGGTCAGATTATGGATCACCGTTCTATATCATAAATACTTTCGTGAAACCCTCTCTGGGAATCATTAAAAACAGCTACAGACATTGATCAGCGTCAGGTGCATTTCTTGGAGGTATCAAAGGAGACAGCCAGAAGACTAATGATAGAGAAACAAGGCATAGACCGTTTCCCCGACACCGTCTCCAAGGACAACATCTACGAGACAATAGACAGCCTCGGCTGCCTTCAGATAGACACCATCAACGTCATCGAGCGAGCCCACTACCTCACCCTCTGGAGCAGGCTAGGCAGCTACGACAAGCTAGACCTCCACACCCTCACATATCGTGACAAGAAACTCTTCGAGTACTGGGCACACGCCGCATGCTACGTCCCAATCAAAGACTACAGACACTACATCCACAGCATGAACATGCGACGTGACGAGACCCACGCCAGACTCACCAGACGCGGCGTAGAAGACCACAGCATAATCGACAAAGTACTCAACAGGATCAAGGACGAGGGCCCTCTAAGCAGCAAAGACTTCGATGGACCAAAACGATCAGGAAGCTGGTGGAACTGGAAACCAGCCAAACTTGTTCTCGAGACTCTTTTCGGCGCAGGCACCCTCATGGTCAGCCACCGTGAGAACTTTCAACGATACTACGACCTCACCGAGAACGTGCTTCCCTCACAGGTGGACACATCAGAGCCCACTGATAATGAGCGTGTCAGATTCTTCACCTTGAAAACCCTAGAGTGCCTAGGCTTAACCAAGCCATCGGAGATTCGCAAATATTATCACCACAGATCCGTGAGACTGGACAGGACCACCAAAGAGCTGGAGAAACTCTTGACCCACCTCGTCTCCGAGGGAATCGTCGAGAAGATGAAGATAGAAGGAGACAAAACCAATCATTACATCCTCACGAAGGACCGTGCCAGACTCGACGCCCTTACGTCAGGAGACTTTGCTTACAATGACGCGAGACCTTTCATCTACTTCGATAACCTCATGTGGAACAGAGAACGCATTCAGCAACTCTTCGGGTTCAAGTCCAAGCTAGAGATCTACCTGCCCAAAGACCAACGCGTCTACGGGTACTACCATCTCCCAATCCTCTACGGCGATGAACTAGTCGCAAGAATAGAGCCCAAGATGGACAGACAGACCAAAACCTTCATCATCAGAGGCTACTGGACCGAACCCGGTTTCAAGGCAACAGACGACTACGAAGACAAGCTCCACAAGAATATAGAGAAACTCGCCGAGTTCCACGGCGCAGAACAGATAGAATGGCAAGTAGAAAGATAGTGTAGCTATCTCTTGGGTTTAGGCATTACTTTGGTTGTAAGCTTGGGCTCGCCCTTGATCTGACCAAGGACCTTCATGGCCATCTCAATGTTATCTTTGGCTCCTTCAAGGAAGAAGACCTTGCAGCCCTCGGCTCCGTCTATGCCGCCGCCTGCGATGGGAATTACATCCACGCCGAACAACAGTCTCATGGCTTCCTGCTCGGTGATGACTTGCCCATGAACTACCATCATGCCGCACTTCCAGCCCATAGCAACATCGATAGACTCTGCTCCTAGCCTCGGCACAACCTCTGCGAGGTTGACAGGTACAAACTTCTCAAGTCCCGCAGCGATAATCAGTTGAGCACCGTTCCGGATGAGATGTCCCCACGCGGTTCCTATAGTGCCTCCACCTGAACCGTGGAGCAGGATGCCCGCAGCCCCGAGAAGATCAATCGCGTTGGCACCTTTAATGAACACGTCGTCGGGCCCCATCCTCGCCAAGTATGGCACGAGATCAGGCGTGCCCATCTCCTTGAGCTGCCCCTTCTCAAACACGTAGTGATTATACCTACCATCAGCAATAGTAATGCTACATCCTTCGGCAGTCACAACGCCCGCTGTGAACATTCCCTTGTTGGGTATCTCCTTCCCCATCAGCTCCTCGGCTACATAACCAGTTGTTGTGCTCGTGGATATGATGAGTATACCATTACGGTATGCATTCTGAACAGACTCCATACATGAGATGGCCTTGGCTATGAGGCGCTTTCCCTCAGCCGGAGTCAGGGTTACCTGTGCCTTCATCTAATTCCCTCAGCTTATTATGCCCTGTTTCCGGGGCTATAGATAAAAAGGTAGCTCAAACAGGCCAAACAAACTCCCTGCACCATAATACCCTAAGACCCTCCATAATTCATGATATTACTGAGATGAAGGATCATTGATCCATATTCGATAGACCTGCAAACCAACCCCTACCAACTCGCTCAAGTTTGCCATAAAGAATTCACGGAAAGCAGGGCTGGGCTTATGCGTTATATCTCGCCCTCAGCCAACGCCTCTGCGAAGATCTCACCAAACTCGGTGAGCCTGATGACTTTCATCTTGCTGCCTTTCTCTGCGTATACCAAGCCCTTCATCTCAAGCCGGGAAACGATGCGACTGAACCTGTTACGGAGAGTGCTGTTGGCCGCCTTATAACCGAACCACCTAATTATGTCGCTGATGCTATCGGCCTCGCTCCCGTGCTCACGGAGGAGCACCATGAGTTTCTTCTCCCGCTCCCACTCCTTCTCCTCGTGCTTGCTACTGGGCTCAAGCCTGTACCCAGGTAGCTGTAACTCAGTGGGGTCCCTGCTAGGCTGCTCACGTGCCTGCTTGAACCACTCCTGAAACTTGGAGTCCCCAGGACTGCCTTGAACATACCACGCGGGGTCCTTGCTGGGCACAGAGTAGACCCTAGCGTTCCTGAACATAAGCGCAGTTGTGAGAGCAATCCCCATCGTTATGTTGGTTGTGCTTGTGATGTCAATGAGCGCTTCCTCACCGTCATCCCTTGCTTGGTTCAGAATCCTCCAAATGGTTCTGAAGGCGCTCCTCTGGTCCATTGGGTTGTAGGGTACCGTGATGGGGTCGAGTATCTCAAGTTTCTTCTTGAGCTCCTCGGCGTTGGTGCGGCTCATATAGGCGAAGACGTTGCTATCGTTCTCTGCGTCTGTGTCACTGTGCAGTAGGTAGAGCTTGGTGATGCCATGTATCTTGCTCCAGTACCTGATACCGTCGAAGGCTCGGCGGTGATGTTGTCCCACGAGGCAGATGATTATTGTCATTTTCTTCACCGAATAATTCGATTATAGTTGTTTAATCTTACAGCAGTAGAATATATAAAATCTAATGGATCGATCACGTCTTCTCCTTATTATTGCGTATTATTGTGACAATCGCAACAATGACAGGGATATCGTAATTATTCTCCCCAACCTTCTTAGAAGTATTATGCAATGGACGAACACTAATAAATAGAACAATTCGTATACATGGTACATCTACTGGTAGTGTCTTCTATCGAGGATATACGCTAGGGGGAGTGTAAAATAACTGAGATTGCTGTATACTCTTTGCCCGACTGTCCAAAATGCGACATACTCAAAGAGTACCTAAAAAAGAACAATATCGAATTCGAGGCTAAATGGTTTGATTCAGAGGCCCAGACCGAGTTTATCATGATGAATATGTTTGGTAACCCACCTATTCTTACATCAGGCGATAAGGTGGAGCCCTCAGAAAACACATTCGAGGGAGAACAATTGAAAGAGGATTTCGTGAAGGAGGTACTAAATATTGGCTAAATACAAGATGGGCCCTCACCAGAGGATAATAGATGATTTCTTCAAAGAGAATGTTTACATGGGTATGCCCATGGTCCATACCACGGACGGCTACCTGGTGCCATGGGACAAGTCACGTATTATCAGCATGCTCAACAAGGAGACGACGCTGGCCGAGACGATGTTCGACGTCCCATCCATCAGCAGTCTAGCAGCTGAGAAGATCTCGGACGAGGTCGAGCGACGCATCAGACTCACCAAACCCAAGTTCGTCTCCGGTCCTATGGTGAGGGAGATCACCAACAACATCCTCCTTGAGTGGAGCCACGAGATACCTGAGTTCGGTATCTACAGGAACCTGCTGACAAGGGTAGGTGCACCACTCTATGACGCCTACCAGATAGACATAGGCGGCGGCTTTGAGGCGAAGGAGAACGCAAACCTGCAGCCCAACCCCGAGACGGTTCACAAGAAGAAGGCAGACATGCTCAGCAAGGAGCAGTACCTCCTCCTCATGGACTCCAAGCTAGCGACGGCACACACTAAAGGTGACATCCACATCCACACACTGGAATACTTCGGCACCAGACCCTTCTGTCAAGACTGGGACCTCAGATATTTCCTCTACTACGGATTGGTACCTGACGGCAGCGGGTTCAGAAGCAGCGTCGCCGGCCCAGCCAAGCAGCCAGAGGTAGCCATACTTCACAGCGTCAAGGTACTCGCCGCAGGGCAGACCAACTTCAGTGGCGGCCAGGGCTTCATGTACTACACGATGTTCCTCGCGCCTTTCATGCGTGGCTTATCATATACCAAGGTGAAGCAGCTAGCCCAGATGATGTTCTACGAGCTCACCCAGACCTATGTTACACGTGGAGGTCAGCTGGTTTTCAGTAACATCCAGCTACCCATGGGCATACCGGACATATGGAAGAACGTGCCAGTGGTCAAGCACGGAAAGGTGGGACCCGAGACCTACGGTGACTATGAGGACGAGGTGCAGAGTTTCTTCCGAGCAATCACCGAGGTGGCGCTTGAGGGAGACTACTGGGGTAAGCCATTCAACTTCCCCAAGAACGAGAACTATGTCTCACCGGAGTTCTTCAAGCCAGAGTACGACGACCTATGGCTCCTTGTCCATGAGACCGTGAGCAAGTTCGGTGCACCCTATTTCGACAACATGCTTCCAGCGTACCGTGGCTACGGTAACGGCATCAGCTGCTACCAGTGTTGTGCGTATCAGTTCTCTAACACCCCCGAGACGGACCCTATGTTCAACGAGAAACTGTGGTTCCAGGACGGACAGCATTTCAGCATGGGTGGCTGGCAGGTGGTCAGCCTCAACATGCCTAGGCTAGCCTACAGGGCCAACGGTGACTATGACAAGCTCCTAGGATACGCCAAGGACAATATGAGGCTCGCGATGGGCGTCTTCGACACCAAACGGAAGTGGATGGATAAGGTCATCGGAGCCAACATGGTGCCGTTCGCCACTCAGACGCCCCGAGACCCACGGACAGGCAAGAGAGGGCCACCCGCAGTGGACTTCAGTGAACTAGTGAACGTCATCGGCGTCGTGGGTATCAACGAGATGGTGCAGTACTTTACGGGAAGCCAGCTCCACGAGACAGACGACGCGCTGCGCCTAGCCATCAGGCTCCTGTTGGACCTAGAAAAGTTCAGGAAGGGCCTGGAAATGAGAAGCGGCAACAAGGTAATGCTTGCGAGGACACCCGCGGAGAGCACCGCGCAGACCTTCGCGGTAGCAGACCTAGTGAGCCCCCAGTACAAGACATTCGCGAACCAGATGGTGAAGGGAGACCTGGAGGCAGCCAGGGGAATCACAAGCAAGCGTGACATGCCTGTCTATTACAGCAACGGCACCCACACCTACGTAGGCGCCAAGATTCCACTGGGCAGGAAGATTGACATCGAGCACAAGTTCTTCCCCATACTCAGCGGAGGTAACATATTCCACGCGTGGATAGGGGAAAGCGCATCTGACCCAGAGGCACTATACAAGCTGACGCAGCGTATCTGCCGTAACAGCCAGATAGGTTACTTCAGCTACACGAAGGACCTGACTGTGTGCAGCAGCTGCGCCAGCACCAACGTGGGTATGCTGAGTAACTGCCCCGCATGTGGCTCAACCAACGTCCGCCACTGGAGCAGGATCACCGGGTACTACACTGACGTGACTGGCTGGAACGAGGGAAAACGCCAAGAACTCATGGACAGGTACCGGGTAACCATCTAACTTCTTTTTTTCTTCATACATATTATATTTGTCAACTGTTTTCTGTTTACTTGAGCTGGTTTGACCTTCCGAGTAGGATACCTGACGCCCAGGGAGACAGATATCTGGGCTCTTCGCAGACAAAGAAACTCTCAGTCGCAGATAAGCCGCATGATGGGGGTCAGCAGACAGGCCATCCACAAGGCTTACCAGATAATCGACCAGAAGGTGGAGCAGGCGTTCCTGGAGGCGGCCGAGGCAAACAACTTGGACGCAAGGACCATCAATCTCGTCGAGGGCGTCATGGAGGCTTACAGTCCAGCGCACAAGCTACCAGTAATAGTTAGTTTCAGCAAGATCAACGGCGTCAAAATCTGGTATCTATACGAGGGAAGATGCGGTGAGTGCCACTTGGAGAGTAGCTGCAGGAAAATCCTAGAGAACGAAGCAGATGAGCGAGGTGTACGGCTCACCACGGCTGATAAGCTGATTCCGCCAACCCAGCTCGCGTTGAAGATATTCGGACTGGAGGGAAACAATTGAGTAAGTTAGACTTAACGAGGGCTTGTCCATTCGCCTCAGGAGTAGCGAAGCCCGATAAGATGTATGTTGCACCTCGGCCGGCTGTTCCTTTCATAAAGAGGCTCACGAAGAATCGGGCGTTGGTGTTTACCATGGCTATATTGGGTTTGACGTTCGTATACACGTCATCTTATGGCTTCGTGAACACGACGGGTAAGCCTATCTTGTTTCAGGATAACTACGTGATAGTTGTGAGCTTGTATTCGTATGTTATAGGAATGATCACATACTTTGTGAAAGAGTACAGGCAGAAGAAACGAAAGGAAATTTGAATAAATTTTGCAGCGAATTAAGCCTCGCCTTCAAAACTTTATTCCTAATTAACTGATACGCAAGTAGCAACCATTTTCAGGGACTATATCGGTTCAGACAATATGACAGGTATCGTCCTCGACACTGCTACGAAGCGTAGGACTGCACGCAATTTCAGGTCAGACCCCATCTCAGAGGATACAATAACTTACATTCTAGAGACGGCGAGACAAGCCCCCAGTGGCAGCAACACTCAACCGTGGAGATTCATCGTTGTAACTGACCCTGAGGTCAAGATGAAGGTACGGACAACAGCCGAGGAGGGAGAACAGGCGTTCTATGAGACGCTTCCACCTGAACGCGCCAAATGGTACAGGAAGAAAGGGCTGAGCCCTAACAAGCCTCACCTCACGGATGCCCCTGTGCTTTTAGTGGTTCTTGGTGACACTGCTGCGCCTAACTGGAAGCCCAGTGTCTGGGTTGCAATTGGCTATATGTTGCTGGCGGTCGAGGAACAAGGTCTCGCCACTGTCACGTACACTCCATCAGACCCCGAGAAGGTACGTGTGGCGTTGGGTGTACCAGAGAACTTTGAGGTGCAGACCGTGTTACCCATCGGGTACTCTGCTGACGATAAAGCCAAGGAAGAAAGGCTGCCTTTAGAGGAACTCGTATTCATGAACTCTTGGGGTAATGGAACAGGGTAACCCTGTTGTTGTGTTGCTGTTTCGAGGAACATTTTTATATCAGTATCGGATTTGATATCGAATATGATATCTAATTCGATATCGGATGTGATGTGAATGGACTTTCATAGAAAACGTAGAAGAATCGGCGTACCCAAGGGAATGCTACGTTACATGAGCCTCCAGATGCTAAAGGAGAGACCCATGTCAGGTAGCGAGCTCATGGACCAGATCTATGAGTACACAGACTGGCGACCCAGCCCAGGAAGCATATACCCCATGCTAGGCCACATACAAGAAGAAGGCTACATTGAGCCCTACGAGGACCAAGACCCTAGCCTAAAACGATTCAAGCTAACCGATAAAGGGTTAAAAGAGATCAACGAGCAGCTAGAACACGGTCAACACATCAGAAACAGAAATAAATGCTTCCGCAAAATGTACTGGAGACTTCACAGGGAGATGCCCGAGCCTCTCTACGAGAGCTTCAGCGGGCTCTTGGACGCATTCGATGAAGCCTACAGCAAAACAAAGGTAAACGAGATTGGCACTGAGAAACTTCAAAAGATCTTAGATGACACTACAGGCGAAATAAAAAAAATAGGAATTAATTAACATGAGTGATTTTAGACGAATTCTCAACTACGTTAAACCATACAAAAAAGAGGCCATCGCTGCAATGATTCTTCTTGGACTTGTGGTCGCAGCTGACCTTAGCATACCTAGGCTAGTCCAGGTGATCATCGACGATGGCATCGCCAACAAAGACATGGCCAAAATAATCAACACAAGCCTACTCATGATTGGAGCCAGTATCGCCAGCGCTCTCTTCATGGTTGGTAACACTATTGCCGCGGTGAAGGTTGCTAGGAGCTTTGAGGCTGATCTTCGTGAGTCGGTCTTTAAGAAGATACAAACATTCAGCTTCGGCAACTTGGATGATTTCACGACGGGGCAGCTATTGACGCGTATGACCAGCGACATCAACCAGATTCAGATGTTCATTGTCTTGGGTCTCAGGATGTTCACAAGGGCTCCCTTGATGTTCATTGGTAGTCTAAGCATCATGTATGCGACTAACCCAAAGCTAGCCAACATCATGTTAATACTTCTACCCATAACTCTGGTTCTCGTAACAGCATTCATCAGAGTTGTTACCCCATACTTCTCGAAGGTACAGGAACGTTTAGAGGCTCTAAACCAAGTGATGCAGGAAAACCTGTCAGGTATCAGGGTCGTAAAGGCGTTCGTGCGGCGAGAATATGAGAACGAGAGGTTTGAGGGTGCTAACACACAGCTATTTGAGACTCAGCTTAGATTCACACAATTACTGAGCATTTTCTTCCCAATCATAATGGCGTTGATGAACTTTGGAACAGTCGCAATAATTTATTATGGTGGCTTACAGGTATACGCAGGCGTAACTAGTGTCGGCCAGATAATGGCTTTCATCAACTACCTCTTCAGTACTATGTTCCCTGTCATGATGCTCGCAATGATGGCTGGACAGATCTCAGCAGCTAACGCGTCAGCTGGACGAATCATGCAGGTACTGGATACCGAAGCAGAGGTTCAAAATAAAGAGACCCCAGTCAGGCTAGAAAACGTTGAGGGAAGAGTCGTATTCGAGGACGTAACCTTCAGCTACCGCGACGACGGTGGAGACCCGGTGCTAACCGACGTATCCTTTACGGCGGAACCGGGGCAGAATGTCGCTATTCTGGGTTCAACCGGTTCGGGTAAGTCTAGTCTAATCAATCTAATTCCAAGGTTTTATGATACCAACAAGGGACGTGTGACGATCGACGGCGTCGATGTCAAGGACATGGACATGAATAATCTACGAGCAAACATCGGCATCAGCCTACAAGATGCAGTACTCTTTAGCGGAACAATCAGAGACAACATCAGGTATGGAAAACCAGACGCAACCGACGACGAAGTATTCACCGCCGCAAAAGCTGCACAAGCTCACGAATTCATAACTGGGTTCCCTCAGGGTTACGATACCATGGTCGGTCAGAGAGGCGTGAACCTTAGCGGAGGCCAGAAACAGAGAGTGGCAATCGCAAGGGCGCTACTAGTAAAGCCCAAGATACTCCTTCTGGATGACAGCACCAGCGCCGTTGACGTCGAGACCGAGACGAAGATCGAGGAGGCACTGGAGAAAATGATGGCAGACACCACCAGTTTCATCATAGCCCAGAGGATCAGCACGGTTCTCAATGCAGACAAGATCCTCGTATTGGATGAGGGACGGATAGTAGCAGAGGGAAACCACGTTCAATTAATGGATACAAGCCCCATCTACAAGGAAATATATGACAGTCAACTAGGTGACGGAGGTGCTCATCAATGAGTGGCCACTTCGGGGGATCCTCAAGAGGACAACCATCCGACAAAGATGACCCCCAGCAGAGAAGCAGTATGGCTCGCCGCGGACCCAGAATGATGAGAAACGTAGAGAAAGCAAAAGACGCGAAAGGAATACTCCGTAGACTTCTTAGTTACCTTGGAGAGTATAGGATTCTCTTGATTATGGTCACGGTGTTGACAGTAGCGAGCGCCTTGCTAAACTTAGCTGGTCCATACCTGCAGGGAGTCGCCATCGATCAGTTCATCTTGACGGGTGACCGGGAGGGATTAGTGAGGATTATTACTATTCTCGCGGGAACCTATGTCGCTGGAACCATCGCGTCGATGGGCGCGGGATGGGTTATGGCAGATATCAGCCAGCGAAGCCTCATGAAGCTAAGGAAAGAGCTTTTCGAGCACATGGAGACGTTGAGCCTAAGCTTCTTCGACAAGCGCCCCACTGGGGACCTCATGAGCAGGCTCACGAACGACATAGACGCGATAGGGACAGCGCTATCCCAGAATGTTACCCAGCTCATCCAGAACTCCATCACGCTGGTAGGAATCCTAGTGATGATGTTCAGCTTGAACGTACGATTGGCGTTAGCGAGCCTCATCGTCTTCCCCATTATGGTCGTGTTGACGGCTCTTGTGGGTGGGAAGACAAGGGAAAGCTTCAGGGGACTTCAGATGAACCTGGGTATGCTCAACGGCACCATGCAGGAGACCATCTCAGGTCAACGTGTAGTGATTGCTTTTGATCAGCAGGAATCAGTGAACAGAAAATTCACCAAGCTCAACACCGAGGTTAGGGACCTAGGTATAAAAGCAATGACATACGCCATGTTGATCCCACCATTGATGGGCATACTGAGCAACGCAAACATCGCGATAGTTGCAGGAATCGGCGCCTACATGGTCATCAAAGGGATGGCAACGGTTGGAATCATCGCAACCTTCATAACCTATAGTAGAAGGTTCGCTGATCCGCTCAGACACTTTGCTAACCTCTACAATAGCATCCAGAGTGCACTGGCAGGAGCCGAGAGAATATTTGAGGTAATCGACACCGAACCTGAGCTAACTGACGCTGAGGACGCAATTAGCGTATACGAATTGGAAGGCGAAGTGGTTTTCGACGAGGTTGACTTCGGGTACGTTCCGGAAGTACAGGTACTCAAACACATCACGTTGAAGGCGAAGAAGGGACAAACCATAGCCCTTGTAGGGCCGACAGGCGCAGGAAAGACGACAATGGTCAATGTGCTCACGCGGTTCTACGATATCCAAGACGGAAGTATCACCATCGATGGCATGAACATCAAGCAGATCAAGAAAGATGACCTCAGAAGACAGCTTGGAATCGTCCTTCAGGACGTGTTCCTATTCAGCGGCACAGTGATGGACAATATCAAGTACGGGAACCTTGAGGCAACCGAGGAGGACTGTATCGCCGCCGCCAAGCTTGCAAACGCAGACGGCTTCATCAGGAGGCTACCGCAGGGATACGAGACCAACCTCAGCGAGAGAGCCACCAACCTGAGTCAAGGGCAACGGCAGCTACTCAGCATCGCGAGGGCAATTGTGGCAGATCCGTCTATACTTATACTGGACGAGGCCACTAGCAGCGTTGACACGAGGACCGAGATCCAGATACAGCAGGCGTTGCTGAATCTCATGGAAGGAAGAACCGCTTTCGTAATCGCACACAGGCTCAGCACCATCAGGAACGCTGACATGGTGCTTGTCATCAACGACGGCAAGATAATCGAGAGGGGAACACACACGCAGCTACTAGAGAAGAAAGGCTTCTACTACAACCTCTACATGAGCCAATTCAAGGGAACCAAGGACGACGTAGACTTTGAGTACATCAAACCAGTTGAACGACCTGAACCCATGATGCAGCCACAGGGTATGATGGGAAGAAGGGGTATGCGTGGCATGGGGGGAGGCATGCATGGAGGCATGAGACCCTCACCAGCTATGATGCAGGAGAGGATGATGCAGATAGCCGAGACCTTCAAGGAGAAAGGCGCCGTCTCACCCGAGACAGCTTTGTCTATTGAGGAGTTGGGGCTTCCGCCGATGTTCGAGATGATGCAAATGAATATGGGTCAATCCAGTGCATTCCTTGAGCACAACGGTAAATTCTACCTCTCCGAGGAAAAACTAGGAAAAATGTAAAAAAGGGGAGTAACGCCTCCCCACAGTTTTTATTTTTTTAACGCAGCTAGAGTAGTCTTTACGCCTTGAACCATGAGCCCCACGCGGTCTCACCCTTCGCGAGCTTATCTTTGAGTTTGTTTAATATGTCTAATTGGTTGTGCACTGGATATTTAACACCGGAATATGGAGTCATATCCATGAAGATAGACGGCACCATCACATTCTTTTACTATAACGACCTCGCCGCCGCGGCAAAGTTTTATGGTGATGTCATGGGCTTTGAGCCAGTAATCGACGTGGAGTTCGCCAAGGTCTACAAAGTATACAATGACGTACACGTTGGGCTCGTTGACGGAAAGGAGGGCTACATCAAGGCAATGGAAGACAAGCCAGTGATGCTCAGCTACTTCAGCGACGATATCGATGAGTGGCACAGATTACTCGTGGAGAAAGAAGTCGAGATAGAGCAGCCTCCCACAGAGCAACCATACCTAAAGATGAGAACTATGCTATTCAGGGACCCGGAGGGGTACCTCATCGAGATTCTTCAATGGCTCGTCAAGCCATACGGTAAAACTCAGTAAAGATATAGACTACGTGGCATCGTAAGGAGTGATAGTCATGAAAGGCATTGAAGGAATGATCACGTTCACGTACCACGACGACATCGAGAAGGCTAACAAGTTCTACAGGGACACAATGGGCTTCAAGCAGGTCATGGACAGGGACTGGGTCAAGATATTCAAAGTGGGCGCTGATAGCCATGTTGGCCTAGTAGACTCGGAGAAAGGTTTTCTCAAGCCACAAAAAGAGAAGCCTGTGATGCTCAGCTTCATGGTGGACGACATAGACGCATGGTACAGCAAGCTCACGGAGCAGGGTGTCAAGACTAACCACCCGCCGCAGGTAGGAGACGACATCCACATGTCGGGCTTCCTCCTCTGGGACCCATCAGGGTACGTCATCGAGATACTGCAGTTCCTGACAAAGCCCTACGGCGAGTAACGATTTCATGGATCTCTATTCCATAACTTTGTAATATCTTAAAGAACTGGGAGTTATGAGGAATAGCTGACACCCCATGCCGAAACTAGGTATGGTGAAACCACTTGTGGTTCACCCCTAGGTGCATGGGGCCCCTCCTCATCTAATTCTAGCCATGCCGTCCAGTTCAGGCATCCATTCACCCATTCTTGAGCCCACACCCCAGTAATACGTTGGCCTGTAAAGGAACACCCACGGCGCATCACGATGCACTGTCCTGTAGATCTCACGGTAGATCTCCTCCCGGGCGTCGTAGTCAAAAGTTCTCTGGGCTGTCCAGATGAGACAGTCAACCTCTTGGTTGTTATATCCCTGCCACCACGGTCCCCTTTGCCCTGAGTGAAGCTTCTCCCTTAGCACCCTGAAGGTGCTGCGGGGGCTGGAGTCGAAGCAGCAGAGATCATGTATCTGTTTGTCTCTCACCATCTCAGCGTATGCAGGTCTGTCATGGTAACTCTTCACCTCCACCTCGACGCCGATCATGGAGTACTGTGTCTTCATATGTTCCGCTAACTCAGGAGCCTCATCAGGCATCGTCGTTGGGATATCCATCACGAGCTTCAAGCCGTCACGGTACCCCGCCTCAGCTAGAAAACGTCTAGCCTTATCCTGATCGAATACGTATGGCTTGGTTTCTGGATCGTAACCGTAATGATGGGGCGTCAGGTATCCGCTAAGCCTTGAAGCGGCTCCTTTCTTCACATCCTTAATGACTGAATCAACGTCGAGACCGTGGTTAAGTGCCTGTCTAACACGCGTATCAGTACATGGCCCCTGCAGGGCGTTAAACATGTATATGATGCATAGACCGCTTTCCCATGGCACCGCTTTGGCTCGGCCATCCTCCTCGATGACACTCTTACCTTCTAACCCTATTGTACAGCTGATATCAGCGTCTCTGTCCACGACCATCTGAGCTCGCTCCAAGGCGTCAGGCACAGCCAGCCATGTGACCTCCTCCACCTCTGTTTTTTCGCCCCAGTGATCTCTGAATCTGGTCAAAAGCTGCTCGTCTCGTGTCTTCTTGGCTACCTGCCATGGACCTGTGCCGATGTACTCGTTGGGTAGCCGGTCTAGCTCGTCTTCGGGGCCGATGGGCATCTCCACAAGCAGGTCTAGCAGGTCCGCCATGGGTTCCTTGGTTACTATCTTGACTACGTTGCTTCTGGTTGCCTTGAACTCCGCGTCCCCGATGTAACTAGCATAAACGCCTTGGGTACCGTACGCTCCACCGATAGCTGGATCAATCACTCTATTCAGGGATGCAACAACGTCTTGTGCCCCCATAGAATCCCCGTTGTGGAACTTGACGTCATCCCTCAACTCGAATGCCCATGTCAATCCATCCGACTCAACGTTCCATTGCCGTGCAAGAGAAGGAATGAATCTGCCTTCATCGTTCCTCTTTACGAGTGTCTCGTATACAGAGTAAACGATGTTGTTCCTGTTACTGGAGTCACTACAAATATGGGGATCACCCGTAGCGACAGATGACTGCGCCACAGATACCTCGGATGCCATGAAACATGATCAGTCTAGTTCATTAAGAAACTTAGGAAAAATCCTTCATGTCAGTCGGCTTCTCCTGCTCGGCTACCTCCTCAAGGCTCCTACCAGTCTTCACCGATTCAGGTCTCTCCACGAGGATATCAGTACCCGGCATAGCCTCCTCGTCCTTCATCTTAAAGAACAGCCACCTTGGCTTCTTACCGCCACCCGTCCTGAGAATAGCGAAGCCTCCTCTCAGTTTCTCGCCTTCAAGCCACACCGTGGCGTGGCCCTCCTCCAAGTTCTCTCCGAGTGAGACCTCGTCGCCTTTCAGGTTCCTGTAGGTGCCTGAGTCCCATACGATGACCGTGCCTGCCCCGTAATGTCCCTGAGGTATGACGCCCTCAAAGTCATGGTACGCCATGGGGTGATCCTCGGTTGGCACGGCGAGGCGCTTCACCTTGGGGTCCATACTGGGTCCCTTCGGTACAGCCCAAGACTTCAGGACACCACCAGACTCCAGCCTAAGATCATAGTGGAGATTCCGAGCGGCATGTTTCTGAACCACAAAGATGAATGACCTCCTCCCAGTTATCTCGCCTTCCGGTTCCGGCGTCTCCCCGAAGTCCCGTTTCTCCTTGTACTCCTTGAGAGAATCAGACATAGTATAGTCTAGGGAGAGAAGCTGGTTAAAAGTTTAGAAAAAAGATGAGGTTATGCGTTAGCCATCTTCTTGCCAACCATGCTGGCAAGACCTCTGGCCTGTGCGTTCGCCTTCGCGATAAGCAGCTCGACGGTGTCCTTGGTAGCCCACTCCGCTTCCATGGCTACGGCCCTCGCCTGCGCGATTGCCTTCGCTAGGATGATCGGCGCTGTCTGAGGCGTAGCGTACGCTGCCTCTACTGCTACCTGGAACGCTTTTCCGATGGCCTGCTCCAGCTTGACCCGGTACTCGTCTAGGTCTAGTAGCAGTGCTTCTCCGGGAATCACGTCTCCCTTCTCGTACACTGCCTTCACTCTGAGGCTCATCTCTGCGGCCTTGACGCCTAATCGTTGAAGGAGGTCGGCTAAGTCCTCGTTAATTGCCTCACCCGCCTTACAGGCTGTTGAATCCAGTGTGACCCAGATGTTCCCTGCCTCGATCCTTGTCCGGATGCCTAGGACACCGAACTTTCCGATGAGGGGACCTGGACTCAGGCCGGTGTTACCGGCGGAGATGACAATGTCGGTTAGTGCGATGTCTCCCGGCTTGGCGAACACCTTTACCTTGTTCTGGTCTAGCTCCATGGCTACCTTGAAGGGGTTGCCGTTGGTGAACATGAAGACGTTGGGGCCCGCGACCTCATTCATGAATTCGTCGCTGCCCACTTTACCTGCCTCCTCCATGCTTTTACGCATCAAGGTGTTCTTGAGCACCTTGAACTGGAGTCGGCCTCTTAGCTGTTTCCTCATGTCCTGAAGCATGGCGCTGTTAACCTTGTTCAGGTCAGCGGCTGCTATGATATCGTACTGTTTGAGAAGCTCGACGGTCTCCTGAACTTTCTGATATTTCTCTTGTGGAATATGACTGGACATAGCATTCACCTAGTATACCTTGACGGAGTCGCCCATGGTCAGCTTCAGGAACACTGTTTTAATGTTCGCAAAGCCTCTCTTCGTCGCTTCAGTCACGTTGGTGATGACTGCCTCGATGTTCTGGGCGACATCTTCGTCGCTCATATTCTCCTTTCCTATAATGCAGTGAACAAACGGCTTGTCACTGCTTCTCAGAACAACCATTCGGCGCTCGCGTTCAATTATGTTATCTATGGGTGCCTGTGGGGGAACAGGGGTAGGCATCTTTCCCCTTGGACCCAAGATAGGACCTGCGACACGACCTACTGTTGGCATCATTGGTGCCTCAGCGACGAACACATCATAATCTGCAAGCCGCTTCTTGGCGGCTTTCTTGTCCGTCGCAAGCTGGTCAAGTTCAGCGGGCTCAATGACTGCATCCGCTCCTGCCCTCCTTGATCTCAGCGCTAGGTCGCCCGAGGCGAACACGAGTACCTTCCGGCCCCCGATGCTGTTAGGCAGCTGGACCCGGACGTTGACTCTGTTATCAGGCTTGTTCATGTCGAGCTCCCTCAGGTTTATGACTAGGTCGAAGCTCTGCTCGAATTTACGGGCAGGAGACGCCTCCCTGGCCTTCGCGACTGCGTTCTCTAATTGTTCCCTTGGGATTGACATTTTGAGTTCTCCTCAATCTCACATGAGATATGATTTAAAGGTTTATTCTGCCTCCGCTAGCTGGTCGTCGTACTCGCCGGCTAGGATGGCTTCTTGCACTTCTTTGCCGGGTCGTCCCTCGATGGTGACTCCGGCGCTCTGGCATGTGCCTAATACTTCTCGTACAGCGGTCTTGAGACTCGTAGCGAAAATTCCTGGACGTTTCTTCTTGGCGACTCCGATGAGTTGCTCAAAGGTCATGTCCGCCACGTAGTTGCTGTTGGGCTCACCGCTGCCCTTGGTTATTCCAGTCGCCTGACTGATGAGGGCGAAAGTGGTTAACATTCCAACCTTGATCTCGAATTGTCGTGTGTCTGTGTCGATGATTACGTCTACTGGGATTGGCAGTCCGTCGTATTCAGCTGTCTCTTCGTTGATCTTGTTGACGATGGCCATGATGTTTACGCCGAGTGGGCCAAGGGCCGGTCCAATGGGTGGGCCACCTGTGGCCTTGCCCGCGTTGACGATGAAGTTTAAGGTCATTTCTACCATTATTTTATTACTCCTTTCAGTTCTCGGACATAGTCAGCGTGTACAGTGATAGGCAAAGTAAACGCCGCCTCTAGTATCTCGATGGTTACCTCCTCCTTGGAGACATCCACACGGACGATACGTGCCTGCATTCCCTTGAAGGGCCCCGCGATCACTTCGACCAGGGTTCCTTCTTCTAGGCCTTCTACTACTGGCTTGGTCTCTATGTAGTGGTCAACCTCATCCGGGCTGATGGTGCCCTGCACACGTTCACGGCTGTGACGCATGCCACGGATTAACTCATCAACGATGTGTGGCGTACGCGCCTCGATGATGACGTATCCCTTTAACTCAGCTGGCGCCAGAATAGCGGCTATCTGCAGTCCCTCAACCTTGGCCTTGTCAGCCAGCATGAGAGCTACGGTACGCTCCTGACCATTCGTAACCTTTACCGCGTAAAGGGAAGTTCTTATCATTCTTTCGGATAATTAGACCACGCCCGATGCACCATGCTTTGTGACCAGCAAAGATATTAATATTCCTAAAACTGGAGTAAGGGAAGAAATATAAAACCCGGTAGTGCATAACTGATGCCGGTGAAAATACATGGGAGTAATGTCAACTTTAATGTCATTGGTGGGCTACGAAACACACGACACAGCCCTTCTATTATTCGAGTTTGAGGAAGTCCTGGTCGTAGCCCTGGGCTTCATGTTCGTCCTCATGTACCTATTCTACGTTAAGTACCCCTACAACAAGAACATCGAGTAAACTCGCTTCCTTGACAATATACCTGATTACTGGCTTTATCACTGCTAACAGGTTTCTGAGTCAATCAGATGATTAAGCTATGGCTCCGCCGCCCTGCAGCGTTACCGAGATCAACCGGATAAGGAATCCAACAGCGCCGAGTGCACCGATGCCGGCGAACACTATTTTGATGCTCATCCAGTAGGTCTTCCAGTCGGGACGAGTAAGTGTCCTTAAGAGCCTGTCCGCGGACTGGATGAATTCGTTGAATCCCATGTTGTTCAACCCATCTACCTGTGAATCCTAGTTAAAGTTTACGAATCTCCCAGTATCTTCTCGGCGAACCACTCAGCGTCGAAAGGCTGCAGGTCCTTGTATTCCTGTCCCACTCCGATGTATATCACAGGCTTCCCTGTGAGATACGAGACGCTCAGGCTGCTTCCACCCTTGGCGTCCGCGTCCACCTTGGTAAGGACAGCCGCGTCGAAGCCTACTTGGTTGTTGAAGGTCATCGCCTGCTCTGTTGCGTCGTTGCCTACGAGGCTGTCAAGTATCATGATGGTGAGTTTTGGTTGAACCACACGTTTAACCTTGATCAACTCGTCCATGAGGTTCCTGTTTGTCTGCATCCTGCCAGCGGTGTCGATAAGTACAACGTCTATGCCCTGTGCTCTGGCGTGCTCAACGGCGTCAAAACCGACAGCAGCCGCGTCTGAGCCATACTTGTGGCGAATTACACGAACGCCGAGGCGTCTGCCATGCTCTTCAAGCTGCTCAATTGCCCCGGCTCTGTAGGTGTCCCCTGACGCGAGGACGACGCTGTACCCTTTCTCCAGCAACAAGTGGGTCAACTTGGCTATGGTGGTGGTCTTGCCGGTGCCGTTGATGCCCACGAACATGACGCTGAAAAGTTCTCCGCGTTTCTTGTGCTCCGCCGCCATCTTCAAGAGGTCTAGGTCGTGGCTGCCGTTCATCACAGCCTCCAAGCTCTCTTTGAGTGTCTCCCTCACCTGTTCAGACTTGTCTCCGAAACGGGGAGCGCCCTCACCTAGCAGCCTGTCTTTTAGCTCGCTGCAGACCTTTTCGGCTATCTCGACGCTAACGTCGTTGCCGATGAGCTGTAGCTGTAGATCCCATAGAATGGGCTCAAGATCTTTCTCTGTGAGACCTGTGTTGCTTATTTTGTTGACGATGTCTTTGAGGCCTTGGCGGAGCTTCTCGAACATTTAGACTGCACCTTGAATGGCGTTCTGGATTTCCATTGATAACCTTTCCGCCATTCCTTGATGAGACTCAAGCTGGGCGAGAATCTGGCCTAGCTGCTCCTGTACGCTGGTCTGTGCTTTATCCATCTCTTGGAGGCGTTCAGTGATCTCGGTTATCGCCTGATCGTAGCTCATCTCCACCGAGGTATTCGCTCCGATGTTGATGATCACGTTGCCTATGTCACCGAGCTGCGCGTTCATGAACACGCCGCCGCCTATGGGCACCAGCATAGGGTTACCGGAATCAACGTTCCTTAGGTCCCTGAGACTGTTTTGGGCAAGTCTTGTCTCAGCGATGGTGGCGGCGAGCATCTGCCTCCTCTGCTCCAACGTCTGGACCGATGTCTCCATCATCCTTATCTCGGAGACGAGTCTGCGAAGCTGCCTTTCCTTATCCTGAGACAATGAGGTTACTCCTCAGGAGTGTGTTCCTCTACGCTTTTGATGGTTATCTCGTAACGCTTTGCGCGGTGACGGCTCCCCATCTCCGCGAAAATACGCTCAACGGCGTGCTCCTGCTTGGCCGCTGAGATGATCTTATCGAAGGTGAGAGGCTCGAAGAACTTTTTCTTGTTTATCTCTCCTTTGATCCTGTACTGCTTGACGCTCACTGCTCTGCCTCCGCAAGGTTTACAGTTACTACGCCTTCGCTGTCCCTTGTCATCCTGACACGGATCTTCCGTGGGGGGTTCCTGATGCCTCTAGCCCAGATAGCCTTGTTCACGGATTGGTCGATTATGATCTCGGTTGGCTTCATGTGGCGCTCAGTGAATTTTTTGAGGACCATCATTGCCTTCTCTGCTCGGCGATATTTCTGGGCGACCCAGGCACGGCCGAGAGGGACTGTGTAAATTCGCTCTAATTCAGACATTCACGGGTTCCTCCTATGCTCTTAGCTTCCTGTTTCGCCAGTTTCTTCTGCTCTTTGGGCTCCACCTGACGTCACCCTGTGTCTTGGCGATTATCCAGGCGGGCACCGATTTCTTAGACTTACCTGCCTTCGCGAGGCGAAGCTTGTAAGCAAGGTGCTTGTTTCTAGCCATTTTCATATTCTCCTAATTGTTATGTCCCTTTTCGCCTGCTGGCTCTGTATCTGAGCGAGCAGCTTCTTGAGTAGCTCGTCGTCGATAGGTAGCTGCACTCGTCCGCTCTGAGCGATCTGTATGAGCTGCATCTCTAGCTGAGTCGCGAACTCTGGCCTTACCATCTTGACGTTGTGGAGTCTCTGTCTTGCCTCAGGGGTGAGGATTTTTCGTATGAGTGCCTCTTTCTGGGCATCCACTGCTTCAGCTTGGGCTCTGGCGGCCTGCTCCTGCTGGCCTTGCTGTGACTGCATCTCAGCCATACGCCTTTCCCTTAACCTCTGAAGCTCCTCGTCTGATGACATTGACTTTCACTTAGTAATCTTTCAGCTCTGGACGATCTCTGTCCAAGTCGCGTTTTATCTGGGTGGACATCGCGTCTAGCAGGCTTCTGCCCTTACCTGAGACGTTCCTACCTTTGGCGTCGTCTTTCTGGGCGAGCCCTGCCTGTTCAAGCTGCTGTAGGATTGACCTTATGATGTTTCCACCAGCCTTCGCGAAGTGGGCGGGTCTTACGCCTCTCCTCTTCCTGCCCCCGTACTCTTTCCTGAGTCTACTTACTCCTATGGGGCCGTTCATGTAGATCTTTCTGAGGATGCTGGCACTTCTCACGTACCACCAGTCAGGGTTCTGAGGCACCTTTTCCACGTGGCTACCAGTTTTCACGTATCCGGACCACTCGGGCGGAGTGAGCTCCCTTATGTTCTCCTTGAAGTAGCCTGAGAGCTTCTCGATTAGTACGTCGGCTGGTACGTCGTATGCGGTTGTCATTTTTCTTCTTTTCCCAGATTGTTTGAACTTCTGCAGTACCGACATATATACCTAGTCTTTCCTGCAGGTTCAGCAACTCTTAACCACATGATTGAAATAAAAAAGTTTGGCTAACCCATTTTATGTATGGATTCTTTGGGTGAATTAACGGCTGCCCTATTTTTTGTTGTTTGATTCCTTTTTTCAGGTGTTTTAACGTGTATTTTACCGACACAGATGGATGCATAAATAATTAAAAAAACCATAGACCAGCGTCACGGTATTGACTGTTTTATGTAAATTTATATTGGTGGTTACCAATAGTTAACAGATATTGACATAGCGTATACACTGCGTTTACATACATTATCACATTAAGGTGATATTGAACTAACGCGAATAGCATCCTAAGAGGGCTTAAAGATGAAAAGAAGAAACGTTGTCGTACTCATCGTTCTAGTAGCTATGGCGTTGATCACCACAACCCAAGCGTGGACTATCACAACCACCACACAAGAGATGTCACTCTATGAGGCAGACACTATAGCCTCAGACAGATCAGTAACTTCATTCCATGCGAAACCTCTGGGAAAGAACCGGGTGTTGATGGTTGCTGTAATCAGTGTGCCATCATCCGGCACCGATAACGTAAACATCACCATGCAGCCACTCGACATAAACGGTGACATCATTCAGTCGATAAGTAGCAGCGCCGTGAAAGAAAACATAGATAGCGGCGGATGGGTTACTTGGACCACATATACCGGCGTCGAGGACATCGAGTACTATCATCTACACACCACCACAAGCGTAACCACCGTGAAGGTAATCATAGAGAAGACAGACATAGCGCTGGAGTATGAATCAGCAATAATCGAACTCAGAGACTACTAGAGATAACACCACGGGTAACAAGATGACAGGTCAGAGAAACTGTGTATTCGTAGAAGGCAAGGCCTGCTCATTTCAATCGGAGAACATCCCCCTAGAGACTTGTAAAATATGCATCAAGGCCTGGAAGACAGACCTCAAGTTAAGGAACAAGAGAGTCACAACTGACCAGCAGGTCGTTCAGTCAATCCGAGTAGCGAGTCAAGGCATAGAGAATGAACTGGCGGACACCAAGCAGAAACTCAGGGAGCTGGATGATCTTTTCAAGGATGACAACATTGAGCCAGAGGACTATATTAGGCTCAGAAGAGAGCACACTAGTAAGCTTCTTGGAAACGGCGTCTCCGCGATAACACCTGTTCAGAGTAATGAAGTATCAGAAAAAGGGGAGACCCATGTAGTTGTTGTCGTAAAATCGTTGATTGGAAATAGAGTTCACACTTATCCCGAGGGATGGGAGCTTCCCAAAGCTATCAATGATCGGGTTTTAAACAAGATTTTTAACCTCGCAAAGGATACCCCTGTGAAAAACATCAAAGTCGGGGTTGGCGACTATAAGATTGCTGGGATTAAGCACGTTAAAGGAAAGATCGCTTTACTCATCATTAGCCAAGATGAGGAGTTCGAGACCTATAACTCAGAGATAGAGAGGATAAGCGAGGCTATCGCTGGCGACAAGCATTGGGTCAAGAACCTCAAGAAACTTATGGAAAAATAGCTACCTCTTTGTGAGGTATTTCTTGTCTAGCTTGGCGACCACCGTGTAGAGGGGGTCAACGATCTGTGCTATCCGGGCTTTCACTGCGAGGCTTAGGAACATGTAGGCGTCGTCCCTGTCCCAGCCATACTCGGTTACCATCAAGTTGACCATCTCCCTGTAAGCGAGCTTAGCCGCGTCCTCCAGTGGCCTTGCGCTGCACACTGTCATGATCTCGGTGTCTGACTCGATTCTGGGCCACGCGATGGTCTTCTTCTCTACGCTGAATCTTAGCTTCACGACGGCGCTGATCTCTACCGCGGTGCCGCAGATCTCTCCGTCTCCCTGTACTGCGTGGACGTCCCCCAATCCGAAGAGTGCTCCCGGTACACCGACTGGGAGGTATAACTTGTTTCCAGCCCGAACGTCTGGGCAGTCCATGTTGCCTCCGTGGGCTCCAGGTGCAAGTGTCTGGATGGCCTCGTATGCAGGTGAGACGCCGATGGTGCCTATGAAGGGCTCAACGGGTATCTCGATGGTCTCGCCGTGGTCGGTCTCATAGATGACCTTGTTGTCCCGGATGTAGCTGATCTTGGTTCTGGGTTCCATGAGGTTGACCCATCCCTCTAGTGCACCGAAGCCGGGAATGATGCTGCTACCACCCCACTCAGGTAGCTCGATATCTATTATCTCAACGACCAAGGTGTCACCCGGTTCAGCCCCCTCCACATGGATGGGCCCTGTGACAGGGTTCAGTGAACCAACGATGCCTTTCTCGATGGCCTGCTGGAACGTGGTCTCAGGGTCCACGACGCCCCCGTAGGCGTCCCATGTGGTTACCTCGACTATATCGCCTGGCTTCACGTAGGCTACTGGCTTGGTTACTGGGTTGAGTGTGCTGTTATCGAATGCTGTGATCTCTTCTCTTGGCTTTCTCTCTACTCTCACAGTCAATTTTGATTCAACTCTGATAACGTGATGTTGCGGATAAAATGGTTTCCAGCGTGGTTTCGGAAAATAGGAAAGAATAAAAATAAGCGGTGTGGTTGTATGATAGCAGTCTGATAGAATGGACTATCAATTGAGATGAAAAGTATGGAATACATGTATGCCGCTATGCTCCTTCACAGCGCAGGCAAAGATATCAGTGAAGACTCAATCAAAAACACACTTACCGCGGCGGGCGTTCAAGCAGATGGAACAAGAATCAAGGCACTCGTCGCCGCCCTCACAGAGGTTGACATCGAAGAAGCTCTCAAAGCTCCAGTGTTCAGCGCTGGTGCCGCCCCTGCCGCCGCTCCCGCAGCCGCAGAGGATGAGGCTGCTCCTGAGGAGGAGCCTGAAGAGGAGAAGGAAAAAGAGGAAGAGGACCTTCAGGGTCTCGGCGCCCTCTTTGGCTAATTCTCCCCAAATTTCTTTTAATTCAACCAACACTATCCTAGTTTTAAGGAGGATTTCATAGGTGCAGATACCGTCAGATGCATTTGATCTTCCCTTTTTCAGGGAACATGGATTTATTCGCAAACAATGTACACATTGCGGTGAACATTACTGGACACAGGACGAGAGCTTACGTTCCGTCTATGTGCCTAAGATATCCTTAAATGATTTACAAATGCAACTAAAGTGGTTTAATTGATTAGTTCTGGCAAATTGAAAAAGATGTACTTGGAGTTTTTCCAAAAAAACGGACATAAAGTAATTGCGAATGCATCTCTTATACCAGAAAACGATCCAACCGCATTATTCATCTCGGCTGGAATGCATCCACTTGTACCCTACCTACTAGGTCAACCGCATCCAAGTGGGAAAAAACTAGTAAACATACAAAAATGCCTCAGAACTAACGACATCGATGAAGTAGGGGATAATTTCCACCTGAGCTTTTTTGAGATGCTGGGAAACTGGTCTCTTGGAGATTACTTTAAGGAAAAATCCATCCGATGGAGCTACGAGTTCCTAACAAGCAAGGAATGGCTCAATATCGATAAAAAAAGGCTTTATGTCACAATCTTCGCAGGAGACGAGAAAGTACCAAGTGACACAGAAAGCGCAAGAATATGGGAAGAACTAGGTTTCCCCAAGGAGAAAATATTCTATTTACCGAGAGAAGATAATTGGTGGGGCCCAGTAGGCAGCACTGGGCCATGTGGACCTGACACGGAGATATTTTATGACACGGGTAAAGAGCCGTGTGGAAGTGAATGCAATCCTGGCTGCAGTTGTGGAAAATTCAATGAGATATGGAACAACGTCTTCATGGAATATAATAGAACCCCAGACGGAGAATATGAACTGCTTGAACAGAAAAACGTTGACACGGGGATGGGAGTTGAGCGAACAGTCGCAGTCTTACAGGGAAAAGATAACGTATATGAAATCGAAACATTCCTCCCCATAATTAATCGAATCAAAGAACTAGCGGGTATTGAAGAAATCTCTGAAAATCAAACTAGAAACGTTAGAGTAATATGTGATCATTCTCGTGCAGCCACTTTTCTTCTAGCTGAAGGAATAGTTCCCTTGAATGTGGAGCAAGGATACGTTTTAAGGAGAGTCATTAGAGGAGCTATCAGACACGGAAAACTGATGGGTATAGAAGAAGAGTTCCTAAGCGCATTATCTCAGATCGTAATAGAAACATACTCAGAAGATTATCCTCACTTAAAGTCGAATGAAGACTTTATCGTAACTGAGCTAAGAAAAGAGTATAAGAAATTTAGCAACACATTGGCAAGGGGCTTAAACAGATTCAATAGAATAGTCAGAAACAAGAATAAAATTGACAGCAAGGACGCGTTCCTCCTTTACCAGAGCTTTGGCTTCCCAATAGAAATAACAAAGGAACTAGGACTAGAGAACGGTATCTTTGTTGATGTAGACGGATTTCATGAAGAGTTCCAAAAGCATCAAAAAGTATCCAGAGTCAGCGCTGACAAAAAGTTTGGTAGCGGCCTAGCTGACACGTCTAAAGAGACGGTGAAACTGCACACCGCGACACACTTACTCAATGAGGCGTTAAGACGAGTCCTGGGGAAAGAGATCACCCAGAAGGGTTCAAACATAACACAGGAACGTCTGAGGTTTGACTTCAACTTCGACAGAAAACTAACTGATCAAGAGATAAAAGATGTAGAAAAGATAGTTAACGAGCAGATTAAGGAAGTTCTTCCAGTTAAGAGAATTGAGACTACGTTAGACGAAGCAATAAAGATGGGGAGTCAAGCAATATTCGAGCAAAAATACGTGGAACAGGTCTCAGTATACTCTATAGGTGACTTCTCAGTGGAGCTATGCAGTGGTCCACATGTGGAGAATACCGGCGAGCTTGGACAATTTAAGATAATAAAGGAAGAAGGGATTTCCGCAGGCGTGCGGAGGATAAGAGCAGTCCTAGAATAATCGGGTTCCTACCCCACTCCACCACATTTACCTTATTATTCCAAGAAAAAAGTCTGTATATTCATGCAGCGAGACAAAGCCGAATACGGGTTAAGGCTCTATCAGGGAGGCGCGGTGCCAGACAAAGAGATCAAGATAGTCGATATGGGTGAATGGGATGTCGAGGCGTGCGGTGGGGTCCCATACTTCGGTCAAGGCGGCGGAAGCATCGACAGGTTCCATGACTCAAAGGACGCTATGATCAAAGCCGTGAAGGCTCAGCTGGGAGCCTGAGACCTCTCTTTTTTTGTGCGCAACTGTTTTTACTCATAACCTTTATTCTGGGTGCATCTAAATGGAACATAGATAGAGGATAGTATGAATATGGTTGACTGGAGACAAATCGAAGACAAATGGCAGAAACGCTGGGCAGAATCCGGCGCATTCGAGA
>JAOZHP010000044.1 GCA_026014815.1 Candidatus Bathyarchaeota archaeon
CCCGTCCAGGTATGATTTCCCGGGAAAGTCCGGGTGACGTAGTTAGCCCAGTGTATGATGCGTCTCACTTCGTGGCTGTATTGGTGGTGTACGTCAACTATGGGGGCGCCTAAGATGCCTCCCCACCTTTCGCGTAAGACGTCCAGGTCTACATATGCCCGGAATCCAGGCTTTTGTATCCATAGGAAGTTCAGGTGTGGGTGGAATTTTGCGGTGGCTTTGTCCCCGTGTGGGTGACTTGCTTCGACCCCGTAGAGGGCCCCGTAGTGGTTCTTTAAGAGTCGCCATGCTTTCCCCCTTAATTTCTGCCAGTTTTTAGGGTCTTTATAATGCTCACGTTGCTCAGGTGGTAGTGTAAATACGGTATATAAGACTGTTTTCCGCTGGTATTGATGGCGTTGGTATAGCGTTGATAATAATAATCGTTTGTAGACCGCTTTAGACCGTCTACGGCCTACGTGGGGGGCGCAAACCAGGCAATCATTTTTCATGCAGGTGCTAGGGACAATCTTCCGGTTGCACCCACACCCGAGAACCATGTATCGAAGCTCGCACCGGGTGGGTGGATAAAGTGGAATTTCAGCCCTCGAGGCGTCGAGGTTTACCGTATCAGTCAAGATAACAGAGGGGTACTGAGCTTCCGGGATGATTTCCTGGGTTGTTTGCGAAGTGGAACCACTTTGAACGGGAGGGGCAGGGGAGACGACCCCTACCCCTGGCTCGTTCTTACCGTTGAGAATCCCCGGGGGTGAGGGGCCATTGCCCCCCTGCTCCAGTACAAGCCCAGAGTGGTCAACTGGATTCTCATACCCCGGGGGATTCTCGGGCATAATCTTAACCTTTCAGTCAAGGGTGTTACGGTGGTATTACAAGACACGGTTCAGTCACGGGTTCGAGTTTGGTCTGACACACGTTAGACGGCGGAGACTTCTGACCGTTGGGGTTGATGAAATCAATCTGGATATGGTAGTGCCCGGGTAGAAAACGGATGTCCGACTGTTGACCCTGGGCAATATTCACTAGCACAACAACGGTTGCTTCATTTGCGGACGCTAAGTTCAGTACGATTTGCCTATGGACACCTGCGTCGAGTGATAGTAGCCAGATTCTGTAACGGCCTATGCCTAAGGTAGGTGGTTCGATGGGTTTGTTCCAGGTTAGACTGAGGACGTTACCATTTCCGCTGATAGACCTACACTCACAGGCAAGATTGGTTGGGGCATTGGGTGGGTCAACACCTAGAGGGGCATTATCAACGTGGAAGCCGAGAGGGAAGATGCCGGCTGAGAAACCCAGAGCGTTGGCCATTACGTAGGCGTTGAATCCGCTCATGACTCCACGGTTTTGGGGGATGACGACCTTTGTTCCACCCTCTTGCGCCTGGTTACTGTCTTGGGCCGAGCCTAACTGGAGTGCATACTCTTCCCAGACGGCACGTTGTGCGTCAGTCAGTGTATTGTACCATCGTTTAGACAAGTCACTAAGGCGCGCACGTATAGCCGCTTGAGAGTCACTGTTAGGATTGGCCACAGTGATGGCTTTATCGCGGACGTAGTTGATGCCTTTCCACGAACTAAAAACCAGAGCACCGATAGCGTTACGGATGTCGTTGATGAGAGCTCCTAGAATTATTCGAGCCATTCTTTCTCACCCCCTTTCGTATGTTAGTGGTTGTCTTAAAGGGTGTTGTGGCAGGGTTTTTCCACGTGGATTTCGAACCGCCACAACACGGCTTCGGTCGAGGGTCTTCGGCACGTTTAAAGAACTTCCCGGTCATTCTGACTTTTTATCCTCGGCACGCTTGAAGTATTTGCCTTTGGTGTCAGGCTTCGGTGCCTTAGGTTTTTGTGCTGGAGTCTTGGTCATTAGGTTCACCCCCTTTTTGTACGGGACCCCGGGTAAATGGTTTCATTAAGAGGTGTATGATTTCTTTGACGACGACCACTATGAGATGCTTCAGGAACTTCACACCTGCAGAATACACTATGAATCGGATATGTCAAGGGAAATCTTTAATTAATCCGGAAATAGTTTCGATATACACTCGGACAGGTAAAGACAGACATATAATATATAATAACCCACCGCACAGACCTACACGCATACATTCATAATATAATATAACTTTTCGCACAGACACCAATAAGCCATCGGGGGTTATCTTGAGTTTAAGGTTACCCGATGTAGCGAGAGAGAGCTACGCACCCCCACAAAGCCCCCCTCGTTTAAGGTTACCCGATGTAGCGAGAGAGAGCTACGCACCCCCTCAAAGCCCCCCTCGTTTAAGGTTACCTGATGTAGCGCAAGCAAGCGGTGCACCCCCCAAACCCCCCGGCTTTTGTTTTTTTCGGGGGTGACAGTCAAGCATGGTGTAGCTTACGGGTGGGTGGGGAAAGCGGCGACTGAGGCCAGGCCGGCACCGGCCCACCGACGACTTTTGATTGATGTTTGTTTACATAGCCCGGGCACGGAGGAGGGGGGGCGGTGCTGTCGGCGGAGGCGAAGATATGAATGGCCACGAGACGACGCCGACCATGAACCTTTGCGTTTCATTTAAGGGGCGCATCGAAGTGTAGACTTTTCGGGTTGCGAAGAGGCCGGACTCAAGGGACGGCCGAACGTTCGCTAATATGCCGGCCTGGCCGATGTTGCCGCTCTCCGTTTCGTCTTCATTATCTTGCTGTCATCTTCCCAGGGTGGGTCTAGTCCGTTTTTCAGCCCGAAGTCGTTCCACTCATCAACCTGCCAGCCGAAGAGCCAGCCTATGACCTTAAAGTGACCCCCACAAAAAGGGCAGGGCTCTGGTTTAGGTCGTTTAGGATGTGGGTATTTTCCGTACCATCGCAATGGCCCCGTCCAGGTATGATTTCCCGGGAAAGTCCGGGTGACGTAGTTAGCCCAGTGTATGATGCGTCTCACTTCGTGGCTGTATTGGTGGTGTACGTCAACTATGGGGGCGCCTAAGATGCCTCCCCACCTTTCGCGTAAGACGTCCAGG
>JAOZHP010000045.1 GCA_026014815.1 Candidatus Bathyarchaeota archaeon
CACCATTACCCGCTATCCTAGCGTTACAGGACTTTCTATACGTTAAGATAATGCACGACGTTTCAGAGGGGGGAGTAAAAGGCGCATTACTAGAGTTAGCTGAGAGCCTCAAACTTAGGTTAAATATATCATCAAAAAACCTGATAACGGCAAAGTTTCACCAAGCCAAAAACGATATTTTAAGAGCCCCTTCCTATGGTACCCTGATCGTCATCCTCGACGCCACGGGAATGGAAGAGGCAAAAAAGAGATGTAAGCAAGCCGGCTACACTTTCGTAGAGGCAGGGTTCATCGAGGAGGGGTCAGGTCTCGTTGTGGATGGAGTTGAAGTCGAGGAACAGAAACGCATCGATTTAGATGAGATATACGGAAGCTTCAAACAAACCGATGAGATTATGACCCGAGTTAATCAAGCGATAGATGACCTCACCAAACTCGAAGGATTCCTTGACTATATCCCTGAGGTTGGGACAAACATAGTCTACTCCAAACCCAAGCCCGAGAGCCCAGCCGACGTCGCCGGCTTATCAGGAAGAATAACACGTGGCACAAGAAAACCCTTGATATGTGGTGAGGTTGAGTATGGTGCTTCCAGATACCTTGCATCGCTACTAATGGAGGCGAATAAACTCAACCCCACGATAAGGGCCGCAGTGAACATTAGGGGCGGTAATGATATCCCGGGGAAGCTGAGTAACCTTGGTCTGGAAGCCGTTGTGCTGCCTTCCAAGACAAAAGAAAACGTCTGCCCAGTCACAACATATATCCGCGAAACTGGTTCCCTGGTTAACGCCTACGTTCATCCCGGTGACTTCGGTATCGAAGCCACCACCACGATAATCGCGGAGACCCCAGAGAAGCTAGTATCTATACTTGATGAGCTGATACGCGTTTGACTGAAGCGATAAAGGCATTCAATCAGGTCGCTCACACGTACGACGACTGGTACCAGCACCCACAGGGACGACAAGTATTCGAGGCTGAACTCAACGCAGTCAACTCATTGATACCCGAGACAGGGCTCGGTCTTGAAATAGGGGCAGGAACCGGAATATTCGCAGAAAAACTTTCAAAAAAAGACCGTAAAATAGTGTGCCTTGATCCCTCGAAAGCCATGCTAATCAAGGCACGGATGAGACATCAGGTAGCGATTCTGGGCGTCGGAGACTGGCTCCCCATCCGCAGAAAAACACTTGCTTTTACGTACATCGTTACAGTCATAGAGTTTCTAAAGGACCCAGTTCAAGTGTTCTTTCAAGTCAAAGAGTCCGGAAAAGAGAACGCAACCTTAACCATTCTTTTCATAAACTCGGAAAGCAGGTGGGGAGAACTTTACAGAGATATTGGCTCAAAAGGCGATCCAGTGTTCCAGCATGCCCGTCTATATACGTTAAATGAAGTGAGGAAACTGCTAGAGACTAGCGGTTTCATTGTAACTGACAGCGTAGGGACATTAACTTCTGGTCCAATGGAGATGGAAGTGGATAGAACGTTAAGGAAGCCAAGCGTTGAAAACGGGGTTATCATCGTTAAATCAAAACCACAAAAATTGAAGAGTTTTCATAAAAGTAGTTAACTGCTCTTTGGCTCCGAATCTCGTATTAATGACGCACTTGTGCAGTGGAAGAACAATCTCACTTCACAGCGACGTTACCAAGTCCTTTGAGACTATTCAGTTTACATAAAGGATAATCTTAAATTCTATCTATAGACACCCTATGAGAAGGGGGAGCTGGACAGCAGTCTGGCTGAGAGGACGTTAACTCGTCGACCCTTTGAACCTGATCCAGATAATACTGGCGGAGGAAAAAAAGAGAATGAGTAAAGATTTCGATACTAGGGTTTTAGCGGAGGTAGCCATCTCGGTCGCCCTCGCATATGTACTGAACTTGATAATAATCTTCAATATGCCACAGGGAGGGAGCATTACCCTCGGCAGCATGGTTCCCATTCTGCTTGTGGCGTTAAGGAGAGGACCCAAGATAGGGATATTCGCCGGGACGGTCTTCGGTTTCGTTCAGATGTTCCTTGGCGGATACTGGTTCACATTAGCACAGGTAATTCTTGACTACCCAGTCGCTTTCGCGTGTCTAGGACTCGCAGGAATATTCAGGGACAAGCCAATGCTGGGCGTCACTGTAGCCCTATTAGGTAGGTTCATAGCTCACTTCGTCTCGGGAGTAGTCTTCTTTGGGCAATGGGCTCCACCGGAGCTTGGTCCATACCTGTACAGCGCCATCTACAACGGTAGCTACCTGGTACCAGAGCTGGTTATCAGCGCGGCGCTCATCTACATGCTAATCCAACGAGGTATTCTCGAGTACAGTGTCTAAACCCGTTTCCACCCATTTTTTTATTTTTTCACGGCAAGAATCGTGGTTATACGTAACTCTGGTTACTCAAATTGTTTATAACCCTTGTATGGGTTGAAGTCTAAAAGATCGGTGCTTTAGTTGACAGAAAAAGAGTTCTACATGAGCGAGTACATACCGGACATCGAGACCAATCTCCCCAAGAAGGTGTGGATATTCGACACCACACTCCGCGACGGGGAGCAGATGCCCGGCGTAACCTATACCATTGACGAGAAGGTATTGATCGCGAACCAGCTAGACGAGCTGCGCGTACCCAAGATAGAGGCCGGGTTCCCCGTCACCAGTCGAGGTGAGACGGAGGCCGTGAAGAAGATCGCGTCCCTCGGCTTAGACTCCACCATATGCGCTCTTGCTCGCCCACTTAAGGGGGACATCGACCGAGCACTTGACTGTGATGTGCCGTATATCCATATATTCATCAGCACCAGCGACCTCCACATCGAGCACATGATGAACACCACTCGTGAGGACGTCATGCGTCAGACCATCGAGGGCATCACATACGCCAAGGATCACGGAGTACGCGTCGAGTTCAGCCCACAGGATGCCACCAGGACCGATATGGGTTTCCTCAAGGAGATCTGTGTGGCTGCCGCTGACGCCGGAGCGGAGATGCTTAACATCCCCGACACAGTAGGAGTCATGACGCCACGGATTACATACGAGTTCTTTAAGGAACTCAAGAACACCGTGGATACTCCTCTGAGCGCTCACGCTCATAACGACCTGGGGCAGGCCACAGCTACAAGCCTCGCCGCGGTTGAAGCCGGTGCAGAGCAGATTCATGTCTGCGTGAATGGGTTGGGTGAAAGAGCGGGAAACACTTCGCTGGAGGAGGTTGCGTTAAGCTTAGCGGCACAGTATGAGATAGAAACTGGGCTCAACTACAAGAAGATAGCCGAGACAAGCATGCTTGTGGAGCGGCTCAGTGGTATCTACATGCCATCCTCCACACCAATAATCGGCGATAACGCGTTCAGTCACGAGGCAGGCATTCACGTGCACGGTGTTCTTGGTCACAGAGGCAACTATGAGATAATGTCAGCCGAGTTCGTCGGCAAGAGGAGCAGGGTCGTCGCCGGTAAGCATGCAGGAAGACATGGCATATTCAAGATGGTTACCGAGATGGGTTTAGAGCCCAGTGAGGATCAGCTGAAGCAGATCGCACGCGAGGTCAAGAGCCTCGGAGACACAGGCAAGGTAGTATCAGACAGCGACCTCTACGCAATAGCAAGAAACGTTATGGACATCAGGAAAGAGGACAGGGTGAAACTGGACCAGCTACTAGTCGTCACGGGTAACAACATCGTGCCAACCGCCTCGGTAACGTTGATTGTTGACGGAAACCAGATGATAGGCAGCGGCACAGGCAACGGCCCAATCGACTCAGCTATCAACGCAATCAGGAACGTGGTTAACGGCTTCGCTGACTTCACTCTTGAAAAGTTCATGATGAAGGCCATCACCGGCGGTACAGACGCAGTAGCTGATGTCACTGTTGGCGTCAGGTCTGGGGACAAGTTCATTACTGCTAACAGCGTTAATGGTGACACTGTCATGGCCAGCGTGGAGGCTATCCTCAAGGGCATGAACAGGCTACTGGACAAGAAGGAAGCGTAATGAGCACCATATCAGAGAAGATTCTCGCCGCCCATAGTGAACAGAAAGACGTCACTCCGGGAGAGATAGTTAAGGCGAAAATAGATTTCGCGTTCATGCCAGCCTTGACGGCTGCGCTGTCGTTCCACGCCATGTATGACATGGACATCAAGAAGGTCTGGGACAAGGACAAAGTCACTATATTGCTTGACCACATCGCGCCAGCCACCAACATAAAGAACGCCACACTCCACAAAGAGTGCAGGGAAATAGCCAAGGAGCAGAACCTGAAGCATTTCTATGACATCAACAGCGGTGTCTGCCACCAGATCATACCCGAAAAAGGGCATGTATACCCAGGGATGCTACTGGTGGGAGCGGACAGCCACACATGTACCCACGGAGCCTTCGGCGCATTCGCCACAGGCATCGGCAGCACAGACATGGGAGCAGCCATAGGCACTGGAAAGCTATGGTTCAAGGTCCCTGAGACAATCAAGATCAACGCCGAGGGCAAACTAGGCGACCGCGTTATGTCCAAGGATGTGCTACTCAAGTCAGCCAAGATTCTTGGAGCAGATGGTGCAACATACTGTGCACTTGAATTCAAGGGATCAACCATCAGTGACATGAGCATCGGCGCTAGGATGACACTCTGCAACATGGCGATAGAGCTAGGCGGTAAGACAGGCATCTGTGAACCCGATCAGAAGACATTCGACTTCCTAGAAGGACGCGTAGATCACGAGTTCAAGCCTGTTTACGCCGACACAGACGCCGTCTATAAACAGACGGTTGAGATTGATAGCGCAAGGCTTGAGCCTCAGGTAGCTTGTCCTCACGCTGTAGATAACGTGAAGCCAGTCACAGAGGTTGAGGGAAAGGCAATCAATCAGGTTTTCATCGGGTCATGCACTAACGGAAGATTAGAGGACCTGAGCATGGCCGCTGAGATTATGAAGGGCAAGAAGATTCACAGTGACGTTAGGGTAATAGCCACCCCTGCGAGCCCGGAAGTCTACTACGCTGCGATGGAGCATGAAGTCATCAAGACTCTCATGGATGCGGGTGCTGTCATCTGTAACCCGAGCTGCAGCGTCTGTTTCGGAGGTAACCACGGCATCTTGGCGCCGGGTGAGGTCAGCCTTAGTACTAGCAACAGAAACTTCCGTGGAAGACAAGGAAGCACAGAGTCATTCGTGTATCTATCAAGCCCAGCCACGGCGGCTGCAAGTGCATTAACTGGGGTCATCACTGATCCGAGGGAGGCATAAACGATGATCAAAGGAAAGGCATGGAACTATGGGGACGATGTGAACACTGACTTCATTCTCCCAGGCATCTACCTTGAACTCACCGACCCAAACGAGATGGGTAAACACGCTATGGAAGGCATCGACCCAGAGTTCGCAGATAAAGTACAGCCAGGCGACGTCGTCATCGGAGGAAGAAACTTCGGCCTCGGCAGCAGCCGGGAGCACGCACCCATAGCCCTCAAGCATAGCGGAGTCGGAGCGGTAATCGCGGAAGGCTACGCGCGAATATTCTACAGAAACGCAGCAAACCTTGGGTTACCCACACTGGAGTGTCCTAATGTGAGCAAGGAGATCAAAACAGGTGACGCTGTCGAGGTGGACTTGGTTAAGGGTATCATCACTGTAAACGGTGAAAAACAACTCAAGTTTACTCCAGTACCCGAGTTCATGATGGAGATACTCAACGCTGGCGGCCTGAGAAGCTACATAAAAGAAAACAGAGATAAGTGGTAGTTCACGAAAACAATATTCATTTTCATTTATCCATTTTAGAATTCAAAACACTCGATTTTTTTTATTTTTTTTCATATATGCAACGGTTCCTACTCAAAAGACATTATATTATCAATTAACCTTAAAGAAATGGGCATGGAGAAGAAAACGTACACCCTTAATGACGGACGGGAGGTCAATATTCGCCCAGTAACGTCAGAGGATAGAGAACAACTCATCAAGCTATACGAATCTATGTCACCGAGCGCCCTCAGGTGGAGCCAAGGACCGCCGTCACACAAAGAAATTGATGAACTGTTCAGGTACCCAGAATATCACATTAACCTCGTCACGGAGCATGACGGCAGAGTCATCGGGTACGGCGAGATAAAAAAAGACCCTGAGAAAAGGGATGGGGAGCTTCAAATCCATCTACATCAGGATTATCACGGTGTCGGACTCGGTACATCAATGATGATAATTCTTCTGAAGGACGGTACCGAGCAGAAGCTCAGGAGGATCAATCTTCAGGTCGCGGCGGACAACCTGCCGGCGGTACGGCTTTTTATGAAGTTTGGGTTCCAGCAGGAAAGAACCACACAGGAAGTGTACATGGAAGGCAAGCTCCATGACACTCTTCACATGGCACGTGTTCTTAACGGATAAACCGGTTTAGAGCTGGGTTATACCAGTGTATAGCCTGAAGACCGACTGGGTGGCGATTACCAGTGATACAGTCATGTTGATTATCTTGTTTTCCGGTGGGAGAGCATAGATCAGTGTCGAGAACCCGGCGACAATAATCCCGCTTAGAACCATCCACATCCTCTTCAGTTCATTTTTCTCATACCTCTGAATCGTATTGGTGATCTTTGTCTTTTTATCGACCTCATAGTCCAGTACTTCGCCGAACATCTCGTTCATCATCGAGAAAGGAACAATAATCATGAGGAAAGGGACTATGAAAAGGTCCAGTTGACGGAAGGACAAGTAGATTATCAGGAACTGCATGACGCCCAGAAAGATCACGTGTGACACTAGGTCAAGTATCGGCTTGGATTTCAATCGTATAGGTTTCCATGAGTAAATAAAACCAACAAACGCGTTCACTATACCTAGAAGGAAAACCATCGTGTTTATCGTGTATAGTAATGCCAAACCTACGAATAATAGTAGGAAACAGAATAGATAGCTCTGGGTTTTTGTCAGCTTATTGCTTGATACGGGGTTTCTCTCCCTTTTTTCAGGGTCATGATAATCATCGTCAGCGTCCTCCACATCGTTTATCGCGTACCCGAATGCCGTGAGAAACAGGTTAGCCACAAATATCAAGAAAGTTATCGGCGAGAATACGTCACGCGGCGAGATCATATACACTATTGGGAAGGTGACAAGTAAAACCAGAATATACTCGTTAACCCTAGTTAACTTAACGAGATTTCTCACTGGAAGCATATTAAATTACATTAACGCAATTATTCTGTTATATAACTTATCAAGTAATTTTCGTTGACTACAAAAAGCATAGAGACCACCACGTCATTTAATTTTATATCTACATGGGGTTAATGTAACGTGATTGTAATGAAGGAAGGATTCCTAGACGCCTGCGGGCACAAGATCCACCACGTTATGTGGGGAGACAGCGGCCCAAAGATATTACTCATTCACAGCATGGGAATGGACGGTCACAGCATGGACGAGTTAGCCGAGAGCCTCAAAAAAGACCACGAGGTCCTCAGCCTCACCATCCTGGACCATGGAGACAGCGACCCCCCGAAAAGCCCCATGACACTCGTGGAGCACGCCGAGGTCATGAGAGACTGCTACAGGCAGTTAGATTTCTACCCAAGCGTCCTTATTGGGCATAGCGTCGGCGGCATGATGGGCATGACCTTAACCAGCATTTACCCAGACGAGTTCAAAGGCCTCGTACTAGTAGACATAGCGCCCTTCGAGTCCACCGGCAGAACCAGTAGACCGGTGCCCCCAGACAGCTTCAAGGATGAGGCAGAAGCACGTGACTGGCTCAAGGAGCGATACCCCGGCTTCACCCCCGGTTACTATGATAACCGGATCAAGTATGCGTTCAAAGAGCATGACGGCAAGCTAGTGCTCAAGCCGCGAGGAGACAAAGTAAGGGGAGGACTAGCATTAGACCTCTGGCCATACGTTGAAAAGATCACCACACCAACCCTCTTGCTCGCAGGCAAGGAAAGCGATCTAGTTACACCCGAGACCCGAAAACGCATGGAGAAATCTATGATAGACATTGACGTAGTCGTCGTCAAAGGCACAGGCCACATGATACCTCAAGATAAGCCAGAGGAATTCGAGGAACTGGTAAGAAGATTCCTCAAAAAACTCTAAAAATAACTTAATTCTACTAACTGGGATCAAAAATTTTTTCGCGTAATTTCAAGTCACTAGGAGACGCGTTTGTTGAATTTCTCATTCAATAATAATATTTGGAATGTGATGAGAGATGTATGATGTGGAAGAATCTAATCGGAAACGAGAAGAACTCAAAAAGCAGTAGCCGAATAGAAAAAAGAACAGGACTAATGCCATTTATTTTGCTTCAAGAATAAGGTATTCTTCGTTTTTGGTTTTGTGGTATCGCCATCTTCTTAGGTGAATCTTGTCCATTTTTCTTAGCTCTTTAATGGATAAACTTGTAATATAATATGTGCCGCTACGTGTTTTCTTTATCCTTAGCCTGAGCTCCATACAGTACCACCTAGTGGTTTATTTCTGCATTAATTCATAAATCTGTCTACAGGCCATAGAAAAAGCATATTTTCATTATTGTTTCTCTTTAGAAGGCAGGATACCACGCACGAAGAGTAATGATGAACACTAGTTATCAATGAGTTCCATAATAATGCGCGCGCAGCGTTATCGCTTTCTCTCATTATCTAGCTGAGTACATTTTGGACATGGTGGAATATGGGAAGGCTTGTTTTTGAATACTAATATAGTCTCTTTTCCTCTTTGGGGATAGTCAGGACACTCATTGTGCCAGTGATAGTACTCCTCTTGAACAGATTGTTCACTATGAAGCCTTCTCACATATTCAGCCATTAACACTGATAACTGAGAGATTATATATAATATAATCTGCACGCGCGTGCGCTAAATTACAGAGGTTTCCTTATTAGGTCAGGGGTTCAGAGTTTGAAGTCAGAAAATCGCGATAGTTACAATGAACGAAACTTTGAGAACCTTGTCAATTATTACGGAACGGAGTTAAGACGTATTCATCAAGGTGTATCTGTATCTAAAATTCTCAGTAATTCAGAAAGAAGGACATTATTGCGCTCAGGTGCACTTATTCGAAAAGGGCGAGGAACCTATGTCCAGTGGATGGTCTCTAAACAGGCACTTGACATCCTCTCTAAAAAAACGGAAAACGCGCGCGAGAATAAACGGTCATCTAAAAAGAGAGGATATACTGAGTCAAAGATGCTTTATCATTCGCGTGAGCGAACCAAGAATCCTAGATGCCCTATTAAAGAACAAAAATGATAGACACTTGAGGAGACATTTCTCTTGGAAAGCAAAGAATCCGATTCAAAAAATAATAATGAAACTAAGAAACATCTCCTGAGCAGTGGCATTCCATGCATGATCCATAACTGTGTCGAATGTTGCATAGAGACTCGTATGCCTCTCTCGCGTTTTGATATAGAGAGAATCTCCCGACAGGGATACAGGTTCAAAGATTTCGTCGTGAAACGAAAAAGAGAGCGTCGTTTGAAAAACAGTAATGGTAGATGCGTTTTTCTCGGACACAATGGCTGTAAAATATACTCTTTCAGACCTGAAGGATGCCGGCTTTATCCACTGGTATATAATGAAAATAATAGGAAAGTCGTTATTCATGACTTGTGTCCATACGGCCATGAGTTCAAAGTCGGCAGAGATGATATGGAGAATTTACATGTTCTCTTCAAGAAACTCTCCTAAAAGGAGTAATAATATCAAAGGCTCACGCGTTTTTCTGATTCTCTTCATCTAGTTAGCATCTTTGTATGTGTACTTTTTTCGGGTGTTTTTGTGCTTAGAGAAGTATGCTTGTGAGTGAGAGATGGAGTGAGCAGGAGGAGAATAAAGTAGGTAAATAGGAGATGCGCGCAGCGCGCCTTCAATTAACCACGATTGAACTGTGTCCTTTCTAGGAGCATACCAAGGTAGAGTTCAAGTGACACGATCATATCTTTCAAGAAATCGTTATACTAGCGCATCAACAAGTTCATATTTCTAGGCTCAAGAGAAATATGGTTGCATGAAGACAAAGATTACAAAATATACTTGCCCAGTTTGTAATTCTCCTGTATGAGAAACCATCTATAAAGACGATTCAAGTGAAAACGGATACACTTGTTATTGGGAACATATCTTCACAAAAGACGAATTCTTAGAAAACAAAGAAAAAGAAACTTAATTATTTCAGTGAGGATTAATATCAACCCATAAATATTATTATATCGAGAAATTTAATATCCGAGCTACTAGTAAATCTGTGTTGGATCCCCACCCCCCCATATTTTTACATCAGTTGATTAAGAAACTAATAGTAATAATTAGAGAAATTCAATTCTCCTGTTACTTGGAATAAAAGATTTTCAAATATTTGTACCTCAGTTTGAATTAGTCATATAGTTATTAAATCGAAATATACTCTATGGATTGCTAATGGTTGATATGTGTTCGTAGAATGTAACTACATCTCCAGTGTCGTTTACAAGACTCGTTGGCGATAACTTGAGAACGCGGGTGAGAATATAAAGATCACCCGTAGACCCGGCAGTATTCATGGCCATCATATACACTGGAGCCAAAACCCAACCTAATGGAACCAGCAGCATAAGCAGAAACCCCACAGCGTCTATGATTACCAGCGGGCCAAGCGCACTGACTGCGTATTTACGGGCGGGAATATACCAATCTGGTGCACCGGCGCACGCATAGAACAGGTGTAAGTCAAAGACAGGTCTGCTGCGGGTGAATGCCCAGAAGAAAAACCCGTGGACTAATTCATGAATGGTGAGGAGCGTAACCGTCAGCCCCACTATGACCACAATCACACCTGCCGTTACGGTACCCGTGGTGTCCATTAGGCTTGGGCGTGCCAAAGCTACTAAACTAGAAAACAGGAAAAAACTTAATATCATGACGGGAAGCCCAGCGATGTTCAGCTTAAGGGCCAATCGCTTATTTTTTTTCAGGTTTATCTCAACGGATTGGACATATCCCTCCGGTAACGTCTTTGTTGAAGTATTCATATTGGACTCTTTCACTCTGATCTGCATATAACAATATCTTATCGTATACATTCAGATTCTCTTGTTAACACAAATAAAGCTTATTCTAATAATTCTCGCCTGCTCATGGAAAAAAACATGTTAAAAACATATAACCGTTTTTGTATATGTAACTAAAAAATCTAATCAGTAAATATTGATAATCCAAATGTAATATTAGTTATCATGAGAAATTTAATATCCCTGTCACTCGGTACAAGAAAATTTTTTTTCTCAATATTTCAGGTTACTTGAAGCGAAAAGAGGTTAGAGGGGCCTCTGGAAGGCACCGTAACCGGGTCTCCCTATTACCTGACCGTCCTCATAGATCACTTCTCCACGAACAAGTGTCATCACGGGCATTCCTTTTCCTTTCATGTCCTCGTAAGGAGTGATCTTCTGGATGGTTTGCAGGTTCTCACCCTTGATGTGGAAAGGCTTGTCCATATCAACTACCACAATATCCGCGTCTGCGTCAAGCATCAAGTCACCCTTCCTTGGATACAAGCCGTTCATAACCGCAGGGTTTGTGCTAAACACCTCGACAAGACGCTCAATGTCAATCATGTCCCTGTTCACAGCGTCAAGCATCAAAGGAAGCGTTGTCTCGATAACCACACCACCACTTGGCGCATCATAGATGTTATCCCAGCCACGCTCCTTCTCCTCCTTCGTGTAAGGCGCATGATCACTGGCAAGCACATCGATGATACCGTCGTTGAGACCCTCCCAGAGCCTAAGCTGATCATCTTTCTTACGTAGCGGTGGGTCCACCTTCGCGTACGGCCCACGCTCCTTCATAACATCCTCTGTAAACAGCAAATAGTTTGTGCTTGTCTCACCAGTCACCATCTGACCGCCATTCTGAGCCCACTCCAGCAAATCAACGCTCCCACCAGCACTCATATGACAGATATGCAGATGAGCACCCGCCTCCTCCGCCAACATGAGACACCTCATCACAGCCTCAGTCTCAGCGATAGGAGGCCTGAAGTCACAATGAGCCATAGGGTCAGTGCGACCAGAAGCGATAGCCTCCTCCATGTAAGAATCCACAAGATTACTGTTCTCAGCGTGCACCAGCAACGGCCGATCAAGCTCCGAGAGAGTCCTCATGTGCCGCAACAACGTATAATCGCTTGCAGCAAGCTCCTTAAACCGAGCAATGAGAAAACTCTTGAACGCCGTAGCGCCCACATCAGCCAAAGCGATGATATCTTTTTCGGGAATCTCTCCAGCCCCAGCTATGAACCCAAAGTCAACGAGGCTCTTACGATCCGCGATCTTCTTCTTTTCCTCGAAGGCCTTCACAGTAACGGTTGCCGGCACCGTGTTAGGCATATCGATCACAGTAGTGACACCACCTGCAGCTGCAGCCCTAGTTCCTGACTCAAAGTTTTCCCGCTCAGGGAAACCTGGGTCACGTAGATGAACATGCATGTCGATCATGCCTGGAAGAACCACTTTACCGGAAGCGTTGATGACCCTATCCGCCTTGGGTTCCCCCGACTTTACTATGCCAATGATCTTACCCTCATCCACAACGATGGATGCCTCAGTGAGACCCGAGGGCAAGACAAGTAAACCATTCTTGATAACAACGTCAACAGTCAAACTCTGCACACGCATATCAGAGCGAGACGGGATAAAATTCTTTTCAATAAAAAAATTAGAGAGGCACAACTACCTCAGGGCGAAGGCTACGTGAACGTATCTGCGTGGAGCCATCGATGCACGCTAACTTGCCTTCCAGACCTCTTAACGCCTCAAACCTGTCGTCACTCATCGGGTTCACGCCGAAGCCCTCAGTTAGTATCAGCGTCAGTCCAACGTCCTCGCTTCCTGTGACACCCACTCCAATCTCGTAGCCAAGGAAGTAGGTGATGTCCTTCTGGTCGACTCCGCCCACGATGACGCCACTCACGCCATGCTTAACCGCTGCTCTGAGAGCATCCAACGTCACTACGGAACCTCCGATGATGACCTTACCTTTATGCTCGGGCTTCACTTCCTCAGATGTTAGAGGTAGATCCCTGGAATCCACACCGAAAGCGAGTTCACCACGGGCTTCTCCACCAACTCCAAAGACTCCTTCTGTCCTGAAGCCGGAGGTCTCCACCATGGCTCCCTCCCCATCGTAGAGTTCTATGACTTTCCCCGGTATATGGGCGTCAACCTCCACCTTTATTGGATGGCCTCTGATGATGACGCGGCCTGTCCGGGGATAGAAGCCCTCGATCTTGCCATCGATGGGAGATCGGGCCACCTTGGTGCGTCTCCCGAAGAAGCTACGGGCTATGGCTATTACTTCGTCTCGTTTCACGTCGTCGTCTTTCCCCTTCAGCATGAAATTCTCTACAATCTCTGGGTCCACTCCCAGCTTACTGTAGACGCGTAGGTCATGTGCCTCGGGGTTAGGGACCACGCCTCTCGCCACCAAGGTATCAGGCTGCACCTCATCACCTACTTTGACGAAGACCTCTCCCTGCGTAGGTATCCGGCGAGACTTTTGTATAGTGATTGATTCACTCATCACTTTACCCTCCTAGACCTCCGTCTGAGCTATGGTGCCCAGAGCGTCTACTTCCATCAAGGTCACTGATTTCCTGTATTTTTCAAGTGGTCTGCCTCGTGCATCGATGATTACCCCAAGTTCACCGCCCATGACGGTTCTGGTCATGACCTTTCCTTTGCCTGCTCCTAGATTCATCTTGTTGGGATTGAGGAAAAGTTCAACTTGCTCCATGTCCCTGAAGGGCAGTATCTTAACCTCACCATACTTTAGAGTCCACTCAATGGTTGAGCCGTCGCTCTTCCTGAAACCCACCGTCAGTGCGTCCTCACCTTCCTTCAGTTGACCCTTCGGAGATATACAGGTGCCAAGACTCATGAGGCAGCTATCTGTGAAGAGACTGAGTGCAGCTTCCTTGTTATGGGTCAGTAGGTTCCCCAAAGGAGCCATCATGCTGGTTTTATCGATGTACAACTCAGTGAATCCCATTGGTTGAAGAGAGTCAATGAGTATCATAGCAGATTCCTCAGCGGACTGCTCCCGGAAGACATCCCCTTTTCCCACGATAACGTGAGTCTTCATCATGTTGATGAGGGTCTTCTCCAATGCCTGACTGAACATGTCACTTAACGTCCTGTCCGTCACGACGCCTTTCAACCTGGAAGCAATGCCCTTGTGCAGCTCGATCCCCAGCCTTACGGCTTCTCTCGCCACTGCTCTCTGAACAGTCTTCTCTTCCACCATCAACGTGTCTGAATGTTTGATCATCATGTTACCGATGATATTACGTACTGTACGCTCATCCATACCTGGGGGTAGCCACCGGAGAATGTTCTCGATGCCTGCTTCCTTCGATATGTTGCTGATGCCGTATGTCAACCCAATATCAGCGTTAAGCGACCTGTTGAACACGTTATTATAGACGCTGTAAACATCAGTAGTCTCCCCTCCAATATCTACACCTATGAGGTTTACACCCCTCGTCTGAGCGTACGCGTAAAGCATTCTTCCTATCGCTGCCTGACTGGGCACGATGCGATCTTCGGTCCACGACGCCAATGTCTCATAACCCGGCGAGTGGACTATCACATGCTCCATGTAAGCATCATAGATGCCCTCCCGTGCCGGCCCAAGGTTCTCCTTGTTGATGAGAGGTCTAACATTATCAACCATTTTTATGGCGAAGCCATTCTCTCCGAGGGCGTCCATGACCTTGTCTTGAATCTCCACGTTCCCAGCATAGATAACAGGGAGCTTAAACTCCGAGCCGAACCTTGGCTTCACATCACTGTCCTTGATGATGTCAGCCATCTCTATGACTTGGCTCACTGCACCGCCGTCTGTACCGCCTGCGAGCAATAGAATATCTGGCTTCATACTCCTCATCTTCGCGATCTTGTGGTAAATTTGTCTCTTGTCATCCTTGCTGAACTGGTCCATAAGCAGCGCCCCTGCGCCAAGTGCAGCTCTCTGCGCACTCTCAGCTGAGATCATGCTAATCACCCCAGCGACAACCATGTGAAGACCACCACTGGCGCTGCTAGAGCACAATGTCTTGTAGTCTTGACTTGGTTGCCCGGCGTCAAGTATGGTCTTGTTCTGTTTCTCCTCGATGACTTGAATGGCATTTTTTACGCCTTCAGTGACATCAAGCTCAGGTGCCTCGACGGTTGTAGGTGCTGTTCCTGTGCCCGTGATCTTGTAGTTTTCTGGTGTCTTTTCGACTAGAATTGCCTTGGTGGACTTGTTGTTCACGTCTACGAGCAGGTATGTCTCGTTCTTGACTGAGTCCATTTCTTTCCTTCCTTGAGTTACTTTGAATTCATGTTCAAAGAACTCTCATGAGATGCTTGGAGGATAGAGGATATAACAAGCTCGTTTCAATAGTTAAACAGTCTTTTTATATTCAAATGATCATTTGAATAACAGGTTGTCTCGATGGAAGAGAAAATGATCCACCAGATATCCAGAGAAGCATTCAAGCTACTCGAAGACAAGACACGACGCAGAATAGTATTCATGCTGCGAGACAACACGTTAACCGTCAAGGAAATATCCGCAGAGCTAGGACTAACACCCCAGAATATTTACCATCACATGAACAAGCTCCAAGACGCAGGGATAGTAGAGCTTAGCCACGAGAAACGCAACAGACATCTCATAGAAAGCTACTACTCGGTACCAGCAGACACCTTCATCTACACCGATGACAAGATCGATGAAAGACCTGTACAACGCTACATGAACATCCTTCTCGGGTTAAACGAGTTGGGGATACCAATTAAAGCGAGCCTAGATAACGCATCAATCTTAGAGGAACTACAGAACTCCTACCAAGAGACACTAGGTGACCCCAGAAACAGGTACGAGTTCTGTGAACAGTGTAGCTACAGCGGCTTCTTCATGAAGTTCGGGCCCATGAATCCACTCCAGCTCAACAGGATCTACTGGTACGCCAACCTCATCCGAATGGATGACGATGAGTTCGAGAAATCCATCGAAAGATACAGAAAGATGAGAGAGTTCCTCAGGGAGATAATAGAGCCTACCAAGTGATCCTGTAAGGCATCTCGTTGAGACACTGCGCCATTCTCGGTTATCAGTATGATGTCCTCAATGTGTCCCCTATAGTTAGATACTGGGTCGTGTCACTGCCATCTCTTCGACATTAGCATCGAGATGGCTCCCCCCATGGCGAAGCCCACTATGAGGAATAGAGCTTGATTCAGTGGACTTGGGGGATCAACCGGTACATTCAACTGAGCTTCCAGCTCATCGACCCTGGACTGATAGGACTGGATAAGTGCCTGTTCGATCAGCAAATCTATTTCGAGATCACTTAACTGGTCCTCAAGCTCGTTTATTCTTAGATCCTGAGCCTGTATCGCTGCTTCATTTTCCTGAACGAGTTCAGCGACTGACAGGTTTAAAACGTCATTTTCATGCTTCAAAGCATCATTTTCCTGCCTAAATTTGACAAGCCTCTCAGCCAAAACTGTGTTTTCGTCTGGGAGATCCTTGTAGAGCACCGCTTTGTCGAATACTTCGCCAGTTTCATCTATGGCCTGTAGCTTCAAGGTCCCGTTAGTATACATGTCTATCAAGGTGAAGTGAAGACGTGAGTCAGTGGATGCTACCCACCAGCCCTCCACTGTCTCGTAGAGAGGAGCGCCCCATGCGCCGCTGGTGAGGTACATGATTCCCTCATCATAGGATGCCTGTGCCTCGGTCCGGGATTGAGTCCAGTTCACAGGTACAGAACGCTGGTAGTTGTGGCTGTGACCCTGGAAGACGATGTCTACGCCGTACTCGTCAAGGATAGGCACCCACCTGTTGATGGCTGTGAGCCATACATCGTGATAGTTTTTCAGAACGTTACGGTGGAAGAGTACAAACTTCCAAGGATACTCTTTATGTTTCTCTAGATCAGCGCGTAGCCACTCTGTCTGGAGGCTGAAGCCCTCCACGGTAGACTCACTGTTCAATACCACGAGGTGGATGTCGGAGCCAAAGTTGAGGCTATACCATTCCTCGTTACCTGGGAGCGCGAGACGTTCATCATAGTTACTTGATCCACCGTCATGGTTTCCGATAGTGGGCACAATGGGTATACTGTATCCCTCGGGAGTAACCCATAGACGCTCAGCTTGATCAAAGAAATCGTCCCATTGAACATCATCGTCACCATTATTGACAAAATCACCGCTGTAAAACACGAAATCAGGACCATATTGAGCCATCATAGAGGAAACAAGGTCTCTCTGATCAGGATTGGTTCTACTATCACCACCAGCAACGAACCTCAAGTGGTCCCTGACGAGGGAGAGGGTTTTGAAGCTTCTCTCCTCACTGTAACCGGTCTCAGGGCTTCCACATATGTAATAATATACTGTATCGGGCTCAAGCCCAGTGAGTTCCGCATCATGATAGATGTCATTGATGTCATCACTGCTGTGGGTAACAGCCTCAACAGCGAACCTGTAACTTGAGGGAGTGGCATCACCAGAGACAGTATCATAGTAAACGATTCCACCTACGTCTCGGGAGGTCTTCCATGACACAACCATCGTGTGGGCTGTATCGTCACTCTGCCAAGTGTGATGTATTTGTCTCGGGTTGTCATCAACGAGAGCGAGGGCAGGAATAACCCCCACCATCATAATCATTATTAATATCAGTTTAACGGTCTTCATCCGGACGCCTCAGATCAAAGATATCTAGTCTCACAGTTTTTAACCGATACGCTTCGACGCTGTTGTTACGCTTGATTCAACATGGGCCATATTCGGTTAATTTATAATTTCACCCGAAGACAGATGCATCATGCTTGAAGACTTTCAAGGCAAGGGCTTACTGATTCATCACTGGGACACCGATGGCATATGCTCAGCTGCACTCCTCCTCACCGAGCTACAAGGAAAAGACTTGACAAACTGGACACCAACCATAGGAGCCTTCTACCTCACAGACGACCAAATCAAGTGGGCTCAAGACTTCGACTATATCATAATAGCAGACATGTCATTGCCGAGGGAAAACATCCTTGCCCTTGCAGAGAAAACCAATGTCACAATATTTGATCATCACCACCAAGAATCTATCCGGGAGATAAACCACAGAAACCCGGTTGCCTATGGGGAGCCAGCCGAAGATTATCCTTCATGCACATGGGTCATCAAAGAGCAACTAAGCCAACAGGTCAACCTCTACCATCTTCTAGGGTTAATTGGGGACAGAGAACACAAGATCAAAGACAACCCCAAGTTCTGGAAGATCATCCAAAACTATTGTAAGGAACATGAAACCTCGTTCGAGGAACTCACCGAGCTTGTTCAGCTCATAGATTCGAACCAGAAGGTAGGGGATAAGGATGCTGTGGAGGAGGCGCCGATACTTCTTACAAGCTACAGTAGAGCTGAGGACATCCTTAAGAACGGTTTATGGCGTAGCAACCTTCAGCGATTCCATGAAAAGTTGAAAGAGGTTCTCGCTGAGAGCCCAGATGAGGTCAACGGTGTGCTGATGAAGCGCCTACACACCAAGTACAGCATCATATCCTCCGTCACACGCAGCATAGCATGGGGCACAGGAAGAAACACGGTCATAGTGAACCAGGGTTTCTTCCCTCAACACGACCAACTCTATGCTAGAAGCAGCTTAGTGGACATGTCACCTTTGATTGCGAGAGCCAAGATACTTGGGTTCAACGCTGGAGGAAAAAAAGATGTACTCGGCGCAATAGTGCCCAAAGAATCCTCAGACTCGTTTGTAAAAGAAGTAGTGGAGTTCCTAAAAGAATAGGATAAGAGCTAAACTCTCTTCAACACTTTACCGGGTGTCGCACTTGTATGCTTACCCTTCTCGACAACAGCCTCGCCGTTGACGAAGACGTACTCTATGCCCTTAGGGTGCTGCCTTGGCTCCACTGGAGTGCCTACAACCTGTAGCTTGTCATAGTCAAAGACAGTGATATCAGCTACGCTTCCAGGGGTGATTGTGCCTCTCCCTTTCAGGTTGTGGTGCTCCGCAGCGGCGGTGCTCATCTTGTAGATAGCCTCCTCAAGCGTGAAGACCTTGATTTTCTTGACCATCTGGTTAATGAAACCGGGGAAAGCGTTGAAAGCATTAATTCCCGGCCTCCTGTAAGGCGCCTTCTTCATCTCGTACTTGGTGTCGAACACGCTCTGGTCCAAGCTTAGGCTTCCAGCCTTATGCTGGAACATTAATGCGCGGTACGGCTTCCATGGGAAGTTCCCTGTGTCCGCTGTGCCGGCTGCGTAGCCCATGGCGTCAGGGTCCTCACAGATGAGGTCGAACCATGTGTCCAGCTTGGGTGCCTCACGGTCCTCTGCTACCTGCGCCAGGTTCTTACCGATCACTGACTTGTCCTTGTGCTTGCTAATCCAGATATTCTCAGCCCACTGAGGGTTGGTGTTAGGGTTATACGCTAGCCTGATGAACCATTTACCATTCTTTAACGCTTCAACAATCTCCTCACGATAATCAGGTACCTTAAGCCACTCAGCGAACTTTTCACGGCTTCCACACTCCTTGAGCCACGGGGTCAGTATACTGGCTAGATACGGCATGATATCGAATCCCCCATGAATGAACCATGGCATGCTATCGAAGCTAATATCCAAACCTTCATCCAGTGCATCGTCGAAAAACTTCAAAGTAGCACGTATGTTATGCTCCTCAAGGTACTCGTTTCCCTCAGGCACAAGCCTCCAGCCAGGGGTCAAATGAGCAAAGTTCGTCTTCACTCCTGTCACCCTACAGGTTTCCATGCTCTCCAGAAGGCCCTCAACCTTGTTGCTTCGGGTGTCACCGAACTTGACCTGCCTCCGGCGGCCTGTCCTTCTCCAGTGGGGGCAGTATATTCCACCATATTCTTTGATGACGCTGACGCATTCATTGATCTCGTCCATGTGAGCCCAGACACCTGGATCATAATCTAGACCTGAGCTGAGACCGATGGCGCCCTCCTTCATGGCCCCATGAATGAGCTCTTTCATCTGCTCTAGCTCCTCGGGAGTGCTGTGTCGCTTGTAGTCGTTGCCCATCACGTGGTACCTTACGCTTCCTTGTCCTACTAGGAGCGCGGCGTTCATGGAGACCCCTATTTCCTCAACCTTCTTGAACCAGCCTCCAAGGGTGTCCCAGTCAACGGTCCATCCATAATACTTCTTCATTATCTTGTTGACATCTTCCTTGGGGTAGACCTGCTGTTTGGGGTAGTACTTGTGGGGCTCAAGCTCGTCGATATGCTCATGTGCGATCCCTGGAAGACCCATCATGTCACCGTAGGGACCCATGCTTCCACCACACTGACCACCCACAAACGTGGTCACTCCCTGCATGACATAGCTCTCAGCCTTGGGGAAAAAGAGAAGAGTCGTGTCGCCGTGGCTGTGAGCATCTATCCAGCCTGGGCTTGCATAGAGGCCCTTGGCGTTCACTATCTTCACTGCGTCTCCCTTGACGTCGCCCAGCACCGCTATCTTATCTCCTTTAACTCCTATGGAGCCCTTGTAAGCAGCTTTTCCTGAGCCCTCAATGATATTCGCGTCTTTGATCAAAACATCGTATTCAGTCATTACGAGTAATCAACCTCGATAATGGCATATTATGAAGCTCAGGTATTAAAATTAAAGCTTGAGAAAAAAGGGGTTATGATATAGACACGACGGTTGTATCGAAGTCCATTGTCTCCGTGTTTTGGACAATTATTACATGAGCCCCATCGCCAGCGTCAGGTATCTGTATCTCGATGGAGAATGGGTCACAGGCTCCGCCCATTAAAACCACATAATCTCCTATCTTTGCTTCCTGGGGGTAACAGGTCAGGGAACTGGGACCTGAGTTCAGGCTCCAAGAATAACTCAGCTTCCCCGTTTCTCCGTTCCATGTTCCTTGTTGTTTCCAGTATACGTTCACGTATGGTTCAATGTTGAAGCTTGGGTCACCTTTTTCACCTTTCGGCCCGGTATCTCCTTTTGGGCCAGGTAACCCGGGTAGACCGTCTTCACCTGGTTCACCTGCTTCTCCGGGTGGTCCTTGTAGACCTATTGGTCCTTGGAGACCTTGTGGCCCTGGGGGTCCAGAGTCTCCCTGTGGTCCAGGCGGTCCTTGTTCACCGATTCCTGGTAAAAACACGTATGAGGCTGAACCTCCGAGTAATGTCCCTATAATTAGTCCTATGAGAATGCTTTCTGGTTCCATGATTGTTAATTTTCTTGTGAATATAAAAACGCATACTATCCAATGAAAAGAAGAATATAACAGAGAATGGGTTTACTGGATTGCCTCAATGATTTTCTCTTTCTTTTGCTCGTACTCCTCGAGGAGGGCGTCGAACTCGTTCTTGACGTTTCTGAGCTCTTCGATCCATCTCAGGAACTCAATGTTCGACTCGTCGAGGACAGGCTTTTTCTCAACCTTTAACGTCATTTCATGAAATCCACGTCTGAGACGGGATTTAAGAGAATCTTGGTATATAGCTGCGACACACAACAGGGTTCTGTATTAAAAAAACTAATACTTCATCCGGTAATTATCCTTGATTGTTATGCTCACAGGGAAAAACGTTGAACTCAAAGCAGGAGTCTTGTTGATCGGTGATGGAAGGCTTCTGGAGAACGCCAATATCGGTATCAAAGAAGGTGTCATTCATGAGGTCTCCGTCGATAAACTTGAGGAGGACTATGATGATGCCGTTGATCTCTCGAACCGTTTCGTCATGCCAGGACTCATTGACGCCCATGTCCATATCAGATACGGACCAAAACAGGAGACAGTACCTTCCTCAGATGAGTATCAGACAATCAGAGGCTTAGAGAATGCTCGAAAGGCGCTCAGTGCAGGGGTCACCAGCCTCGGTGATGCAGGTGCCATCAGGAATGTCGGGTTCGCTGTCAGGAACGCCATCAATGATGGATTAGCGGTTGGTCCACGACTCTTCGTGTCAGGTGAGATGATAACCATGACAGGGGGAAGGAGCAAGAAGCCTGGTGACAGGCTAGAGGTGGATGGAGAAGACTCCGCAAGGAAGGCAGCCAGATCACTCCTCATGTATAAGGGAGCAGACTTCATCAAGTTGGGTACTACTGGAGCCATCAGTAGCGCTCACACAGGTCCGAGGCATCCCCAGCTCACCGTTCCTGAGATGAGGGCTTGCACGGAGGAGGCTCACAAGTGCGGCAAGATGGTTCACAGCCACTGTTACGGTGAGGCGGGTATAAATAACAGCCTTGAGGCTGGAGTAGATGTAATCGTTCATGGTCAAAGCCTTAACGAGAGGCATCTCAGATTGATGAAGCAGCGAGACATGATACTCATGCCGACGCTGAAGACTTTCTGCGGCCATTTAGAGCATCTAGGAGAAGGCGGGGTCCATGACAGGATTGTGACCACCGGCATCTGGGAGGAGACAGAGCCCAACTTCAGGAACGCGTTGGAGAATGAGATCATCATCTCAATGGGCACGGACTGTGGAATGCCAGACAACCACTTCGGCGACAACCCCAAGGACTTGGAGTACATGGTGAACTGGGGAATGACACCTATGCAAGCAGTGACCGCTGGCACATTGAACGCAGCCAAGAGTCTCGCAGTCGAGGACAAGCTAGGAACCATTAAGCCAAGGAAACTAGCAGACCTACTTGTACTGAAGAAGGATCCTTTGAAGGACATTAGACATGTCTGGAACAGCCTTGAATATGTGATACTGAACGGTAGGTTCCTCTAACATTTATCAAAACATCTAAACACCGGCAAATTACATCCTGTGCTATGAATAAGGACACCTTCGATCTACTGCTTCTCGGCGTAGCCCACTCGCTTAACCACAGCCTCTTCCTTGTTTTGCCACCGTTAATGAGTACTATAACTGAGGACCTAGGAACAACATTAAGTTCTATGGGACTTATAGGAACCATTACTTTCCTCATCTACGGTGCAGGAGCTATGGTGGGGGGACCATTATCAGATAAGCTTGGCAGCCTCAAGGTGGCGCGGATTAGCATCGGCTTGGGCGGTCTTATGTCGTTGGTGTTCCTTGTAGCAAACAACGTGTACATATTCGGTGCCGGCATGATCCTAATGGCTCTGTGGGCTAGCTTCTATCACCCGACAGCCAACGGGTTGATCGCCAAGGCGTTCACCGAGAACACAGGAAGCTCCATGGGCATACACAACGCCGCTGGTAACTTCGGGCAGGTCTTCACACCTACTGTGGCGTACATCCTTGGGGTGACCTTCAGCTGGAGGGTGAGCTTCGTTTTCTTCGGCTTGATATCGGTAGCTGTAGCTTACATGATGGACAGGATTGAGGTGGACGACAGCGTCTCAGAGACCGGCAGACTATCTTACCTTGAGTTCCTCAGGACACCGGGGTTGTGGCTGGTGCTTCTATACAATGTTATGGTCGGCTTCCTGTTCAGGTCAGTGGATCTCTTCTTCCCTTCCTTCTTGAGCACAGAGAGAGGCTACACAGGGGGCATCGCCGCGGTCGCAAACTCCATGATCCTGCTGTTCGGGGTCGGGGGTCAGCTTCTCGGTGGCAGAGGCAGTGACAGGCTCGGTCAGACCAAGGTACTGGTTATCACGACAGCTGGGATGGTTCTTAGCCTCATGTTACTCATGTTGTTCCCAACAAACATGTACGGGGTCATCATCTTCGTTGTCCTCTATGGCGTCAGCATGTTCGGGCACCAGCCAACCGTTACCAACCTTGTTAGTAGGCTCTCCCCCAGAAACATGATGGGGTTAGCTTACGGGGTTATGTTCTTCTCAGCTTTCGGTGTAGGAAGTTTGTCAACAAGCGTTACTGGTTACTTGGCTGACCATTACAGCCTTACGGTGGCTTTCTGGGTTAACACTGGGATCGCCGTTGGGTTGCTAGCAGTGTCAGCAGTGATATACACCAGAATTAGAGACTAGGTCGAGTCAGGTACCCGAGGACACCGGTTATTGTCTTTGAGTCCTCGATCACGTTCTCCTCTATCATGGTGAGTACATCGTTGAAGCTATGTTTTTCAACAGTTATTGACTCGTCATCCTCCGGATTTGAGTCGACAGCGTTCAAGCCCTCGGCGACGTAGAAATGAATGATCTCGTTGCTATAACCAGGTGCCATATAGCAGCTCAGAAGCTTATTCCATTCACTCGCGGCGTATCCCGTCTCCTCCTGAAGCTCACGGACTGCACATGCGAAAGAGTCTTCGCCGGGTTCAAGTGTGCCTGCGGGTATCTCCAGCAACTCTTTTCCAGCGGCGTACCTGAACTGGCGTACCATTATTATGCTCTCGCCGTCCACGGGGATTACTGCGATGGCCCCAGGGTGGTCCACGATGTCCCTGATGGTTTCTTTTCCGTTGTCTAGTTGAACCGTGTCTGTCTTGAAGCTGAAGTGTTTTCCCTTGTGCAATAGCTTTGATGAGACTTTTTTCTCCATGTTGGTCGCCTCCTTGAAGGATGGGTGACTGGATAAAAATATTGGTTTAGTAGCGGCTGTGACCCCAGTACCTGTCTGTTGTCTCGTAGAGCCGTTTCATTCCGCTGCGCTCCACCGCTGCCTCGATCTCTTCCTGTGCCATTTCAAGGATTGCCGCCTCATCGACGGTTTTCACTTCACGGTTCTTCATGAGTATCTTGCCGTCAACGATGACGGTGTCCACGTCGTTACCGTTAGCGAAGTAGGTCACTTTGTCCACAGGCATGTTCAATGGGTAGAGGTGAGGCTTCTTCATGTCGACAAGGATGATGTCTGCTTTCTTGCCTCGCTCCAGAGACCCTATAAGGTGACTTAGCCTGAACGCCTTGGCTCCGTCGATGGTTGTCATCTCAAGGGTCTTGTCTGGTGGCAGTATTTTGCTGTCTCTGTAGTGGCGCCGGTGGTACCTCATAGCTTGGAACATGTGCCTGATTATATTATATAAATACCTTAAACAAAGTCCACATAAGAGCGCGTTGACGACCTAGACACGGCGCAGATACGGCACAACTGCATCACTGCTTGCGGGCGCGCATCATGGTCTAATGTCTAAAGTAGCTTTATGTAATTTTTCAATAAACACATTAAAAATATTAATTACTTTTTCAACAGTTTTCTTATTCGCAAATACCGGTTCGTCAGGAGGTACTTTGTCTTGATTTAACATACCTATTAGAGGCGATGTATGTACAATCTTATGCCTATATTGAATATGCTCCCTGATCTTTTCTAAAATTTGATTAGAAACATCTAAATCTATCCCAAATCTTATTCCATACCCTTTATTATATGCGTTTTTACAATCATCATAATTACCAAAGTCTATTATCCTGTATTCCAAGAGTTTCTCAGCTAATGTTTTATTTTCTGACTTCGCTTCACTTTTTATTATATCCATTACCCGTTCTTTTCTTTGCCATGTAGAAAAAAACTTTTTTTCAAGCTCATCATAATTTGGTGTAAATCCTTCTCCTGTAAGTTCAATAAAACGATTCTGTGTATATGCTTCAAAACCTGTAGTTAATATAACTATAATCATATTTGAGACCACAGTTTCAAAAATATAGCCCTCTTTCGAGGTTCCACTAAGTAAAATTTCAATGGCCTTCATGGTTCTTTTCCAAATTTGAATAGCAGTAGGGTTCAATGCACTTTTTCCTCCAATCATAACTCGAAAATCTAAAACCTCTACATTTGAATCTCCTACTGTGTATATAGATCCATTCTCACCTACGAGAAGATCAAAATCTGCTTTCCTAGATGTTCCAGTTAAGAAAATTGGCTCACCTTCTAAAGCACCAATATGAAGACCAATATTTTCAGGAGACCAAGTCAGGAAAAATTGCAATGGTGAAATTCCTTTAAGTGGTTTTGCATCAACTGTAGCTATTCTAGTACCGGTTCCCGGAGATGCCATATAGAAATTAATATTAAAATTTTCATCCCTTTCCAATATGAAAACGATTTTTCCAGTAATTATTTGTAATAAAATTCCCTTCTCTTTCGATTCATCCCAAAGCCTATCATATTTCCCTTTAAAACTATATGTACCTTCAGGGCGTTTCATTTGCTCTACTATTTTCTCTTTTATATCATCAGATATTCCCGGTAAATGAATCAATATTAATCACTACCTATGCGCACGTGACGCATGAGGGAGATGCGGTAGGGGATGCCCTGGGTGTAGTACTCCTGAAGCAAGTCCCTGCCCCCCTCGGTGAGTTTGACTTCCATCAAGGCGCGATATCCTCTGTTTCACCATTGTATGGGGTTTATCACCGATTAAGTGTTACTTGGGTGTGACGCAAGTGCATCACCGCAAGAATTTAGGGAAGTGTTGCCGGCCCTGAAGCAAAGGACTCTTCGCTTAGCATCTCCTTTCGGTCAAAAAGAATGGAGTATCCTATACTCTGACGGTGGAGACGCATTCCTGTATCTCTATTATCATTTCATCGAAGTTCTCTCGGGGGAGTTCTCCTCTGATTTCCGTCTGAAATATTCAGGGTTTACTTGGGTAAGGGGTGGATTAAAACAATGATTTTCACGTATATATCGTTGGGTCGATGGTTCCAACGTGTTCCACCGGGTTCTTATAATAAAAAATCAATTGTAGTATCCCCGTTGAGCTTCATGAGTCGGTTTGAGTTAACGGGTATCTTCAAGGAAATGAGGTCGATGATCCATACAAAAAAGGAGTCTTTGAATACACATCTTCAAGAATCGTCCGACGAGAGCCTCTATAAGACCATGTGGAAGCTGTTTCACTTGTCTTTCTGGCTGGGTATAATGATCGGTGCGGCTTTCTTTTAAGGCGAAACCGGGAAAAAAGGCGTTGATCTATAGTATGTTTATCATCTACAAGTTAGGTTTAAGCGTCTTAACTGTGCGTCCTCAATCCCTTTAAAACCCTGATACTGCTTCTAGAATGATGTCCAAGCCGAAGGCGAGGGATAGCATGGCTGGCATCCTGGCAGCCATGATGCTGATGTGTTCTATTGCACTCCTTGCCGGTTGCGTGATGTGGCTAAGTTTGAACCCTGCATTCTCACTCGGCTACGACCCCGACGACCCCAATATGTTATTCAAACCCAGGTCAGGTCCATTAGCGGTAACAATGGAAAATACTACGGATTCGGTTCCCGAAGTCCCACCTGAGCCCAGTCTAAATCAAACAATATCTGTGCTTGAATCCAGAGGCTGCACAGTTGTGAAGTATAACATGGATGAGTACCGGGAAGAGAACTGCAGATGGGTGGACAACGCAGCGTTCATCGAGATAGCTGCTGAGAATGAACTGGTCTTCCTACATATTAACGAGAAAAATGAGCCGGTCCTACTTGTACGAGTTAAGAAATCGTATGTAGCATGGCGTCAAACCGAATAGATACATATATCAAGCCTGAAACTCTGCAGTGAGATCACGTTTTGTACGCCAAATAAACCACAATTTTAGTGGTTTACCCATTTTTGTGCCGACTTTTAATCATCCATTTTATAAACTACTATCGAGGTTAATTCTTGCGAATATCGCAAAGAAATATCGATCTGATCCACGATGTCAGCAAAAAATACGTCGATTTTTGGCAAAATCCGTAAAGGAACCTACATCATAGCTGGCACAATGGCTTTAATCGCCGGGATAATCGGCATATTTCTCCCAGTGATCCCAACGACTCCGTTCGTGTTGCTTGCCTCGGCGTGTTACCTCCGTGGCTCACAGCGACTGCATGAATGGATACTGGCACATGAATGGTTCGGAGACACCATAAGAAACTATGAGGCGGGAAAGGGCCTCAAGAAAGCTACGAAGATCAAAGCAATCTCGTTGATGTGGCTCGCGATACTAGTATCCGCCATCTACTACGTGGAAAGCATGTATGTAAAAGCCGCGATGGGCGTAGTCTCCGTGGCTGTAACTGTCTATCTTCTCAATTTGCCTATCGTCAAAGATTAAGTTGCACTATACACCATTTATTACTATAGTGAAGTATCCTTAACATCTTAAATCACCCCATGACGGGATAGTTTTCAGGCGTAAGAAAAGGTAATGAGGCGGTGTTTCAAAGCACTGGTTAGAACCACGCCCGGCTAGTAACCTCATAAAAGCTAGCCCAACACGTCCTACACATATTTCTATACAAGCTCAAGCAAGGCAACCGGTTCACCGTTCAACAGATAGACCCGAGGCATCATAGGGTTCAGATGGTTCAGCAGGCTGTAAGTCATCCACCCCGCCGTGTTCGCTGTCTCGTATAGATTGTTTTCCCCAGACTCGGCTATCACTGTTACCTCGGTTCCTTTCTCGGCTGTTACACCTGTGATGTCCATGAGGTAATGGTTTAGGCTTACTGAGCCGAGGCTAGGCTTTATTTCTCCATCCACCAGTATCTTGCCCTTGTTCGCCATCTCACGTGGAATGGCATCATAGAATCCCAAGTGGAGAGTGCCTATCCTCATCCTTTTAGGGGCGACGAACCTGCCCCAGTAGGTAACGGATTCTCCTTCCTCGACCCACTTGGTGTACTCGATACGTGCCTTCAGCTGGAGAGACTGCCTCAGCTCTAAGCCACTTTCTGCATCATTTGGCTCGGGGTAGACGCCGTATAGGCTCATTCCTGGACGCACCATCTCAAGCCACCCAGCAGGGTTATGGAACACGCTGTCGCTGCTGCTCATGCTCCTGAACTGTACTTTGATTCCTCTCGCCTTAAGCTCCTCATCAACATCCAGCAGCCTCTTTAAAGCGGTCTTGTCTTCCTCTGGTCGCTGTTGAAAAGTTGAGAATATACCTATTACATTGAGGTGTGGAAGTTTGCTGATTTTCTCGATGAGGTCTGCGGCCGACGTGTATTTGACACCGATGCGGTTCAATCCGGTATCCACTTTGACGAAGACTTTTGTCTCCTTTTCCTGTTTCGTCGATGTTTCGCTGAGCTTCTCCGCGGCTTCAAGTGTGTACACTGTCTGTGTGATGTTTTTCTCAACGACGTTCTTGTACTGGGCATCGGTGAAGAGAACATCCATGTTGAGAACGTTGCACTTGAATCCTTGCTCTTTGATCATCTCGGCCTCCTTGAGTTTGGCAACCATCACCCAGTTCACGCCCTGAGACTCAAGGTACGCCACGATAGGGATGAGACCATGCCCGTATGCGTTGTTCTTAACCACAGGCATAACCTCGACGCCTACGCGTTCTCTAATGTTCTGAAGATTGTATCCTATATGGTCAAGGTTGATCTCAAGCCAGCTTGTATACCCAAGTGTCTTCTCTATTATCTCATCTGGGCTTGGTTGACCTGCGAAGAATCTCTCTGACATACTCTGGTAATGCCTTTGTCTAGTAGAAAAAAGTAATCAATCACTCATCGGATGCTACACCGTGCTGCCACATATGGGGCATAGAAGGTAACATACACCCCATTTGATGCAGTTTGTCCTATAGGTAACTGTTTTATGGGTCATCCACAAACCCATACTTGATGTTTTATGGTTAGAAGAGCCTTAATCATGGGAGCCGCGGGAAGAGACTTCCATAACTTCAACACATTCTTCCGAGGCAACAAAGACTACGAGGTAGTGGCTTTCACGGCGGCTCAGATCAGTGAGCTTGACACAACAGCGGGAGTCGAGAAAAGGGTCTATCCACCTGAGTTAGCGGGACCTATGTATCCTGATGGTATCCAGATTTACTCAGAGAAGAGACTGGAGACTCTCATCAATGAGTTGAACGTTGATGAGGTGTTCTTCTCGTACAGCGATGTCTCCGCACGATACCTCCACGATGAGGCAGCAAGAGCCCAGTCTGCCGGAGCTAGCTTCGTTCTACTAGGCCCAAAGGCGACGATGATAAAGCCGAACAAGCCGGTAATAAGCGTCTGCGCGTCACGTACTGGCAGCGGTAAGAGCCCCACCTCAAGGTGGCTAGTATCGCTGCTGAGAGACAAGGGTTACAGAGTCGTCGTCATCAGACACCCGATGCCGTACGGTGACCTCGTCAAGCAACGGGTACAACGATTCGAGACTCACGAGGATCTAGATCTCCACGAGTGCACCATAGAGGAGAGGGAGGACTATGAGCCACACCTTGACCGAGGCGCCATCGTGTACAGCGGCGTTGACTACGCGGATATTCTTAAGAAGGCCGAGGAGGAGGCAGATGTCATCATCTGGGACGGCGGCAACAACGATTTCCCCTTCTATGTTCCAGATCTTAACATCGTGATAGTTGACCCTCACAGGGCTGGCCATGAGCTCAGCTACTACCCAGGAGAGACCAACGTCCGCATGGCCGACATCGTGATCATAGCAAAGGTAAACACCGCTGATCCCTCCCAAGTCAACGTGGTCCGCGAAAACGTGACCAAGATAAACCCCCAAGCCAAAATAGTCAAAGCCAACATCACAATAAGCCTCGACGAGTCTGAGAATATCAGAAACAAAAAGGTGCTAGTAATCGAGGACGGCCCCACACTTACCCATGGAGAGATGAAGTACGGCGCCGCCACCATCATAGCCATGGAGGAAGAAGCAGACATAGTAGACCCAAGGCCCTACGCCAAAGGAACAATCAAAGACATCTACGAGCTATATCCACACCTAGGAAAGATATTACCAGCTGTCGGTTACAGCGACCACCAGATCAAGGAACTTGAAGACAGCATCAACGATGTGCCATGCGACTTAGTCCTCATGGGAACACCCACAGACCTAAGGCGATACATGAACGTGGACAAGAAGGTTCTCAGGGTCAGGTACGAGTTCCAAGAGATTGAGCCAGGGAGCCTCGGTATAGAGGTCCTCCAAACCCTCGAGTAACCATTCAAATTGCTACTGGGGTGAATAAGGGTCCAGTTGACTCAGGACCTTCTTCGCTTTCCTTGATAACCGTAACCTGCAGCCACCTCGCCCGTAAACTCTGTTTAAGATACCCGATTTGACCAAGGTCTTCCGTTGCCTGTCATTGAAGTATTGTGTAGCCTTCTCGCCTTCCTCGATCTTCATCAGCTCGTCCTTGTAGAACTCGACTATGTTCCTGAAGCTCTGTTCATCTGGTGTAACGTCGTTATCATTTTTCGGTCTGATTACATTGCTTGCTTCTGGTGTTGTTTTCAGCATCCTCTGTACGCCTAGCCAGTGACTCATCCATGGGAACATGAAAGACCTTAACAAGTGTAGTGGTGGCGTCAATTTCCTAAAGCAGTCGAGGAAAGGCGCGATAAAAAGTCACCCATCCACGGTTTACATATATGCTTTTTTTGGGGTAAATAATTAAAACACTGGTTATTCCCTCAAAAATTCATTGAAATATACACTTGCATTTTCACATATTTTTTGTTTGTGAGATTAAAACATAATATATTATTAGAAAATTGATCACTTTAAGAATAAAAGATATGATTTCGACTCACAAGATAAATTTAGATGGGGGGTCCCATCGGAATAGTCCTTGGCTTAGTTAGCTTCACTTGGTCAGGATTGTCTTTAAATAGCTTGATCTGAGCCGCGAAGTACAGAAGATGAGCACGCTGATTTGTGTCTTGGACGTGTTCTCCCTCTTCTTTCATCCATTTTCCTAACTCAACAAGCTTGAGAGAGGTCGTAGCGCGAACACGAGGTGAGGCTTCATCATTCTTTACTAAGGTTATTAGATTGTAGAGAACTACGTCGTTGACTGTCCTCTGGACCTCGCCGTGGAAACCATTCTCAGTACTAGTTTTCCATGTGGCTTCAGTTAACTTGTCGATGATCTCACCTAGCCCAGGTGCATCACTGTTCCTCGCGTGGTATTCCATTAGCCGGGAAGCTCTTTGAGGATGGAGAAGCATGCCTACCGTGTGGTTCGCAGCGGTCTCTGCGGCCCCCAGTGGGTCAAAAGGATGACCGGTATAACCGGGGAACAGGTCCCGTGTTTGTGGATAACCCTGAGGCCGGGGAGGGATAAGCCTGAGAAGCTTCTCGTCTATGGCAAGAGCTTCAGGAGTAATGGTTCTAAGTAATGCCTGTAACGCTCTTCTCTGTTCATCACCCGGCACAATTTCAGGGTTACCCTGAACATCACCCCTAACAGTGTAATTGTAGTATAGACCTCCAACCATGCTTGCTGTTGACTCCACCTGGAACCTATGGAACAGGTATAAGGGCACAAGCACCTCTTCAAGCTTGGCCAGAGGCTCACCCGTCTTGATGCGTCTCTCAGAGAAGCTCTTGAGGGCTACTTCACGGACCTTCATCATCCTGTCCAATTCATCCACCGGGTCTTTGCCATTAACCCATGACGCAGCGTTTGGACTAGCGCTGCTGTAACCAGCGTCTTGGCTTGGCGCGAAGAGAAGCCCGCTCTTGAAGGCGTTGACCAGTATCTTCTCCAGCTCTTCTTCCTCGTCCATGCCTTCAGGGAAGTCTTGGTAGCCGTAGGCTATGCTGACTTTGTCCCATTTCCCTATGCCTGTCTCGTAGGCCTCGGAGAGGTCGATTTCTCCATTTTTGCCAATTTTTACTAGGGGTGCTGGATAGTCCATCACTGAAGCCCTGCCGTTGATATGGCTACAATAGTTATGGCCAAGGCCCAGTGTGTGCCCTACCTCATGGACGCTGAGCTGTCTGATCCTCGCGAGTGCCATCTCAAGCATCTTTGTGCTATCAGGGTTATCTTTGTCATAATTGGCTACGAGTCCCTGCGCGATGAGGAAGTCCTGTCTTATCCTGAGGCTTCCAAGGCTCACATGACCTTTGAGTATCTCCCCTGTCCTTGGATCGGTGACCGTGACTCCGTAGCTCCAGCCCCGTGTGCTTCTGTGCACCCAGTTGATGACATTATACCTGATATCCATGGGGTCAGCGTCCTCTGGGAGAAGCTCAACAAGGTACGCGTCCTTGTACCCAGCTGCCTCAAAGGCTAGGTTCCACCAATTAGCTCCCTCAAGGACCGCTGATCTTATGGGCTCAGGGATTGCCCTGTCAACGTAGTAAACAATGGGTTTGACCGGTTTACTTGTCTTGGAGTTGGGTTTCTTCTTATTGAGCCTATGCCGAGCGATATATCGTTTCTCGATTTGATCCTCGACCTGCGTCGCGTAGTCCATATACTTTACCCCAAAGTAGCTGGCCCTCAGGTCATACTTCCTCGGAGTGTACCCGTCCTCTGGAAGCTGTATGAAGCTATGATGCTGTCTTACAGTGATAATCATAGGATCAGGAACAACAGACTTCACCCACTCGCCGGGGTTCTTTCCAGTAAAAGTTAGCGTAGCCTCGAACTCTGTGTTCCGGGGGAAGCTTTTGGTCCGTGGGAGATAGATTGCGGAACGTGATTCATCAAGCTCATAATCGCCTTGCTCCTTATCTTGGAGACGACTCACAACGTTCTTACTATCCCTCATGAGGAACTCTGTGGCGTCCACGAGAACTTTGCCATCTTCCTCAGCCTCGACCTTGAAGCCCCAGTGGATACTCTGAGCGAAGGCGTCCTCGACTGCCTTTCTCTCGTAAACATCGTCACTCACTGCCCTGTAACCATAATTCACCTGAGTTAGGAGCACCTTGGGTCCTACTCGCTGGAACTTGACTATCCGTGTCTTGCCGAGCTGGTTTCTATCCAGGCCTATGTCGTTACTTCCGACTCCAGCTGTTAAGCCATCTACATAGATGAACTCCTCGTCGAAGCGCTTGATCTCCAGCCAGATCTTGCCCTCAGAGTCATCCCAGTAAAATGTGAAGTATCCAACATGCTTCTCCATTCCATCCGTCTTCTCAGAGATGGAAATAGACTGTTTTTCTTCGTCACCCATAAATTAGCCCTCTGTGTTGGGTGATCAGTGACCAATTTACGTTAAATAATCATCGCGACTTTCCGCTGCGCCTCTTGGAGGTATAGATCTGTACGGCGAAGCTGTGGCTGCATCTACGTTTCTCCCGGTAACCTGGACAGGTACATGAGAGAACGCCATTGTGATCTTTAACGACGTTATATGTGCCGTGGTTGCCTATGACATTGAAGCGATCATTGTCTAGACGTTCCACGCGGTCGTTCCTGACCAGCATCTCTGCCTTCTCAAGAATCCTGTTATGAGGGTATCTGCGCCGCATCCCTAGAAAAAGAATGTTTGAAGGTATTAGTTGTTTCGGATAAGGGATGAATCCTAGAGAACTTTCTCCAGAGTCTCAGCTTCCTTCCTGTGGATATTGATTATCGTGGACATATACTCTGAGATCTCCATGAGTTCTTGGTCTAGGGCTTCCTGGTTCTCTCTCATATAGCTTAACATCGAGACATAGCCTAAGGCCTGAAGCTCGGATTGAAGTTTAACCAGCTCAGTTATCCTTGTGAGAACTTGCCTTGTCTCCGGGTCTCGAACGTCGTCGATCATAGAAGTAATTTCTGATTGAAGTGCATCCGCGCTTGTCTTCAGCCATGTTATCTGTGTGGATAGGCCTGCGCTAGGTCCCGGCATAGATTCAATGCATCCCCGTCATCAGTTAAAAAGCTTAGTAAAAAGTATTGGTTACACCTATCTTGGAAGTCTTTTGTATTTATTGATGTTTTAGGGAGAAGGATTCAAACAATAGTATGTGCCCATAACGAAGGATAGTAATTGAGTAAAACCCGTGAGACCAGACAAGCTGCAATCGGTGTGACGGTGTCCTTTGTATTATGGTACATCGTTTTTCTCACAGAGGTCTTGGGTAACTTCTGGTACAGGGTGACGCTGGCCTCCATGAAGCTAGCTCTTTATGCTTATCTAAACGGGAAATCTGTGTTCAGAGATGACTTCAGTGTTCATCTTCAAATCATAGTTAGGGGACTTTTATCTGGGCTGCTCCTCTATCTGTTGTTCTATGTAGGGTATAATGTTCTTGAGTCGCTAATGATTGGTGGGGCTCAAAGAGTTTATCTAATTAGAGCGGACTCATCTCTTAGCATTGCAGCGGTGCTTCTGCCTGTTACCAGTTTCTGTGAGGAGTTTTTCTGGAGAAGATATATTCAGGTCACTTTAATTAACAGAGTAGGGACTAGAAACGGGGTCATCATAGCTTCCTTACTGTACTCATTGATCCATATAACC
>JAOZHP010000046.1 GCA_026014815.1 Candidatus Bathyarchaeota archaeon
CCCGAAGTGCCTATAAAAAATCACTTGTGGGGGGTGGAGTGAACAATCATTCACCTTAGCAGGAAAATGCTTACGCAAGGGGTTCTTAAAATTCGCTTTTAATCGTACTATGTGTATAAATATATTTGTGGGGCACAAAAAGGAGATATATGTCGTAAAAAAAATAAAACAAGCGCTTAAATCTGCGGATTTCGGGGGTGAGTCGAGCGAATCCCCCTTATTTTGCTCTCGTCTACCTCACAAGCCACCACCATAAACATAGTCAGGCTTGGGGAGTTTGTGCTCAGGTACGTAGATGTACTGGATCCCGAAGCTCTCGCAATATATCTCTATGCTCTTCTGGTCATCGAGCGTGATAAAGATCAGCTTCCAGGGAAGGCTCTTGTATTTGTCGTACCGTTCATCGTGCTCTAATGCGTTTTGATAAAAGATCAGTTCCGACACATCCTTGAGCTTGGGCTGTGCCTTGGCTTCGATAATCTCAATGTGGTCATCAAGGCGGATAAGTAGGTCAATTCTTGGCATAGCACGTGTAAAAAGGCTTATATTATAATTCGCTGTGTTATCGTCTTTTGTTGGTAAAATCCGAGCATCTAATACATGGGCTTGATATTTATACCGTTTCTCGTCAGGATGGTACTTCTGTAAGTACCACTTACAGATCCTTCTCTGAATATCTGGGCGTCCTGAAACCATTTTTACACCTTGCTATTGTTCTTCTTCCTGCTCGTGCTTTTCTGTCAGATCCTTGATCTCACTTTTTAGCTGTTTTGCTGCCTTCTGTAGTTTTTCTATATCGTCCAATCTCATCTGTATTCTATACATAACACCTATCAGAATGGCTTTTTTAGTTGATAATTTAATTCTAATCGCTGACATTACTCAACCGTCTCTGTTAATTCGTTTAATTCGGCATAAATTTCTACAAGCTCGTCTTTTATGATCCTTGCTCTGTTCGTCAGTCGTTCTACCTCCTCCATTGTTGTATTAAGCTGATCAAGGACTCCGTTTAACACCGTCTCCCTTGACGTTATCTTCAGGTTCAGGATCTGGATTCGTTTAGGTTTCTCTTCATCTTCATACACTGTCTAAAAACCCGGATTCTAATATTTAGAATGTTATATTTATAAACTTTGGTGTGTTTGATGATAATGGTGATAATATGCCAATAGATAGGGCGTTGTTTGAAGAAGACTACAAAAAAGGCACGTCACAGAATGCCGATAAACTTGTCAGGAACTTCGTAAACAAGAAAGGGAAGCTTGAAGCGTCTAAATCCGATGCAGCAGAAAATCTCTGGAAGGAGAAAATCCTGCTTGCAGCCGAGAAGAAGAAGCGACAGAAAGCACTGGGAAGAATCACAGAAGAAGATCTTAACGCGGGGATGCTTGCAACAGGAGCAACAGCATACAGAAACAAGACAGCAGCCAAAGCCGCCAAGATGCTCAAGAACGTAGAGCCGTACCTCAAAGCAATTGACGGCCTGGAAGGAAACTACCCGGCACGAACAGCTGACCCAATGGAGAACCTGATGAACCGCGCAGGCTTGGTGGTTATGACATTACACAACCTCAAGAAGGAACTAACCGAGTGATCAGGAGTTGATGAAAGATGGGAGCAATATGTCCAGAAGGATGCGGCTACCAGCCGATACAGCAGAACATCACCGCAACAGGGGTACCAGCACATAAAGCCAAAGATGTCATCGCACAGCGGCTTAGGTGCGGTCATGTCGTGGGTGGAGAGGAATATGACGAGTTCCTTAAGGAAGTCCACAGGATCGATTACAACGTACACAAGAAGACAGCAGAGATAGAAAGAACTGCAAAGAACCAGAAAGCCGTGCTTGCAAAAAAGATATTCCACAAGGAGGAGGAATAAGATGATTTCACAGACAGGAGTAGTAGCAGTACCGGCAGCAGCGGATGCATGGGTAGCGGTAGAGGAGTTCACAGTTCCAGCAGGCGTAAAGAGAATAGATAAGGTGAAGTTCTCGCTCGCATGTGATTTTGGTGCAGCCATGACAAGCATCAGGGTAGCACCAGTCTTCAGGCTCCAAGGCTCAGGCTTGCTTGAACAATCACCACACGAATACCTCGGCAACTTCGGCGGACTAACCGGCGTAGTAATAGGCGCGGGAACAGTACAGGACGATGTCATCGAGTATGACGTAGACATACCAGTGCAGACAGGTGGAACAATAGAAGCCCAGGTAAACACGCTTGATGAGGCAATAACAGCAGGAACGGTACGGTGTGAGCTTGAGTTCGATGAGGAAACACCAACACTCAAGAACTCAATGTCACAGTACGGCGATGCTGCACTCGGCGTGGTAGCCGATGTGTGGGCAGAAGTCGATACCATCACAGTACCAAGAACAGCAGAAGGCAAAAGCCCAACAAGGATAAGAGAACTCGCTATAGGCGTAGCTCCAGACCAAGGTGCAGCAGCTGTAAGCCTCCGGGTGGGCGTAAGAGTCAGGCTATCAGGCTCAGGCATAGGAAGATCAGGAGCACTGGAATTCCTTGCATCAGCAGCAGGCAACGAAATGTTGACAGACGGAATACTCGTGTACAGCAACATGACCAAATTGCATAAAGTGAACATTCCAGTCAATGCAGGAGGGCAAATACTGATAGAGCAGATCGTAGACGTAGAAACACCAACAGCAGGGACAATAGCAGTCGGGTTACTCTATGACTAACCCCTCTCCTTCTTTCTTTTGGTGATTAAATGCCTCAGACAGTCGTAGGAGCGGCACCACTCCAGATACTTGACCGAAACTCAAAGAGAAAAAGTTTAACGTTTTTTAACGTTTCCGTGGGAGGACAGGTAATTTATATCGACAATGTACGCAATGACGGCATGACAGTAGCCAATGCAGGTTACGTCTTAGTCCCCAATGGGAGTGTTAGCTTTATGGAATTTTTCGACGGCAGCGAGATAAAACTACCATGGAGCGCAATATCAGACGGAGCAGGCGCAATACTATACCACAAGGAGCTTGCGGACCGGGAGGGGTAAACATGGCATTTCAAGGAGGCGGATTAACTGCACACGACGACTCATACCACATAGGA
>JAOZHP010000047.1 GCA_026014815.1 Candidatus Bathyarchaeota archaeon
GTGAGGCTTCAGTACATCGAGATACCGCAGGTTGAGGTGACCTGGGCTTGGGTGGGTTCAAAGTCTTACACGAAGAAGTGGGGGATCGGTATGGGGATAAACGAGTGGGGCGTCGTGGTCGCCGATAATGACGCTTCCACGCGGGAGCCCCTCGAAGGAGAGAGGGGGCTCCATGACAACGACATCTGCCGCCTGATACTGGAGCGTTCCAAGACCGCGAGGGAGGGCATGCAGGTCGCAGGGGCCCTCCTCGGTGAGTATGGCCACTCCTACGTCGGCGAGATCTACTGGATAGCGGACTCGGATGAGGCCTGGATCGTCGAAGGCGCAGGCCATCACTGGGCGGCGGTCAGGATCACGGACGGCGTGGCGGTGAGGGCCAACCAGTTCCAGATAACCACCCACTGGGACGCCGGCAGCGAGGATCTGGTGGATTACGCCATCAGCAGGGGGTGGTGCAGGTCCGCCAGGGACTTCAACTTCGCACGGTGCTACTCGAAGACGGGTTACCCGTACAGGTCCTCGCAGACGAGGTTTGAGCGGGGGCACGACCTCTTGGACGACAGGGTCGGAAGCCTCACGAGGCGGGATCTGATCGAGGTACTGTCGGATCACTATGAAGGCACTAACATGTACACGACGGCCCACAGCAACTCCCGCTACAGGACCATCTGCAGCAGGAGGACAGTGTCGGCGATGGTCGCGCACCTGAAGCCCAGCACGCCGTCCGAGATGCAGGTGATGTGGTACTGCATGAGCAGCCCGTGCATAGGGGTCTTCATACCTGTCTACGCCAACATCTCTGCGATCCCCACCCCATATCTGACGGGGGACGCCCCGGAGGACATCTCTGGATATGACGGTGACTCGGCCTGGTGGGCGTACAAGAAGATACAGCTGCTGGTCGACGAGGATTACCATGAGCGCCTTGCAATGGTCAGGGTGGGATGGGATGAGCTATACGAAAGCTTCGCCTCGGATATCGACCAACTCGAACAAGAACTCCGAAGCCTATACTTGGCCGGTGAGAAGGAGGAGGCGCGCGCCAAGATGGACTCTTTCGTGGAGCGGAAGCTGACGGAGGCTTACGAAGCGTCGCTGCAGACCATTGAGGAGCTGACCAGCGCCGAGGGTGTCGAAGAGGAACCTTCGGGGGACATGCCTGAAGACGGCGAAGAGAAGGATGATAAAACGATCGTGTATATGGGTCTGTTCATCTTCATGGCACTGATCGCCGTCACACTGTGGTTCTATGTAAAGAACATAGGTGAGAGCCGTTCCTAACCTATTCTATTTATAAAAAACCACGGCGGAAAAATCTTATCACCACTCACTGACGCGTCGCATTTATGCGGCTTTTAGGTCGCTAATATGCGAAAACTGTAACGAAAACCACTGTAATGTGGTGAGATGAGAACGATATCATAAGTTTTATGCGGTGATGCGCCTCTGGAAAATCAGCGAATAGGGCTTTAGTTTACAGGTATGATAAAACTTAAGCGGTTATGTGCCTCACCCCTTGGTGGGGAAGGCGAAGCGCGCGCAGGAGAAGTTGTGAATGGCCAGTTACAAAATTAAAATTGGGTCTTTTAAATGTGCAGCCATCAGCGATGGCTTCTTCAAATATAAATCACCCATGTTTCCAAACCCTGGTAAGCTCCTCTTTGCCAACGCACCGAAGGAATCTCTTGAATCGACCCTACGCGAACATCACATCGCCCCAGAAAAGTGGACCGAATGGGTAAGCCCATACATATGCATGACTATTGACACAGGTGAACATCGGGTTTTAGTAGACACGGGCGCAGGTGATCTCGATATTAACACCGGTAAACTACTTCAGAATCTTAAGGAAGAAGGCATAGCACCTGAAGACTTCGATACGGTCATCCTCACTCATGCGCACCCGGACCACATCGGCGGCAACGTCCTTACAGATGGGAATCCGGCTTTTCCCAACGCACGTTTCGTCATTTGGAGAGACGAGTGGAATTTTTGGACCTCGCAGAAATCTTCACCCGAATCCAAAGATGATGAACATCTAAATTTGATGAGAGGTTTAGCGCTCAAGGGTCTCTTACCGATTCGGAGCCAGCTTGTACTGATTGATAGGGAAAAGGAGATCGTTCCCGGTATCTCTGCGATCTCCGCATCGGGGCACACTCCTGGCCACATGGCATTGGTTGTGGCCTCGGGAGATGAGAAGCTATTCATCGTGGGTGACGCGGTGCTCCATCCAATACATCTGGAACGGTTGGACTGGTATTCAGCCGTCGATTTTGATCCCGGACAGGCTGTTTTCAGCCGTCGTCGGCTCCTAGACATGGCATCTGAAGAGAATGCTTTGATGTTTGCGTTTCATTTTCCTTTCCCCGGGATTGGCAAGGTCGTTGAGAATAAAGAAACATGGCTATGGCAGCCTTTGGCCTAACTCTAGCCCTAATGCACACGTAGGTCTTAAGCGGTGATACGCTCCTATTTGTGGTGGGCACGCGCCAGGCGAGTCCTGCTCCCGGGGCGTTATCACCCTTGCTCCAGGGCCGGCAACACTCCCCACCCTAGATAGCTCGTGCAGTACGCGGACGTTGAAGTAGAGATGGCTAGAAAGAAAAGATGTCCTAATTGTGGAAGCAAAAAGGTGAAAAAAGAAGCTAGGGAATGGCTGTGTGGCACCTGTGGAAATACATGGTCGGGCAAGACAAAGAGATCAGGTTCCAGAAAGGGAAAGACAAGATTCAGTGGATGATACGAGTTTCAGAGCGAATAACCTGACTCTGATCGCCTACAAGGATGTCGTAAAAGGATAAGCGATCAGAAGCTTGGATGAAGGGAGCTGTCCCGTACAAGTCATCAACAGAATACGAGACGGGCGACTAGGGGTCGAAAAGCCCGAGATAGACCACAGCAAGTGCACCAAGTGTATGCTCTGCCACTTCTTCTGTCCAGAGGGAATTATAACGGTGCGGGATGACGGCTACATTGAGGTGGACCCGAGGTTAAAACAACAAATCATACTCAGCTAAGAGTGTTCTAATATTCTCTACTGCCTCAAACACCTGTTTCTCCTCCTTGGCGCCAGTGATAACAATTTTTCCAGTACTAAAAAGCAATAACACTGTTTTTGGGTCACTCATTCTGAAGACAGCCCCAGGGAACTGCTCAGGCTCATACATGATGTTTTCCATAAAATCTGCCGCCGCCTCCAAATCAATTTCCTTGCCAAGATTCGCGGAAGCCACCATATTCTGCACAATGACCTCTGGCTTCACTTTCTCTATAATGCCCTTCTCCTTCAACTCCCGCACTACTTTCCTTATAGCGATCCCAGCGGCTTTCTCTGATTTCGCCCCGGTGCAAACCATCTTTCCAGTACTGAAGATCAACGTGGCAGTCTTTGGGTTTTTAAGTCTGAAGCAGAGTCCCGGAAACTTTTCTGGCCGATACTCCACATTCCTGAAGGCCATAATTATAGAGGATAGATCGATCTCTTGGTTTAGAGCCCCGGTGGCTACCACGTTCTGGATATTAATATCATAAAGGTTTCCAGTCATTATGGCCTCAGAGTATAATAACGTAACTTACCATAACAGTTCCGATAAAAACCGGTATTCATCAACAGGAAGGAGGCAACACAACACGGCGTCGTGATGGTTTCAAGGGTAGCTGGGGCTCTTATCATTCTTTACAATGATGAAACGTGCCTGAGACGCGCCAGCGTGTTGTATGAGGGCGTTAAGAACGCTTATATTCGTTTGATGTTTACCGTAGAATTCTATTCTGCAATTGAGCAGTACAAAAAATTATGAGATTAATGGGGCTTTGATACCGCGTAGAGATAGGTTTAGTTTTCTTTTTTCTCAGCAGCTTCGAGTTTCTTTTTATAGCTAGCGATTTCCTTTTCTAGTCCAGGGACCGCGTTCTCTAGTTTTTCTTTATCTTTTTGGAGCTTGGATGCCTCTTCTTTAACCTTCTTCACCTGAGCTTCTAGCTTGGTGCTTTTCTCAGCGGCTTCTCCGAGTTTCTTTTTATAGCTAGCGATTTCCTTTTCTAGTTCAGGGACCGCGTTCTCTAGTTCTTTCTTTTTTTCTTGGAGTTGGGTTGTCTTTTCTTTAAGCTCATTCACCTGAGATTCCAATTCGTTACATTTCTCAGCGGCTTCTTCGTATTTTGTCTTCTTGACGTACCCTAAGCTTTCCATAATACTCAACATCTCTCACCTAAGGTATAATTATCCCTTGATTGAATAAACTTAACTGATGAGTAACGAAACTCTGCTTAATAATGAGTTCTTGAGATTACACTAAATAGCATGAGTGTGTTACGTTGCTGCGCCTGCTCCATTTTCATAGCCAGTAGACCTGGTACCGGGTCTTGGTGATGACTTCTTCTGTATTCTCTGGGAAACTAGTCAGCTAGGAACATTGATAAAATATCTGAATGATTTGACATGCTCTGTTGCATGTATATGTTAACTAGAGGAATAATGAAACAAGGTGGCGCGTGTGCGTAAATGAGTTAACGTGGTAAGGTTTAAACCCACCAGATGTGTAACACTGATATGGTAATACGGCGTGAGTCACACTGAAACCGTTACAGGTAAGATACCTGCCGAGTACAAGGAACTGCTCCAGGAACACGGGGTAAACATCAGCAAACTGATCCGAGAAGCCGTAGAGAAGGAAATAGAAAGGATCAGGGAAGAGGAGCAGAGAAAAGCCCTAAAAGCGGCAAGCCAAGTGCTCCAAAAAATACCCGACCAGGAAATCATCGACATCATAAGAAAAGGCCGAGACAGGCGATGACAAACCGGATCATGGACGCAAGCAGCCTACTCTTATGTATAAAAAGATACGGTGAACAGGCCCATGAGACACTGAAAACAAGCAGCACCATACCCCTCATCTATTATGAGGTGGGAAACGCTCTAAGAACCAGCGCCGCCATCCTCCACCACATTACCCCAGAGGAAGCAGAGGAAACCCTTGAACACATTCACAAGAGCCTTGTGTTGATGAAACTCATCCACCAGAGAAACACACAGGACTCAAAACGTATACTCCAAAACAGCATCACACACGACATGACTTACTATGACTCCGCATACCTCACAGCCGCGGAAAAACATAAAATCCCCCTAGTAACCGAAGATAAACAATTAGCGAAAGCAGCGAAAAAAGCAAACATACCCACCATCAACACAAATAGAATACTAAACACAACACCTTAACCGAAAACCAATCTATCAGACGTCCAAAAAAATCTTCACTTCGCATATTACTGCCTCTTTCCCGAAAGAATAAAAGCACCTGAATAAAGTCCACCGACACCTCATTCACGTATACCCAGGCACCAGACCTCCATTGACTTTCTGCATACTCAACCCACATTTCCACATAAATGTCAGAGAATAATACATGACATCAAAAACATCTGTCTCAGAGGGCCCCCGTAACCCCAACCACGACATCCAAATCAAGAAAACCCCAGAGCCCAATCACATTATCAGGCATCACAGAACCAACACCACCCTCATCGGCCTCACCATAAACCCCCTTGAACCAGAAACATCGTAAAACCATCAACACAAAAAAGAACATAGCACAAACTTCCAGGACGCACATTAGAAACACCCAGAATACAGAGACGAAGAGGACCATAATCAACAACAAAGACCCTCCCCAAGTCGAGTCTTCAGAAAACAACGTCTCCATAATATTGGCTAACACTTGCTGGCTAATAGGAGAAACCAGCAATCTGCAATTTCTCGATATATATTACGAATCAATACTTTTTTAACATAAAATAAACGCTATACATCTCCCACGAGCGTGTGCAAGATGGAGAAAGTAACGTTCGATACACCAACAATATGTAAAAAATGCAGCTTTCACAACTTCAACATAGTCGGCACAGTCTACAACGGAGCCCTCAACTACACACACCTAGACATAAAATGTATGAGATGCGGCTACAAACAGATCAAAATAAACCAACCAAACACGTAACTCCCGTTTTCTTTAACACCATACATATTTTCGATCCATTACTCGATGGAACCCACAGGGTGAACCGCTCAACCAAACCCGGATTCCACGCCAAAGAGCCCATGATCCCAAAGTCGCCTAGGCTCTGCTCGCTGCCTCCTCGCCCCCAGTTCATCAGTATCTGAAAAACAACAAAAAATAACCATAATAGCATCCAACATAAAAATAAAGTTTACAACAAACAAATTCCTAAAAATATTTAACGAAAAGATAACTGAATTATGCATAAACAAATGCGGAAAGACACCAGAAACAAAGAACCACTGCAAAGCAATAAAAAAAGACGCACCAACCTGCCCCATAAAAAACATCAACACTGACACAAAATTCCACGCAAAAATGAGATGAAAAGACCAATTACTCAACGACTTCGAGTCACTTTTAAAACTCGAAGCAGAGTTACACGCACCAGCTGATAACTAAACTACATACTTAAATCAACTCACCACCATAAAGAAGCCAACAACCATGCACCCCAAAGCCTGCCAAACCTAAGAGCCACCGCCGCAAGTCACAGAAACAAACCAGTGACAAGCGCCTAACCCCCCACCACCGCCAACGACCCCACACCACACCAAACCCCGTAAACCAGAGCCACAAAAAAATTCACGGAATACACACCCACAGCAACGACTAGGACAACCCCGCAACCACCAGAATCCTTGCAGCCATCACGGCACTACGACACGCACAGATAAAAGTAGAAAACGAACCACGAAACCACACAAAAACATCAGATAAGTCACTGCAGCTGTATCCCAAACCCCTGAAAAGCCTAGAAAAACCGATGAAACCAGTATCATATCCACAGGAGAAACATCCCCAACTAACCCAAAACACCCGCCTCATACTCCAGATGATCCACAAGCTACAACGCAGGTGAAGAGGATGCCTCACCCAAAGACCAGCTCGGTCGAACAATCCTACGAGCCAGATCCAAGCTACCCCGCCTAGGCGCTCTGCATGAAGTTGTAAACCGAGTCACCGTGCACGAGTGGAGCCCCGATCAGACGACACAAGCCTAGGATCAAGAGTATGATGAAGAATATCCTTAATCTTCCATTTACACTCGTAAAAATACCCAATATATGACGGACAGATGATTACATATTTTAAACATGCGTGTGACGCATTAGAAAAAGTGATTTTTGGTAAGTTACCTCCTTCACCCTACCTTGAATTTATGTGAGGTAGCTTCCCCAATGAGAAAAAAGACTTATTGATTTAGATTACGCGTACTTGGTAAACTACATTATGTATGTGATTGTTACTATAAACATACACTTACGTATCGATGACACTCGATGTAAAATTCAAGTGTGTCCTAAATTTGAATATCAAAAAAAGTCTGAAGAGATCCCTCTCAACAAATTATGGGCATATACCAAAACAATTTCTCAAACGTTTTGGGACACCCAGGAACATAGTGATTGAGCCAATAGCGGGGTGTAACCTGAGATGCCATGCATGTCCATCTGATAGTCTAGAAAGAGAATATGGAAAGATGACTTTTGAGAACTTCATAAAGGTTCTGGATAAAATGGATCCTAATAACATTGGGCTATATTTCATGGGTGAACCATTCCTTAATAACGAAATATTTGAAATGATCAAAGCAGCGAAAAAAAGAAACATAAAAGTGACTATAAACACGAATGGAACAACTCTATACCGCGACTATGAAAAGATCGTCGAGAGTGGTTTAGATCATCTGAATATCAGTCTAGATGGATTTTCTCAGGAATCCATGAATTCATACCGGAAAGGAATAAAGGCATCAGAAATCCTCCAAGGAATTAAACTTCTTTCAATGGCTAAAGAACAACATGGTCCTCCACACATTACCATACGAACACTGCTTTTTAAACCAGCTATAAAGGAGTTAGCTCAGATTGTTCAATTCGTAAAGACCTGTAAAATAGATGATCATCGCCTAATTACCCCAATAATAACTGGTTGGGGCGGAAAAATAAACACTGATGCGGATAAACTCGGGAACGACAAGCATAGAGTAAAGGCGGGTAAGCCGGATGTTTGCCCAAGCCTATTTAGGATGGCTGTTACTTGGGATGGTGAAGTTTTACCGTGTTGCAATGATGTTCATGGCCAGTACTCGTTTGGGAATATATTTGAAAGCTCATTTGAAGATATTTTTTGGAATAATGATCTGAGGCTAAGAAAGTGTCGTAGAGAGTTCTCAATATGTGATATCTGTATGGATGAAGAAGTTGAAGCTGATGCTATCTTATATGAAGAGATGGAAACAATAAAACCAGATGAAGTATACATTGAAGAAATTATAGTTAATCCTTACTAATTTTTACTGTGTATGAAACAACATGAACATCATTCTTCATGAGGCATAGGCATGGCAGAAGATCTGGAAATCAGGCACGTAGCCGTCGAGGAGATCGAGAAGGGAGAGCTCCCGAAAGACAGCTTCATCCTCGTGCGTTGGATGGACGCCTCAGACACGAGGGCCCGGATGGTCGACCACGAGGAGATCCCCGACGGCAACTGCAAGGACTGGGCCCTCATAAGCCAGGTCATAGTCCATCCCCTGGTACACCGACAGCGTCTTCCACCGCATCTTCCACGTACCCACGACGACAGGTTCTTGGGCCTCTGCCTAGCCTGCTGAGCCGCCGCCGCGAGCCACAGAAACAAACCAGTGACAAGCGCCTAACCCCCCACCACCGCCAACAACCCCACGGCACACCACACCAAACCCCGTAAACCAGAGCCACCAAAAAAATTCACGGAATACACACCCACAGCAACCACCAAAATCCATGCATCCATCACAGCACTACAACACGCACAAACAATAACGAGAAAGAACCACGAAACAACCAAAATAAACATCAGATAAGTCACTGCAACTGTACCCCCAACCACCTGAAAAACCTAGAAAAACCGGCTCATCCTCCCAGACAAACCAAGTAAAAACGCTGATCATTCAAAGCAAAACCATGACTCATCCAAGACAAATTGTTGTTTCTCTCTCCTACACTCATCTTCTAATATTGATCACCGATCCACCTTCACTCAACAAACATCCGGGGCCACAAAGGTGCACACAATCAAAACACGAAAAAACCTACTCGACGATAAGACAATACTCGTCACAGGAGGCACAGGAAGCTTCGGCAACCAGATGGTGGAAAGACTACTCCAAGACCAAAACCCACACCAGATCATCATCTACAGCAGAGACGAGAAAAAACAATACGACATGAGGAAACGCCTCAGCAGCGACAAACTCAAGTTCATCATCGGCGACGTCCGCGACAAAGACGCCACCCGGAAAGCCATGAAACACATAGACATAGTCTTCCACGCCGCAGCCTACAAGCAGGTACCCACATGCGAGTTCTTCCCATTAGAGGCAGTCAAGACCAATATCCTGGGAAGCAACAACGTCCTCGACGCAGCCGAAGAAGCAGAAGTAGAAAAAGTAGTCATACTCAGCACCGACAAAGCCGTTTACCCGATAAACGCCATGGGCATGACCAAAGGCCTCATGGAGAAATCCATGACCGCCAAAGCCAGACTCAACGGCGACACCACCTACTGCGGCGTCAGATACGGCAACGTAATGTTCAGCAGAGGAAGCGTTCTCCCCCTCTTCATCAACCAGATCAAGCAAAACAAGGAACTCACAGTCACCAACCCAGACATGACAAGGTTCCTACTCCCCCTCCCCGTAGCGATAGATCTGGTGCTCTACGCCATCCAATACGGCGAGAACGGTGACATGCTCGTCAAGAAATCCCCGGCAGCCACCATCGGAGACCTCGCCGAGGCCATGTCAATAATATTCGAATACATGAAAGAGATAAAGATAATCGGCATCAGAGAGGGTGAAAAGATGCACGAGACCCTTGTTACACGCGAGGAACTCATGAAGGCCGAGACCAACGACAGCTTCTACAGGATAAGAAACCTAAGGAAACTAGACTATGAAGGCTTCTTCTCAACGGGCAAACAAACAGAGATACCTGAGGAAGGATACACCAGCTATAACACCCACCGTTTAAGCCTAGACGAGACAATAGATATGCTTCTTCATTGCAACGAAATCAAACAGGAGCTTACAGACGAAGCCATCACAAACCTATACCCAGCAACCAAAATAGAAACCATGATACAGAGGTAACCACGTTGAAGGTCGGGATCACAGGCCAGACAGGCTTCATCGGGTCTCACCTAGCCAGCTACCTCAAACTCAAAGAAAACATCAGCGTTCTCCCTTTCCACCGAGACTACCTCAAGTCAGAGACCATGCTGGATAATTTCCTCCAGAACTGTGACGCAGTCGTCCACTTGGCGGGCATGAACAGGGGACCAGACAGCGAAGTTTACGAGACCAACATCAGCCTCGCAGAGACTCTAGTCAAAAGCCTAGAACGAGCCGGTAACAAGCCTCACGTCATTTACTCGTCCTCCATACATGAAGCCAAGGACACGTCTTATGGTAAATCAAAAAAAGAATCCAGACTAATCCTATCCCGGTGGGCGAATGAAAACAACGCCAAGTTCACCGGTCTCGTCACCCCCAACGTCTACGGCCCCTTCTGTAAACCATTCTACAACTCTGTAGTTGCTACATTCTGCTACCAGCTAACCCACGAACAGAAGCCAGAGATACACGTGGACCAGTCAGTCAGTCTCCTATACGTTAATACTCTAGTCCATCAGATCTACGAGATAATTAAAACCGAGGAAACATCGCACGAGATGTACCTCCCGCCCACTCGTGAGGTTACGGTGAGTGGACTCCTTGCCAAACTGATTCATTTCAAAGAAAAGTACATGGGCGAGAAGACAATACCCGCCCTCTCCGATCCCTTCGACCTGTCCCTCTTCAACACTTTTCGGTCTTACATTGAGACCAGTTACTTCCCGGTCCCATATGAAATGAAGGCTGACGACCGAGGCTACCTCTTCGAAATAGTCCGGAGTCTAAACCAGGGTCAAGTATTCTTCTCAACCACCAAGCCCGGCATCGAACGAGGCAACCACTACCACCGACGAAAAGTGGAACGATTCACTGTAATAAAAGGAAAAGCAAAGGTTCAGCTACGACGAATAGGAACAAAAGAAATTATCGAGCACCACATGGATGGAGAACATCCCAGCTACATAGACATGCCCATCCACTACACCCATAACCTAGTAAATACAGGCCAAGAAGAACTCCACATGCTCTTCTGGGCCAGCGAACTCTATAACCCGGAAGACCCAGATACCTTCTACGAGCAAGTACAGGAGGAATCCAGATGAGAAGCAGCCTCAAAGTAGTCACAGTCCTCGGCACCAGACCCGAGATAATCCGGCTCAGCAGAGTAATGGCCCTACTCGACCAGCACCTAGACCACGTGATCGTACATACAGGCCAGAACTATGACTATGAACTCAACGAGATATTCTTCAAGGAACTGGGCATCAGGCAACCCGACCACTACCTAGAGGTAAACACTGAGACACTCGGAACCGTCCTCGGGGAGACCATCATCAAAGCCGAGAAAGTATTTGAGGAAGAGAAACCGGACGCTGTACTCATCCTGGGCGACACTAACAGCAGCATCGCCTGCATCATAGCCAAACGTATGAAGATACCCATCTACCACATGGAAGCAGGCAACCGGTGCTTCGACCAGAATGTACCAGAGGAGATTAACCGCCGCTTCATCGACCACACCGCAGATTATAACCTCGTCTACACGGAGCACGCTAGACGCCACCTACTCATGGAAGGCATCCATCACAGACGCATTTATTTAACAGGCAGTCCCATGAAGGAAATTCTCCTCCACTACGAGGAAAAGATCAGCCAATCAAAGATCTTGGAGAAGCTCAACCTTAAACCCAAGAAATACTTCCTCGTAAGCACTCACCGCGAAGAAAACGTAGACAACTCAACCAACCTTAAGAAGATACTCAGCATCCTGAACAGCCTCGCCGAAAAATACAGTTACCCAGTAATAATTTCCACTCATCCCAGAACAGCGAAACGAATGGAATCACTAACCGAGTACAAGAAGAATGACAACGTAAGGTTCCTCAAGCCATTTGGGTACCCGGATTATGTCCATCTCCAACAAAACGCGCTGTGTACCATCAGTGACAGCGGCACTATAAGCGAGGAATCCGCTATCCTAGGGTTCCCTGCCATTAACTTACGCGAAGCAACAGAGCGTCCTGAGGCCCTTGACGCAGGAACCATCATACTCACAGGCCTCGACGAACTGACCGTTCTCAACGCCATAGAAGTCACACTCACCGACTCTGAGAGATCGAAAAAGATACCTTCTGAATATCAGGTAGAGAACGTATCATGGCGCGTTCTTAAATTAATTCTAGGGACCGCTAAACTCAGCAACAAATGGTCGGGAATAAAGAAAACCAATATGAATCAATAACAAGAATTATCTCATATAGATTTTTGTTACTATTATTCGCAAGACCTTAGGAACAGTTCCTTAGCGGAATCTAAACCCCTTCGTTGAACTGGACAACACTAAGATTCATTACACTATAGAATATTTACACTTACCTCCAGTTAAAAACGGTAAAATCGTTAAGATTGATCTTACCCCATGGTCAACTGGATCTCATATGACCCTACTTCGCCTATACCGGCAGCTTCCTCTCCCATTCCATCCACGATGCTCGAGACTCTAAGGAAATAGGTCCCCGTCCCCGAGATAAACGGGTAATCAAACACGAAATCACCCTCACCGTTAACTGGGAAAAACTCACTGCTCTTCCCCGAAGTACGAAACTGGTTCAACAATGACAGCTTAAAAGTCCCAATGAAAGGCGTGCCATCCAGATAACGGATACTTATGGAGCCATGAACAGGCAAGTTTGTATTATAATTGTTCGTAGTCACCGTCAAGTTAACCCTCAACCCATTAACAACATAACTAGTCCAGGACAATACACGTATCTCGTTGTATTTTTGCAGCAATTCCTGGTAATCACCAGACAGTGCCTGGACCTCAGTCATCAAGTCAGACGCCAGTTCCTCCACAAGCTCGACCCTTGTCTCTGCCTCCTCCAGTTCCACTGTCAGTTCATCATAAGCCTCTGACAGGTCATCATATTCTTCTCTGCTGACGCTGTTCTCTACAAGGTCCTCGTATCGTCCTGATACCTCGGTGAGGTTCTCCTGAAAAGACGTTAACTGTTCCTCTTGGGACTCTAACAAGGCTTGAAGGCTTGTAGCTTCAGCATTCTTTTCCTGGAGTTCCGTTTCCACAGCATCTAATCGCGGAGAAATCAACATGTTATTGACCTGATAACCAACGATCAACCCAATGATTAATGAAACCACGGCCATGTTCTTCAACGAGAAAATCTTATCCATACCCAGTGAAGGCATAACTATCAACCAATCCTATAACGAAGCATAATAAGAACTTTGACGCCTCCAGCTACCAAGCATGCGTATTTACCCGTAATATCGAGTTGAGAATTGGAGAATAAAAGTATTAAAAAAGGGAAGGAGAAAAACCGGTTACTCTATCGTCATGACGGTTGAGTATACGGCTGGGATCTGTCTCTCGATTGTCAGGACTGATCCTAAGGATGGCCTCAGCTCGATTCTGAACTCTTCGTATGGGTGTGCATATAGGTTCGCCCATCCGCTCACGGATGGGTCAAGCGTTGAGCCGTCTAGCTCGTTGAAGTCAATTGTTACTTTGAACTTCTCACCTACCTCGATGAGTGTGTCGCTGTCAGTGTTTATTCCCTGAATAGTAGTTACTGTGCCGTTTGCCGTATAGATCTCGCCGTGGGTTCGCTGGCTGGTATATGTTATTACCATTTTATCAGAGCTTATGTCAACGGGTTCATGTCCTTGCGAGAGTTTCAGGTAGAATGTCAGTTTAATCAGACAGATGTCTGATTGTGCGCCTGTCACGTTGGAGAACTGTGCGATCATGCCGCTGTCAGTTAACAGAGAGCTGCTTGCCTCAGCCATGCCTGAGCTGATTACGGATTGGGCCTTCTCTGCTGTAAGGAAGCCCATGTTCAACACAACAAACGCGAAGGCTGCTGCCGTGATTACGAACGCTACTAGTATGATGGCTGTTTCGAGGCCTGTCATGGCTTTTCTATTCTTTAACATGTATATTTCGACCTTGACTGGTTTCACCCACCATCAATACTATTTATTCTGTTGTAGACGAAGGCTAACTACATACATGAACAGTTTGAAGTCAATAAATATTGGATAATAAATATATGAAGAATCCTCTGTGCTGTGATAAATCATTAGATATAGATATACATGTATTAGAGTAATCAAGTCTGCTCAAAAAACTCTTCAATATATCATTCACAAAATAAACAATATTGGTAAGTGAGATAAGAGTAATCCATCTTATCTTTTTTTATAGATTGTTGTTCCATGTTGCTACACTCTTACAGTAATATGTCCTACTCTTTCACACAGTCACAGAGAAAACGGATCAGACATAGACATGAAACCATTCATCGTAGCATGCATACCAGCCTATAATGAGCACAAGGCCATCGCCCATGTGATCCAACAGGCATCCAAGCAGGTTGAACACGTGATTGTATGCGACGACGGTTCAACCGACGAGACACTTGAGATCGCCGAAAAGAATGGAGCCCTGGTAATCAGTAACCCCACGAACCTGGGCAAAGGCGCAGCTTTACGGAAAAGCCTTGAACTAGCCACGAAGCTATCAGCGGACCTCGTGGTAATGCTTGACGCTGATGGCCAACATGATCCAAGTGACATACCGAAACTCCTCAGACCATTGATGCGTGGAGAAGCAGACCTAGTAATCGGGTCACGTTACATGGAAGGCTCAAAGATGGACCCTCCAGCCTACAGGAAAATCGGGTTGAAGGTAATCAATTCCCTGAGCCAGACATCTCTAGTGACAGTAAAAGACACCCAAAGTGGGTTTAGGGCCTTCAATAAAAAGGCGTTGAGACATTTTGTAGACTCCGATGAGGACGGCTTCGGAGTAGAGACCGAGCAACTCGCAACCGCGAGAAAATTCAACCTTCGAGTCCAGGAAGTACCCATAAGCGTCAGATACTCAGGACTCGACAATACCTCCAAGAAGAACCCAGTATCACATGGGTTTGAATTAGTAACTGTAGCGATAAAGTTACTTGTCCAGGACAAACCGCTTTTAATGATAGGGACACCAGGGCTTTTGTTCATCGCAACATCTATGTTCACAGGTTATCTCTTCGTAAAAGATTTCAATCTCACTGGATACTTCAGTGTCCCCATGGCTCTGATAACCTTCACTTTCCTAACTCTTGGAACTCTGTTTATTCTCAGTAGCTTCATCTTCTATGCAATCTACCTGCTCAAACTCGAGATAAAGAAAATCAAAGTAATGGAATGAATGATCGTTATGGAATCTAAAAATATGCTGAATTCAAATAATTTATTTTTAACAAGAGAGTTCGATCCGATTTGCTTCTAGTTTATTGATTTGTATTCATTATCACTAACAAGTTCTTTTATTCAATCTTATGCGTCCATAATCTGTGCCATACTTGGACAGTGACCTTGTTTTCGATTATCTTCATAGGTGCACTAAATGTCTTCTACCTGACACATTTCCAAGAATCGAGTTAGACGAGAATGGCGTATGCAACTATTGCAAAGATCAGCCACCCTACATGGAGAAAGGTGAGCAGGCCTTCATCGAACTCCTAAACAAGTATCGCGATGTAGGAAAAGACTATGATTGTATTGCACCCATAAGCGGTGGAAGAGACAGCGCCTACGTACTTCATCAGATGGTTAAAAAGTATAATATGAGGGTTCAGACTCTAACCGTGGACAGCGGGTTCATCACCACTGAGGCTTACCGAAACATTGAGACAATTACTGATAACCTCGGTGTAGACCACGTGTGGTTAAGGGATGAAAAACAGATTGCCCAAGCAAGAAGAAACACTGTTATAAAGTTCCGGGGCTGGGTGAAGAATCCCTCGATACACAATATTGTCCCGGTGCTAAACTCTGGGGACAAGATGATGAACCTCCAGATGTTCAAGTACGCATCAGAAAATAATATTCCTCTGCTTTTGGGCGGAAACATAGTTGGCACGAGCACATTTGAACATGGAAACTCAAGAACCGGGTACTTGGGCGTGTTCCCCGACGACCATGGCGTATACTCGCTTACTGACAAGCTTAAACTCATCTTGTACTATGGATGGGACTTTGCGTCAAATACTTACAACTGGCACCAGTCCATCTTCACCGAGTACATCAAGGGTGCATTCATATACTTCTTCGATAGCCTCCTCAAGCCAAAAAACGTGGAACTAGTCGGGTTCTACGATTACGTTCCGTGGATAGAGGAAAAGATAGTATCAACAATATCCAAGATAGGATGGCAGGGTGCTGAGGATACATCAACCACATGGCGCATAGACGACTCAGCCTACGCACTCATCAACTACGTGTACTTCTATCTGGCTGGAATCGACGAGCATGTGGAACTCTATAGCAAGATGATCAGGGCAGGTCAGATAACAAGAAAAGAAGCCTATACCCGTTGCAAGAGCGACTCAAGGCCAAGAATACCCAGCCTAGAAACAGGATGGTCTGAGCTCGGCGTCACCGAACAACTGGTCCACACAGCACTGGATCGGTACCGTGAAAAGATGATTAAAAATTACCTGAAAGGAACAAGTTTCGAAAGATGCATGTACTCATCCTTGCCCAGTACTTCCCACCTGACATTGGAGGCTCCTCTACTAGAGCCTACAACGTCGCACGTGGACTAGTACTGAACGGCATAGAGACAACTGTCGTAACAGCTTTTCCTCATTATCCCCATGGGGATATTCCTAGTGAGTACCAGGGTAAACCCTTCCAGATAGAGAAAATATCTGGGATCAACGTGATCAGAACATATATGGTACCCCTTGAATCAAAGGGATTAGCCCATCGAGTGGTCACGTTCATAACTTTCATACTTAGTTCCCTCATTGGTTTGCTCCTAACAGAGAATGCTGATGCGGTATGGGTAGCCAACCCTGATATCTTCGGAATTATCCCTGGCTTACTCTATAAGTGGAAGTATGGCTGTCCGCTTGTCTTTAACGTGGACGACCTCTCAATCGAGGATGTCAACAACCTCGACATAATGACTGAGAAAAGCATAATTTTCAAGCTAGCCAAGGGCATGTCAAGATTTCTATATCAGAGAATTGATGCGGTGACTCCAATAAGCCCCGGTTACTTCGAAGGCATAGCTAAGTTTGGAATTCCAAGATCAAAAATGCACTTAGTGAGAGTTGGTGTTGATTTAGCTACCTTCAAGGAACCTAAGGAAAAACCGAAAAATTGTTTCACAATAGCCTATAGCGGCTCCTTTTCTATAGCCTACGATTTCAACCAAGTGATTAAAGCAGCAAAACTCATGCATCAGCATAAGGACATCCAGTTTATTATTCAGGGGAAAGGTGAACTTGGCCCCAGAATAAAGCAGTCCGTTCATGAACATGGGCTAAGCAATGTATCAATTAGAGACGAGATTCTAACGAGAAACGAGGTATCAGAGTTTCTTGGAAACGCTGACGTACTAATACTCCCTTTAAAGGACTTTGGTGTGCCCTATCCGGGAATATCCTCAAAACTTTACGAATACCAAGCACTTGGTAAACCAATAGTGTGTTGCACAGAAGGACAGTCATCAAAATACGTGAAGAAAACAAACTCAGGAATAATCGTGAAACCTGGCGATCATCAAGCATTGGCGGAGGCAGTGAAGTATCTCTATGACCACCCCGACAAGGCTGATAGCCTTGGAACATCTGGAAGAAAATATGTAGAGAAACATGTAGGTATCGAAAATATTGGTTTACGGATGAAAAAAGTAATTGAATATTCAATTCAAAGAAGGTAATGAATAACATGAGGACTCTTCAGATTAGTGACGATCTTGACCCTAACTCCTCGGAAGGCAGACGAGTCCTAACTATCTCCGATGGGCTAATTGAAAGAGGGCATGAAGTGACAATCGTTACTGCTCTGAAAAACCCTATTGATAAAGAGACAATAGAAAACCTAATTGATCCAAAGATCCAAGTAATCTGGCATGAGCCTTTCTTCAGGTTCAGCAAGTTTTCATACTCACCTAAACTCTATAGCATTTTATTTGACCATGATTTTGATCTTATTCATGCTCATAGTTACCGGCACTATGGGACCTATGTGGGTTCGCTTCTACGTTTAAAAAAAGGTGTTCCGTTTGTAATGAGTCCCTATGGGTCGATCAGTTACGAGTCTTCCCCTCTTTTTACGCATCTCTATTTGCTTCAAGACTTTCTTACACGAAAATATCCCGTACGATATCCTGATAAAATCTTGGCTGAAACCATGTATGAACGAAACCAAATAATCGACTTCGGAGGCGACCCTGAAAAAATCGATGTAGTGTACCGTGACGTCGATACAACTATCTTCAAGAAGACCCCTGACTTATCGTTTGATAAAGAACCACCGGTTCTTTTCCTTGGTCGCGTGACGCCAATTAAGGGAATTGAACTAATTATTGATGCGCTGCCAAGTGTAAATCGCAAAATCAATCTATGGATAGCTGGCCCAGTCGAGAACCAAGCGTATCTGAAGAAGCTTCAGAGAAGAATTAAGGAGAACTCTGTTTCAGATAGAGTGCGTTTTCTAGGTAAAGTGCCATACAATGATGTACCGAGATTATATTCATCTGCATTGACGCTAGTTCTTCCCTCCTTTTATGAAAATCTAGGAGGAGTTTTACTGGAGGCACAAGCCTGTGAATGCCCTGGAATAACTTTGGACGTCGGAGGCATGGCAGAGATCATCAGAGACCACGAAACAGGATTCATCTTAAGAGAACGCTCTCCAGAACTTTTAGCAGAGAAAATCAACCTTCTTGCTGATGATGCAATTCTCAAGGCAAGAATGGGATCTTTAGGTCGGGAGTTTATTTTATCGGGTTTTTCTACAGATGTATACGTTGACCGGGTTCTTGAGTCATATACTAAAGCATTGAGTAAGGTTTGAGCTATTCATATCTGGAATGTTGAAGTTAATAGCCATTATCCTTGACTATTTCCAGTAGAGGACGAGATTTTAAAAATTATATGATAGATAAAACAATAATCTGATGTAGAGGTTAATCGTCGGGAAAGTCTATCACTAGGTAGGATTTTCCCATGTTTTTAACTAATATTAGGATATCTCCAATACTCTTTCTCCATATTCGGTCCCTTTTTTCGAGTATCCTACCTCCCAGGGTCTCGATTAATTCTCTAATCTCGCTCCGAGTGTAGAATGTGACAAGAAGACCAATGTGGGCCTCTCTATGTGGCAGCTTGAGTCCTAGGGCATTGAAGAGGTTAAGCAGAAACATGATAATCTTTGATGAGATTGTGGGAATGAAATAAGACTCGTAGAACTGCTCACGAAGGATGAAGATACCGTTTGGTTTTGTGATGTGCTTGATGTTCTCTAGAGCGCGCATAACCAATTTTTTAGATTCACTACGCCTCTTAGATACAATGTGATGGAGCACGTCATCCATATACACCATATCGTATTGATTCTTTTTGTAGGGGAATTCAAGAATGCTTCCTTGAGTAAGCTCCACAGAAGCCGGTTTCTTAGGCTTGACCTCAGCAAGCATACCATTAGAAATATCTAGTCCAACGACGTGGCTTACTTCATAATATCTAGTGATATATTCAAGGAACATCCCTGCGCCACAGCCAATATCTATGCAACAATCAATACTGTCAAAATACTTGGGAATGAACTCTTCTTCAAAAAAGAAGAATTCTCTTTGCTTTGTATCTGTATCTAGATTTGAGCGATCGTAGAATTGAATAGTCTCGTTAAAGTACTCCTTTACTTGGTTATTTTCGGGTATAATAGCGTTCATGGTCAGAGCTCTGATTCACATTATAATATAGAAGTTAAATATGGATGTCTGTCTACCGTTTCACACTCTTGAATTCAAAGGAACAGTCAATTTATCTCATACCTGTAATAATTTCCATCAAGTTATTTTATCCAATATTTCTTGAACCAATCTCATAACTTCAAGGCAATCTAATCTTTGATAACCTCAAGGAAGCACGGATTAAGTCTGTTGTAGTTACCTTCTATTACACTCTAATTCTAATTTAGATTGATATCTGTAATAATCAACCATAATGGTTCATTCGAAGAGCGTTCGGAAAATAAGGACATAAAGCCAAGGAAAGTGAATATTATATGCTAGGAAAAATCATCTTCGGTCTATACCGAAAGTTCTTGTTCCTGATCGCGAAAATTAGGTTCAGTTTTTTCCAAGTAACGCTGGGAACGGGCTCGTATGTACATCATCGATCTTGGATAGTTGCTGAGACCATGATCGGTGACTACAGCAGAATAAATGGACCAATAACCATCAAAGGAGACCAAAAAATCATAATTGGAAAATACTGTGCAGTGGGAAGTGATGTAAAAATCATTTCCTCTAATCATAAAACTAGTCACCTTAACCTCCAACTTACTTTGCAAAACAGTTTAGATGCTGTGGAATTAGTTTCGCCTCATAAAGACCTTGTTATTGGTAACAACGTTTGGATCGGAGATAACGCGGTAGTTCTGCCTGGTGTTCACATCCATGATGGTGCAGTTATCGGTGCAGGTAGTGTTGTATTAAAAGATGTTCCAGCATACAACGTGGTTGCTGGTGTCCCTGCTAGGGTCATTAAAAAGAGATTTCCTAATGAAATTATCAGTGAGATCGAAAAACTTGAATGGTGGGATTGGCCGTACGATAAGCTTCAGCGGAATAAACACATTTTCGATATCAATTTGATGACGATTTCAGTTGGTGAACTTCGAGATATCCTTGAAACAATTTCATGATGATGATTAAAATGATAAGGGAGAAAGAGCTTAATATCATCGACAAGATTTCTCTATACATAAAACGCAGCAGAAAACTATACACACTTTATAGCAAATTAAAAAAGGAAGATCTATACGTCAACGCTGAAACTGATATCTGTATTGAAGGCTATCCACGATCCGGAAACACTTACCTCTATAAATTAATCAAAGAACTGAATCTAGAGTTAAAAACAGCAAACCACAAACACAGCGTAGGGCACATTAAGCAGGCATTATACATCGGTAAGCCAGTGGTAATATTGGTTCGAAACCCACTTGATGCGATTACAAGCGAATTAATAAGGTATAGCAGGGATGGTCAAAACATCTCGAAGCACCTTTTTGCGATTAATCACTACATTCAGTTCTATGATTATGTCTCCGAGGTAAGCAATCAAGTTACATTAGTGACCTTTGATAAACTAACTCAGAATACGGAGGCTGTTCTTGAAGAACTTAATTCAAAGTTTCAACTTTGGGCTGTCCCTGAAGACTATGTATATGTTGCTAAACTAGTCTTGGATAAGATGAAGAGCAAGGTTAATGATGAGAACTTTTACATGAACTCGGCTCCAACTGAAAGAAGAGACATAAAAAAACAAAAAGTCAATAATTGCTTAAAAGATTTATATCCACTTGAACTCAAACAAGCTTATTTAGTGTATCATAAGCTGCTTGAACCTGATGACAGAAAAGATGCTCTATTTATTAAACATTGAATTGAAAAATACTGATTTAGATAGTTCGTCCTGACCTACTTTTGACATTATATAAGTCTTAAGAATCTCCGAGTATATGTCATCATTGATCTCGTCGCTAATGTTAAAATTCTCTTGCGGGTCTTTTATCAGGTCAAATACTTCAAAAATCTCGTCATCAATATTATAGATGTATTTCATATTATTCGTTGTGCATGAAAACAACCTTTTAGGCTTCTTGTTAAATGTTACTGATGAACCTTCACTAATAACGTAGTCTTCCGTTTTATTCTCCATTCTCTTGAATACACTTTTTCCTTTGAAAAAACCTTCTTCCTTGATTCCGAGAAAATCTAATATACTTGGGGCGATGTCCAAGTGGGACACCAATTTATGTATAGTGACATTTTGATGGATTTCAGGATGACGGATGATTAGTGGTACCCTGATAAGCTCGTTGTATAGCTTATCATAATGGAACAAATTACCGTGTTCCATGAATTCTTCGCCGTGATCAGATGTAATTATCAGGATAGTATTATCAAACATTTCTTTTGATTCAAGATATTCTAATAGTCTACCGAGTTGACCATCTATAAATCGCAGATTTGTATCATAGAGATCGATTAAGTTTTGAAGGTGTAAACCTGTTGCTTTCCCCGTCTTGTCTGCTACTCCAAGGGACTTACCTAGTTGTATTTTTGAAATCTCGGTGTAAACGTGTTTATCCTCGTCTTCAGGATATAAATAGGGAAAATGCGCGTCCATGAAATGTGTCCATAGGAAAAAAGGATTCTCCACTTGATCCAAACACTTGATGGATTTATCAACGATCTTACGTGCATTAGCGAATGGCTCTACTGAACGATATAGGTTTAAGATGGATTTTGCTTGGTGGAAATATGGTACTTTCTGGGCAACTTTCGAGAACAAGTCTTGTATCTCAAGACGTTTTATTGTTCCCTTATTTACGCTTCCAGCCATGTCCTCAAAGATATCGAAACCCCTTCCGTAGCCGAAATGTTTGCTAAGAAACGGGTTCGAGTGTATTCCTATAGTAGAGTGGTTATTTTTTTTAAGTTTCTGTGAAATTAAACGACTGTATTTTGGGAGCAAGTCATGACTGGAATCTGAAATCTTAGGGTCTGTGGATGCCAATATAGCAGGAAATGACATAGGTGTACAGTTTCCTGTTGATATCATGTTTTTGAAAACCATGGACTTTTCTGCGATACTGTCAATGTAAGATGTAGTGTTTCTGTAATAACCATAATGGCCTACATGGTCTTGTCGAAGACAATCTACCGTAATTAACACGACATTATAGTCCATGCTCGCTGTACTTCTCCGTGATTTATGTATCAGGGATTCATTTCACTAAGTTTAACTTACTGTATGTCTATTCGTGTACAAACAATGTCAGGATGACCTAATTAGATGCATTGTAAGGGGATGTAGTGTTAACCTATTCACATCTCAATAAAAATCTGTAAGCCTTGAGCAAGTTAACCATGCAGGAATCAAGGTTTAGGTTAAACATTTTCAAACACTATTTACCTTTTATTACTTCTATCTCATTAACGGTTTTTACGCTTATATTTGATGTGAACTCAAATTTATTACTTTCAATTATCTATGGTGTTTTTCTGTTTATTATCCCTGGGTTTTACATAACGCATAAATTAAAATCTATGTTTGAACTTGAAATAGACGAGTTCATAGTATTTGATATTGTAATAAGTGGTGCATTTATTACATTTCTATTTCTTTGTCTTACTCAGCTTTTTCAATCGGTGACAAGGTTTACTGTACTCGCTTCAATCACCCTTTTTTTAGCAATTACTGGCGCCACCACTCAATATCCTTCACATAAACCTAAAGATAATAAACAGATTACTGTAATACTTTTTCCTTTACTAATTTCTTTCCTCTTAGGAATTGTAGTTAATAGTTTCTATGCTACAACCGAGTTTTGGAGGGGCTGTGATGGCTGGGAAACAGTTAGCATCTTTCGTGGTATCAGCGAGTTATCTCTTTCGTATTTACAGGCCTTCGATTATTTCCAATCCTATGTAATACTCGCAAACTCAGGGTTCTATCATCTTTTAGCCATCTTTCATCTGGTAACCGGATTCTTGCCGGATGCAATCATGAGATATGGTGGTTTAATTCAATCGGGATTGTTTACAGCACTTACTTATGTTGTTGTCAAGAGGTCCATGGGTGTTGTACCTGGGTTAGTTGGAGTTTTTTTTGTATCATTAAACCCCTTTCTAAACTTTCGTTTAATGCTACCTTTCCGTGAGAACTTTGCTATATTCTATTTAATCACATCCATTACTCTGGTAACTGTACCTAATACAACGAAACGTGATTATTCTTTCTCTCGTGTTGGCGTTTTTGCTCTGTTAATGGCCGCATGCTTAGTTACCCATCCAATGACGCCCGTTTTTCTATACGCTGTCTTTTTCTTTCAAGCAATCATCTCTTTTCTTATTAATAATAAACCACGGATGTGGGAGATTTTCACCGCAATTATATTGAGCTTGTTGATATCATTTCCATTCATCACGAAAATGGTGATTCCAATAACTCACATGATCCAAAAAAGCACAGGTTCTTCCTTACTTATTGCTACAAGTCTAACTATGGTCATTATAGTGAGTTCTTATTTACTGAGTAGACAGAAGGTTTTATATGATCTTATCCCTAATCAAGCATTCCATTTTCTTTTAGGAATAGTGATCATTTTTATAGTGTTAATTAATATCTTTTTCCCACCCGATCTTAACGGTGTTTTTAATTTTAATAATATGGCACTAGAAAATTTTTCAAAGACTCTGATTCCTTTTTCTATGATTGGATTAATTGCATTATTATTAAACCCGGGTAATAAAAATATCAAATTTTTAACAGTGTTATTGGTTTTCACAATCATTCCAAGTTATTTTGGAGTTCCAGTACCTCTTCGACGTATTGGAGTTTATTTATCTTGGTTAATGAGTTATTTCGCTGCATATTTAATTAAAAACTCCGAAAATGATCTAAGTTTAAAACTTGATCTTTATGATAATAAGAAAACGTTAATGAACTTATTTAATTTGTTTAAAGATAATAAACATACTTTTTTGTTAATCTTCATTATAATGATTAGTGGGGTTCGGGAACTTTCTGTTATTCGTAGGCCTAAAATAACTTTAACTTCAGATGACATAGCGAATACAGCTGAATTTATTGAAAACCTCGAACCAAATGATATAGTTTTACCCTATGTGCTCTCAGAGCATCTTCTGTATTATAACGGTGCTCCCAGAGAGAATCTTATCACGAACGTGTCGAAGGAAATAAAGTTAAAACAGATTTTCAATATTTCCTCACCTTATGAAATTTCACGATTGGTGGAGGAAAATTTCCCCGAGAAGACTCGGTTAATAATCTATGTCGCTCGTTCTTTCGAATTAGAGTTATTCCAGAAGCAATGTGCGAAAGCGATAACAAGTTACTTTACATATGTTTCATATGGTTCATTTGTATCTTATAGTCTGGACATTCCTTTCACCCTCGAGAATATAGAGTTAAATAAAGTCAAATATATTGCAGATTCTAGCCCGAGCCCAGTTATAAATTCCGAGAATGAGTTTGGGTGGGATTCTGAGATAACAACGATAAGCAACATTATCTACAACCCAGATGACCCTCAGAAGCAATATATGATCTATTATATTGCTACAGATTCGTCAAATAACCAGCATCTCGGTTTATCCTTTTCTAGAAACGGCTTAATCTGGGATAAATATCCTGAACCCTTAATGTTCTTTGAATTTGATACTATTTCATTAGTGAACCACGAAAATCGTTTCTATCTGTACGCAATAGGAGAATCTAAAGACACGATTTACAGGTTTATGAGCGTTGATGGATTGAAATGGGGTAACGAAACTATCATATTCGATTCATCGCTCAATGAAGAACTCTGGGTGTTTGAGTCTCCAATAGTATGGATTGAAAATGGGACATGGAACATGATATTCTGGGGGACTTTTATCGGTGAACAATTTGGCAGTAGTCTATTTCATGCCTCTTCAGTTGACGGAGTTAAATGGGAGTCACTCCAGACATTAAATTGGGTTATATTAGACAATACATACAGAATGTACTCGCGTGATAAAATCCTCTTGAATGATATAATTAAACTCGATACTGGATACCTGTTCCTCGGTAGAGTACACCTAAAGGGTCTAGACATGTCGACTAAATGGCGAAGTGGCTCTATCTACGTAGGAAACATTACTGATTATAATGCATATTTAACATGTTTTGTTTATAAAAATCATTTAAACCTTCCAGATGCGGTTGATTATGCGTATCTTTTCCCTCAAAATGGTGTTACGGTTCCGGAGTTTCTATACTTCGATGCAGACGGATTTATCAAGGGTGTCTACCGCGGAGCTGTTTCAGATCATTTAGGTGTTCCCGAAGATTTCATTGTTAAACCTTGATTAAACATGTACTCATCAAACGACTTTGAGTGTTAATACCAAAAATAGATTTAGGGGTTGTAGAGAGTCGCTATTCACTTATGGATATATAATTTGATGAAGCCTATGAACCCAATGTATAGATCACGGATCGATTTGATTGGTCAATATATTCCCGTGGTCATATCATTACTCTTGACCTTAACTACAAGCATTTTAGGTAAGTATTCGAATCCAATTGTTACCGTTGTTCTGAGCTTGTTCATCATTTTTACTCCAGGATACTACCTAAGCCAAATATTAACCAAGGAGCTTAACTTGGATATAATCGAGTTTATCGTACTAGATATCATACTAAGCGGAACCGTTGTCATGTTCCTTTACCTTATTGCCACTCAATTTGGTTATTTCGTCTCGAGATCAATTCTACTAATCGTTCTCACGGTTTTCATTACAATCACTAGTATCATTGATGGACGATTATCAAGTAATAGTCATACAATTAGAATACAGACCAGGGAAGAAGTCATCAAGAGCCTCGGTTTGTTAACCTCATTCTTGTTAGGCCTAGTTGTAGTGAGTCTTTATGTTCCAAAGAATTATTGGCGTGGACCTGATGGATGGGAGACAGTCACTATTATCAGAGAAATCGCAGACCTCAGTATGGGGTATAATCAAGCTTTTGATTATTTCAGAACTTATGTGACATTGGCAAACTCCGGGTTTTATCATTTATTAGCCGCATTTCACATGGTCACAGGTCTTTCACCCGAGTCTATCATGAGATACGGAGGAGTGTTGCAAACCGGATTTTTCACTGCACTGTTATTTGTAATATTTAAAAAATATCTTAATTTATTCCCTAGTCTGGTAGGTTCTTTTCTCGTTACACTTAATCCGTACCTGAATACACGATTCGTTGTTTTGCTCAGAGAAAACTTTAGCATATACTTTTTGCTTTTAAACATATTTCTGTTAAAATCTAGAATTAACACAAAAAACGGTGTATCACTTTATTATATTTTAATAACTGGGCTAGTTACGGCCTCGTGCCTCGTGACACATCCCATGACTCCAATAATTCTTTACGGTGTATTAGGGATTCAGATACTGCATTCAATCTATAAAAACAAAAAGACTGCTCTGATCGAGATTTTATCCTCGATTTTATTCAGCTTAGTTATCGCGTATCCATTTGTAACAAAAATGACGGTGCCAATCTATAATTTCTTGCAGAAAAGCACGTTGACACTCCAACTAGCTATCGCCGGTGTGGTTTTAATATTCGTTTTATGCGTCTATCTAACTGCCCTTAATAAAAACAAGCTAAGCATCTTATTCACAAATCAGTTATTCAAAATATCTCTTGGAGCCGCATTGATATTAATGGTTTTTTACAGTTTAATCAATCCTCCAGAACAGATTAATTCTTATTTTTATGGAAGCATGAAACTAGAACAGTTCTCAAGATTAATAATCCCGTTTGCAGTAATGGGATTTATAGCATTTATAACGAACTCAACATTTGATCCATTACTTAGTCTAACAATAGTGACTATCGCTTTCTTACCTCTAAGTTATTTCCAGGTTCCTATTCCTCTTTCACGAATAGGCGTACATCTTGCGTACATGATGAGCTTCTATGCTAGTTACTTGTTAAAAACAGTAGAGAATCCCGAGAAACCCGCAGAAAACAAGACCTTTACCAATATTAAAGAGGGTTTTACATATGCAACCGATTGGATAGCAAAAAACAAGACCAGTGTTATTCTGATTGCTGTATTTGTGATAGGAGGTGCAATAGAGTATAGTGATATCAACCCCACAGCGAACACCTTCAGTCAATACGATATAGTCAATGTTCAGGATTTCATACAAGACATTCAAGAACAGGATCTGGTTATCTCCTATGGGCTGTCAGATCATCTATTATACTACAACAAGGCCCCGAGAGAAAACCTTGTAACAGATCTCTCAACGCTACTCCAACTCAAAGAATTCTATCAACTAGACACACCAACAAAAGTCTCCCAGTTAATCGAAGATATTAATCCCAGCGTCAAAAGAGTGACTATCTTCATGAGCATAACTGAGGAGTATAACCTCAAACAACTACCTGTCTTTCCTGTTCTGGAAGATTTCTTTATCCGAGTTCCATATCGAAACTTTGTCTCATATACTATGAGAATACCACTAAAGACCGATGAGATAGAACTAAGCAAAATCAAATACATAGAAGACACGTCTCCCGAGCCAATCGTACCTTCAGGATCACAGGGATCATGGGATCAAAACATCATAGCATCAAGTAACTGTATTTATTCACCTTGGGACGAGCAGCGTCCATACAAAATATACTTTATCGCTCAAGACCAGTCTGACTTGAAACAACTCGGTTATGCTTATTCCATCGATGGTAAGATATGGGAAAAACACGACGAGTCTCTAATCCGACTCGATGTAAACCAACTATATATAGTCACTCACAGTGAGAAATATTATCTGTTTACTGAGAGCCAGTCAAAAACACAGATCCTGCGACTTGAAAGTCAAGATGGTTTGAATTGGTTCAACGAAACGATTACACTTGATTCTTCAAACAGTCACGTTTTGCGTTTTTATGAGTCTCCCGTCGTATGGCTAGAGGATGAAAACTGGAACATGATCATATGGGAAACCTCTCTAGGAGACATGCTAACGAACAAACCAATGCTCTATAAATCAATTGACGGCGTACAATGGGAGAACTCGGAACGCTCTATCAAATGGATCTTTTATGATGAGACACATAGACAATATGAATATTACAAGATACTCTTCACCGACGTAATCAAACTAGAGGACCAGTACTTTTTCCTTGGTAAAATACAGTTTAGAAACCAAAATTTACAGATAGTTTGGCAAACTGGCTCAATACATGTTCCAGGGAACGTTACAAATAAATGGACTTATCTGAGAAGCTTCGTGTACAAAGACCATCTTGAAATTAACGACAAGATAGATTCCGTACACATAATCGAACTGGATGATGGCAACTACAATTTCCTGTTTATAGAGGAAACCGGTCTTACAGATGGTATTCGTCTTGGTCAGTCTAGTGACTTCTCGGATATCCCCGAAAATTACATGGTAAAGCCTTGAAATAATCTAGTTTTATTGTCAAGAACTCTTATATCATGTATATCTTCGAATAAGTCGGTGGACTGGTTCTTTGGATAGGCTTCAGAAGGCGTTGGTTGTCTTTGCCTGTATCATTGCATCAGTCTTGTTGCTTTCTTTATCCTTCGATTTATTGGGTGAGGTGCCTTCTCTAAGCGACCTGAATGTTCCGAACATGCCGAAGTTGCCTGAACATCCTGAGTTACCATCAACTCCGAACCCTGAGGTCACTAGCCTAGACTCGTTATCAGGTACGGGAAAGACTGAACCATCTTTACGAGTATATGGCCCCACGGATACACGTTATCTGCGGCTTCTCCCCTACAGCAAGTATCTTTCCGGTACCTGGGAGGCAGCGGACGGTTTCTCGGTATCTTATGAGGGTGACTGGCTGGACCTTCCCGTTAACCTGTTCTCATCTATGGATGAGGTGAGCTTCGCCATCGAGTTACTCGCCGATATCGGTGAGTACCTGCCTACCGCCCCCAACACGGTCAACCTGAACCTGACCGCGTCACTAGAGTACAATGAGGAGACTCAGACGTTCAGCGGGCAAGCCGAGGCTGACATCTACAACCTTACATACATCAATTATGAGTTCAGCGGAGACCTCCTTAACCACACTTCGGTTGAGTATCTTCCCGAGTACCTTGAGGTACCAGACTACCTTGAGGAGGACTTGGTGGCTCTCGCCGAGGAGATTACCGAGAACGCCACGACCTCATATGAGCAAATTGTGGCGCTGCAGGATTATCTCATGAACCACTATGACTACAACCTGTCTTGCCCATCTCCGCCACCAGGAGTCGACCCCTTAGAGTATTTCCTATACGAGAGCGGGGAAGGCGTATGCATCCACTTCAACACCGCGTTAACAATGCTGGCCAGGAGCCTCAACATAAGCGCTCGCCTTGTGGGTGGCTACTACATCGACCCAAATGCGCTGATTCAGGATGTTTATCCTATTCAGCAGCACGCGTTCACAGAGGTTTCCTTCGAGGACCTTGGGTGGATCATCTTTGACGCTACACCTGGAGCCGATATCCAGTCGGTCCTGGATTCTCTGCCTGACATGAACTATACCCTACCCGAGATTGATCCAGGCATTGAAGGGCTCGATGACTTCGTTGTGCCTATCGAAGGTGAGCTTCCAGACGGCGGAGACGAGGTGTTCAAGATATTCGGCGTGACTGGGACAGGTTATCTTCGTGACGGTGTAGGAGAGTTCTATAATGGTTCATGGTATAGCCGCAGCTCCATCGAGGTCCCATACAACGGGTATTACATCGAGGAAGTCGTTAGCGGCTATGAGACGCTCACCGAGTACCATTTCTATGTTGAACCGTCACAGGTATTCACCGGGTTCATACCATCCCCAAGTCACACAACTCAGCTCCACGCGGAGGCAAACCTTACCTATGTTCCCGAGCAGAGTCTATTCTACAGCTACGACGCGTTTAACTCGGCTTACGAGGTAATAACAGAGCAGATCACGTTCAACGAGACCATCCTAGAGGCAGCCGAGGCTTTCATGAACGAGGCTTACCTGCAGATACCTGAACCACTTAACTCTAAAATTCGTCCACTCGCGGAACAGATATCTCAACATCAAAGCTCTGCATATGGAAAAGTGAAAGCACTTGAACAATACCTGAAGACCCAGTACCCCTACAACCTATCTTACACTTATTCGCCGAGCGAGGTCGATCCTGTTGAGTGGTTCCTATTCAATGAGCAACAGGGCGTGTGCACAAACTTCAACTCCGCACTAGTGCTTCTCGCCCGCTCGTTAGGCATCCCAGCGAGGCTCGTCACCGGATACCTCATAGACCCAGCGCGTGAGATGCAGGTGGTGGTGAGCGGACAGGCCCACGCTTATGCCGAGGTTCTTTTCGATGATCTTGGGTGGGTTACATTCGATGCGACTCCCGCCGCGACAACAGAGGAACCCGTGGAGGTACCAGGAAGAATCCCCACCAATACGACCATAACCTATCAGGACGAGTACGTGTTTGTGGGCTCATACTTCACCGTTGCTGGAGTCGTTCAAGACAATGAGGGACAGCCTATCACCGAACTCGATATTCTCGTTTACCTAAAGGAAAACAAGTCATTACCCGGAATCCTCGCAGGTAAGGGCCGTGTAGTTGACGGCGTATTCAACCTATCCTGCTTGTTCCCTGTAGGACTCCCCGGCGGCGAATACATGGTAGACGCCCACACACTAGGGAATGACGTCTATCTTGGCTCCTGGAGTGACCCGCCTATCGTGAGTCTCACTGAGACCAGTTTCCTCACAAGGTTCCCTGACACCGCTATCACGGGGAAGGAAGTTACGTTCACCGGAGTAATAGTGGAGAAACTGTCCAACCTGACTCTGCCAGAAATCCAGTTTGAGGTCGAAACGGGTGTTAGAACCTTTCAAATTACCACCGACGATGATGGAGCGTTCGCCTTCAACGAGACTTACATCGATCCAGGGTCTTACTCTGTCGAGTTAAGCTGGGAAGGTCAGGAGTTCCTTCTTGGAGCTAATATTAAAGAGACCATTAAATCGGTGGACCTTCTTGTTGAGCCTTTTAACCAGACTCTAGTTAGGAAAGAAGGGTCCCTTATCAGCGGTATAGTCCACGCGGATGGCGTCCCCGGCGTCGGGGAAGCACTAAAAGTCAATGTCCTTGAAGATGAACTTGCCACATTGACCGATGATGATGGACGGTTTAGCCTCACGTATAAGACTCCACTCAGCCAGGAACTAGGTCCTACACCTATCGAGTTCACCATTCTTAGCACGGACCGAACATCCGAGAGCACGGCAATTATTGTTGCGAGGCCTAGACTCTCATTCGACTCGGAGCGATCCATCCAGGTACGCCAGCCATATACCTTGAAGACAAGTCTAAGAGATGACCGAGACACGGCTCTCGCTAACAGGTTCATTCTGTTGAGGTACTGGTATGGTGAGGACTCATGGAACCAGACTCTGTTCACCGATGAAGCGGGCATGGCAGAGGCGACAGTACGATTAACCGAGTTCGGAGAGGATAGACTACACTTCCAGTTAGCCTATGACGGAGAAAGCTACCTTCTACCTGTCACTCTTTCTGGAAACCTTGACGTGGTAGCTCCACAAGATTTCCCATACATGCAGGCAGCTGCCCTTCTAGCTGGAGCTGCGGTGATCGGCGGACTGGTATTTCTTCAGAAGAAACAAGCTACTCGGGCCCACGAATCCGTAAATGGGGTAGTCGAGGTCGAGTCAAAAAACACTAAATTAACCGTCAGATTGCCTCAGATAGAGGCGCCTTTCCCAAACGTATGGGGTATGGGTGAGGAGCTTCACATCGAGTTAATGTTGAGTACTTCCAAGGATTCCCCGATCTCAGGCCCAGTGAACCTGGATGTAAACGGGAAGAAAATAGAGATAAAAACTGATCAGAATGGTTTAGCATCAACAAGTATGCTCTTCGATGAGAAAGGGTGGATAACTGTCACCGCTGTTTACTCTGAGGATGGGTTAAAGACAAGTCTCCAGTTGAAGTTGGTGGAGTACCGTGAGGAGATAACCGAGCTTTTCAACGAAAAGTTTGAGGAGGCTTGCAGCCGGTTTACCAGTGTTAATGAGAATTATACTGCCCGTGAACTTCTTGAGTTCCTTAAGAAGGAGACACCGGAACGGACACATGGTTCACTGGGAGAGATGACGTATTTGTTTGAGGAGGCTAATTACAGTCTTCACCCTGTTGGGAGGAATAGCTACGAGCGATTCTATTTAGCTATGCATGAGTATGAGGAGGCGTTGAGTGATGGAGAAACGGGTTAGAGAGATCGTCCTCCCGGCAGTAATCTATGTGGCTTTGCTCACAGCCATCGTCTGGTTTCTCCTGTTACAGCGGACTGTCGTCACGGTTGATTTTCTCGGCTCGCCCGTTGAGATCAACTTATCCATACTAGGTGTACCTCTGACCTCGTTCATCACCCTGTATTTTTGTTCAATTATTTCCGAGAGACTGCTTGTAGGTAAGATGGTTAAGCCTCTCACGGAAGGATTCCGGAGGCTTGCTTACGCGTCTTTCATTTTCTTTGCCTCTGACTGGGGCATGATGCCTGGCTGGGCGAAGCCTATAACCGGGTTTCTTTTCTATGGGATAATCCTGTCTACGCTTCACAAGGTTCTAAGTCAAGTAGTCAAAGAAGTCAACTACATTTTTGAGCCTATATTAAGCAGCGTTTACTTTCTCTTCATCGGTTTTCTAGGTAGCTATACGTGGCTTGAAGTCTATCCATTCCTGGAAGCATCTATTGCTGGTTCCCCCTTCGTGGATGTCTTGATGCCGTTTGTACGCGCCGGGATCGTTGGACCCATCAATAACGTGATAATAGCCAGCACCGCCCTCACAGCAGTTGTCGCGCTCACAGGTGTAGTGAAGAACCATCCCAACGTTTACCTCCGGTACGTTGGCAGGAGTCTCAGTAACCGGCTGGATCAGGTCACCCTGCTTTCTTTCCTCCTGATATATTATGCCTTCTTTATACGGAACTTTATGTTCACTCTCTCAGGCATCAACACCCAGTACATAGTGATGGGGGAGTGGGCGATCATCTGTCTAGCGTTCTACTTCAGCTACCGGAGCTTCCAGAGCTACGCCGAGGAGACACTGGTCACCATAGATCAAACCGGCACATGGAAAACTCATTTTCAGCAAATCAACCTCAACCCGGACCCCAAGCTGGAGTTATTCTCAAACCTCATTGAACAATTCATACTTCATGGGGACAAAGAGGACCTTATAATCCATCTGACATTACTCCTCCGGAACTCTGATGAGGGACCCCTCAATATCACCCAGATCGTCTCACCGATAATCAGCTACAAAGATGTTCCTCGTCCCCGACTAGGTTTCCTGTGGCAGGCAGATAACATTGACCGCGTCAACGTGACGAGGAGAAGAAAGATCATTAACACTGTACTGTCTTCCATACAGTTAAAACCATTAAACTCTCAAACAGAACCCAAGGAAACCGAGGAAGAACAAGCCTTGGAGGTCACATAAATGCAGTTCCCCCAAGTAAAAACGATATGCGATGAGATAATTGACACGGTTCAGACCTACTTCGTCGGAGAACGACTCATCATGGAGAAAGTACTGGCAGCGGCTCTCGCTAACGGTCACATCCTGTTCGAGGACAACCCAGGCCTCGGAAAAACTCTTCTAGCTAAGATATTCGCCAGAGCCACAGGATGCGAGTGGAGCAGGATACAGTTTACCCCTGACCTTATGCCGGCTGACATAGTCGGCACGAAGGTCTGGAAGGCAAACACAAGCGAGTTCACATTGGAGAAAGGCCCAGTATTCACACATATTCTCCTAGCGGACGAGATAAACAGGTCACCCCCCAAGGTACAGTCAGCACTTCTAGAATGCATGGAGGAACGACAGGTCACCATAGAGGGGGAGACACATACCCTTGAGAGCCCCTTCTTCGTAATAGGAACTCAGAACCCTATCGAGCTTGAAGGAACCTACCCTCTGCCTGAAGCGCAGCTCGACAGATTCCTGATTAAACTCTCAACAGGCTATGTTCGTTCACTGGACCTTGAGGCGGAGATATTGAAGCGTCGCTCCGACTGGAAACAAGATGATCCCACTGACTTCATCACGAGCGTCACCACCACTGAGACATTCAGGACGCTTCAATCACTCGTGGAGACCGGGGTATACGTAGATGACCAGATCTACCTCTACATCTCCGAGATCGTTCGCAGGACACGTGAGAGTCCATACGTGGATGTGGGTGCTAGTCCACGTGGCGGCTTAAGCCTCTTCAAGGTAAGTAAAGCCAACGCGGCGATGAGTGGCAGAGACTACGTGATCCCTGATGACGTCAAGCTTTTCGCGGTTGAAGCCCTAGCCCACCGGATGATCATGAAACTTGAGTACGCTCTAGAAGACAGGATCACCCCCGAGGGTATCATCAGTGAGATCTTGGACAATGTGGAGGCACCCAAGGAAACAGTTCGCAGGTAATGTGATTTGCTAACCGGTGTGCCCCTGAAGCTCTCTTTGAGTTCCTTCGGCTTCATTCTAGCGGGTATGTTCACCGGTAACCTTGTCCTTATTCATATTGGTCTCGTGCCGTTGGTCTTTGTTTTGTTAACTCTTTCTCTGAGACAGCCATTGGAGGTTAAATTGGAGTCTCAAGAGTCGTCTGTAAGTGTCAATGTGGACGACGAATTAGAGATAACTCGTCGAGTTCACGTGAGCCGTGGCACCGGTGTCGTTACTATCGGTGAGGAGCTTCCTCCCAGCTTCGAGTTATTGGAGGGTAACAACTTTGAGGTCTTCTGGAAGCAGGAAAATGACGCATATCTCACACTTAGATACCGAGTGAAATGCACCAAGCGTGGGGTCTACCTGTTTGACAGGCTTCACTGGGAGTGCAGGCATCCCATGTCCATGATCTCAACACAGATGGGATCAGTGGAGGTGGGGCAGGAACTCATCGTTAAACCGAGGAACCTGAAGATAAAACGGATACGGCAGCAGAAGATTTTCACCAAGATACCCATGCCCGCTGAGTCAAGAATCAAGATAGGTGTCCCTACCACTGACTTCAAGGAGCTGCGTAACTATCATTTCGGTGACTCCTATAAACAGATCAACTGGAAAGCAACCGCAAGGAAACAAGGTGGAAGCCGCTCCGTGCCCACCGTGAACGAGTACGAGAAAGAGGGAAGACGTGTGGTATTCCTTTTCCTGGACACCTCTTTCAGCCTCGGCATAGGGACGTCTCTCAGAAACAGCTTCGAGTACGCCGTCCAAGCTGTGCTTGGGTTGTCCGAGTTCTATATCGCGAGGCAGTGCAAGGTTGGGCTGAGTCTCTTCAACAGCGAAAAAAAGAGACCCCGCTCATCGTTAGCTAACGTTGACCTGAAACGAGTTCATCTTTTCCCTGAGACTGGCCGCGTGCAGCAGTTCAGGATCCACAACATGCTTCTTAACACCGAGTTATCCTCATCCAGTCTATCTTTGAACCAATCGGTGAATCATGTGAAAGGGTACATTAGGGGTACAAACCCGTTGTTCATCCTTGTTACCCGTGTTCACGAGGAAAACATCGACGAGTTAATGACCGGTGTTCGAGAGCTATCCAAATACACGCGGACACGGAGACAAAGACCCAACGTGATGATTCTCAATGTCTCAGGGTACAGTCTATCCATTCATAAACAGGGCGACCGGACCGCGTCCCAACTACTAGAGCACCATGAGAACGCCCTCATAAACAGACTGCGCTCCATGGGCCTTAACGCTGTGAACTGGAACCCCACCAAGGAAACAGTGACACAGGTGCTACTGGCACAGGTGGGAAGACGATGACTGAACGAAGCATGTTAATACGGGGCGTGGAAATCTTCGTCACCATCACCAGCAGCTACCTTGCCATCACATCCTTCTTCGCCAGCAGTCTTTACCTCACTATAAGTACAGGTTTCTCCAAGCTCCTTGAACAGTTCAACATCCTCACCGTGTCATCGGCTCAGGTAGCCCAGATGGTGCCCATACTTGTTAGCGCCCTTGTTTTTCTCGTCGTGGTCTATGATTACGCCATCGGAAAACCGGAGAACATGATCGATATCTTCGAGATCAACCTTGTTCTGATAACCCCCGAAGTGCTCAGCTTCTCTAAGCTCAACTGGCTTAACCTCATTCAAAAGCCCCAGATACTGGAGCCAACTCGAAACCCGTTCTACGTGCTAGTCACAGGTGTGGTCATCATGATAGGTTACCTGACTCTGTTATTCACTTCACGGTTCCGTGAGACGATGTCCGAGCTAAAACTGAGAGGCGCGGATGAGGTGAAGGCAGATGAGATTTTCACGAAACAGTCAGCTCTCGCAGTGGGGGCGGTCATGTTTGCAGCGGTCACAAGTCTTTCTATGTATTATCTACTGCCTTTAATCAAACAGGCTTTGCTTCCTCTCATCCAAGGAGTTTCCTCTGGGTACCTGTATCTCGGGTTATTGTCTGTGTTCGTTCTCATAGCCAGCATCTTCGTTTTCTACAACGAGCAAAAAATAGCCATAATACCCGAGACCGGGGAAGAGTGAAAATAAAAATCGTGGCAAAACGCTAGGATTGGAGGCTGTTCAAGGCCTCTGCGAGTGTCTCCTTCATCTTAGCAATGGTGTCAGACGATATGGATTCAACTGTATCTAGCTCACTGTAGTCATTATCAGCGAGCCGCTGAAGCTCAACTACCTCGTCCTCTGGACAGAGCTTCCGTAGATTCGCGACGTAAAGGACGCCGCCTTTCCTGTTCTTGATCTCTGTCTCAAGGTGCTCGATATCCCAATTGTAGGCAGGTGCCTTGACGCTGTACTCCTCTGGGGCTGCGTCACCGATGGATTTCCTGATATCAAGCAGCTCAAAATCTTTTCTAGCTGTGACTAGTGATTCATCCATTCTCTCGATATCCGACTTGAACCGTCTGATGATCTCGTCTCTACGACTTACCCAGAGTCTTCCTTGGTCCACGTAGCTGTCGAAAAGCTTCTTGAATGTCTCTTCCTTGACCTGTCCATCTCTTAATAGACGTACCAGTCTTATTTTCAGGGTTATGTTCTTGGCTAGGTTCTCCATGACTTCTTTGGTTAGTGGGTCAGGTGCAAACTCGATTCTTATCTCATCCATCTCTTCTGGCTCCATTTCAATCTTGTATGGATCCTCAACTGGTTCAACGGTGGGCTCAAGGACGGGTTCCTCGATAACAACAGGCTCGGGTTCAGGTTCCTCGTAGATGGGTTCCTCCTCCACCGGCTCCTCTGGAATTTCTTCCACCTCTACCTCGGGTTCTTCCTCAACCTCTGGAACTATCTCGGCCTCCGGCTCATCCTCAACGATAGGCTCTGGCTCGTCTTCAGGTGCCTCAATCTCAGGCTCCTCGTGTATTGGTTCTGCTTCCAGCACCGGTTCCTCTTCAATGGCGACGGGCTCTTCCTCGGGCTCAAAATCTACCTCGATCTCGACTTCAGTTTCCTCGACCTCGACACTTGCATCAATCTCAGGCTCCTCCTCCGGTTCCTCGATGATGACTTCCTCCGGTTGCTCAATCTCGACACTCATGTCTACAACCGGTTCCTCTGGCGTCTCAACCTCGATTACCTCCGGCTCTGGTTGGACTTCCTCTACTGGTGTCTCCTGCTCGATCTTGTAAAGTGGGTACCCGCAGTTTAAGCAGTAAAGTGTCTTAGGGACATCTTCTTTGCAGTTTGGGCAGTGAACAATCTCGGATGACCGGTCTCCGTACATCTAAAAAACACCCCTACTGTTATCCTCAACGTATGAGAGTATGGAAGACATAATTAAATACATATCCACAAGAAACACCCAGTTCACACAGATTAAGATAGCTTCACGTCAAAATAAACAAGAAAACCATGATAAATATCAAATAACAGTGAAATCATTTGATTCCACACCTAAATACTCGTGTTAACAGTATGAAGAAAAATATAGAAAACACTAAAACTGGATAGGATACAGGGGAAGGGAACAGGCGGGGACACATCTGGACGCAGGCTTAGGGAAAATGGTTAAAAAATCAGCTAGAGGAAGCCTAATCCTACTAGCTGGACAGGTAGTCTCCAACGTCATCCTCGCGGTTGGCATACTGATAGTTGCAGGCAGCCTCGGCCCCTCACCGTTCGGGGCCCTCGCTGCGGCTCAAGCACCCATCGGTATAGCAATGATCCTGCAGAACCTTGGTGTCGATGCAGCCCTAATCAAACATCTAGCCCAGTACTCACATGAAGAGAGAAAAGGCTACAATAAGGTTCTCATAGAGGCCGGAGTTCTACTCAAAATCGCAGTCAGTTTAGTTTTAACATGTCTGACCTTCTATGGGGCTGGTTTTATCGCGATGTTATTGAATAACCCAGCTATCGAGATTCCTTTGAAATATCTCTCATTCAGTTTAATTCCTCACGCCATTCTCTCTACCACGTACGCCATCACCATTGGGTATGAGAGAATGGAGTTCAGGAGTTATATTCAGGTTATCTACTCTACCCTTAAAAGCATCGTAGCCCCTGTCCTCGTGCTTCAAGGCTACGGAATCATTGGAGCAATCTTCGGTGATCTTGGGCCTGGAATGTTCTCAGCCATTTTAGGACTCTTTTTCATAACGATCATTTATAAAAAAGAGAAAGACGTTCCACGTCCTATTTCCTTGGTCGAAGGTATGAAGATGCTTCTCAGCTATGGGTTCCCATTGTATCTGGCTAGTATCATCGGAGGAGTCCTGCCTCACATTTCCACTTCGCTGCTTACAAGATGGACAACTGACGAAGTAACTGGAAACTGGTCTGCTACTTTACGTTTCTCTGTTCTCCTTGCGTTTGTAACTCTCCCAATCAGTACAGCGATTTTCCCGCTGTTCTCGAAGCTTGAGGATAGCTTGCAAGAGCTTGAACTGGTTTACCAGAGCTCAGTTAAGTACGCTACATTGTTCGCTTTTCCGATAACGGTAGCCATCATGGCGCTGTCTGATCAGATCATAGAGGTGTTATTGAGAGGGCAGTACGTATTGGCGCCATACTACCTTCGTCTCTACATGATGACATTTTTCTTTATAGGTCTTGGATCAACAAGCAATGTTCCATTGTTGAACAGTCAGAAACGGACAAAGGAGACGTTTAATGTTACATTGATTCGGTTCCTTGTATCCGTTCCCTCAAGCTTTTTCTTGATCCCTAGATACGGCGCTGTTGGTCTCATAGCGACACTATTCTTGAACGCATTATCGGGGAATCTATACGCGTTATACGCTATCAAGAGGTCATTCGGGTTCCTACCCGACCTTCTGGCTTCTTTTAAGCAATTCCTCGCGGCTATAATTTCCTATCTCGTAACCGTCTACCTTACTTCTTTCCTTGAAATCAATCCATGGGTAGAGATCTTCCTTGGAGGCGCGGTCTTGGTATTGGTCTACCTTGCATGTATCCTAGTGTTGAAAGCGCTGAGTCCACGTGACTTCGATAACCTTGACACTATCTGCTCGGCTTTCGGTCCATTAGCTCCGGTTCTTCACCGTGTCTTGGTTTTCATTCGGTCTTTCAGCTGAATTCTCCCGATAAACAATAAATGTGAGCAGACTATAGTTTGCCAACTATCAGGCGTGGATTAAGGTGGCTGGGAGATCCGGAGTCATACTGGCTGGAGGCACATCGTCTCGAGTTGGCTTCGATAAAGGTCTCCACATGTTGCGTGGGAAGCCAATCATTTCAAGGGTAATCGAGTCTCTGAACGGAGTCGTCGGCGATATAATGGTGGTTGTTGGGTCTGATGAGATGCGTCGTGTCTATCAACCGGTTGTCGGTGAAAGCGTTAAAGTTCTGGTGGATAAGTATGGTGCGGGGTCCCCCCTCATTGGTTTGATAACCGGTCTCGGCAAATCTAGCGGTGAATACGTCGTCGTAGCGGCATGCGATATGCCCTTCATTGAACCGGATTTGATCGAGCTCCTGTTTGATAAGGCTCTGGGACATGATGGCGCCGTGTATGTGAAACCGAATGGTTGGATCGAGCCTCTTCTCGCTGTCTACAGGGTTGACGTATGTCTCGCTGAGGCTGAACGTCTCTACAGGGCGGGTGATCTGCGGCTTCGCATGGTTTTACGGAACCTATCTGACGTTGTTTATCTGCCTGTATCGGAGGCAGAGGCAATAGACCCAGGTCTCCGGTCATTCTTTGACGCTGATACAGAGGAGAAACTGATTACTGCTTTGAAAATTATCAAAGATGAAATGCTCTGAGGCTAGTCTTTCAGAAGGGAGTCTCTCAGTTTTTTTGCCTCGGTTTTGTCACTCACTCCCTCGATTATAGTTACACCTGAGACGAGGATGCTTCCTTTCACAACGTCTTTGCTGAAGGTGGTCCCCATTTTTCCCTGAACCGATATATTGTGACCCAAGGACCGTATCCTTTGGTTTACTTCCTTCATGTCTAGGTTCTGGTGTTCATCAGGTGAGAAAACGAAAACTCTCCTGTTTTCCCGTCCACATACTTCCTCGAAGTTGCTGTCGTGTAGAGGTCTCGGCTTCTTCAATGGTTTTGAGCCACAGACGGGGCACGACTCTACCTTAGCTAGACTGATTTTTTCGACTGAGAGATCCTTGAGGTCCGCGAATAATAGCTGATTCGCTAATACAGGTGGCTCTCCGAGGAGTATTTTGATGGTTTCGCTTACCTGTATGCTTGCCAAGAGGCTTATGATGGATGGGTGGACACCTAGGACGCTGCAACTTGGTAGCTCTGCGTCGTCGAGGTTTCCCTGGAAGCATTCGAGGCAAGCTGTTTCTCCCGGTATGAGGGTTGAGGCGTTCCCCATCTGCATTATAACAGCACCAAAGACATATGGAACGCCCTGTTTCTGACAGGCTCTGTTCAACGCGTATCTTGGAGTCATGGAGTCAAGGCCGTCCACGACTACATCTGTGCCCTGAATAATCCTCTCTACGTTGCCCGGCGTTACTGATAATGGAACCGGCTCTATCTCAATGAAGGGGTTGAGTTGTTTTAGCCGCATCTCGGCGGCCTCTACCTTGGGGTAACCGACTACATGGACACCGTAGAGGTGTTGACGCTGTAGGTTGGATATCTCCACTATGTCTCTATCCACTACCCTGATGGTTCCTACACCCATGGAGGTCAGCTGAGTAAGTATTGAGCTGCCCAGGCCACCTGCGCCAACGACACAGACCTTGGCGTTCTTGAGTTTACGCTGCCCCTCGAGACCGAAATTCCGTAACACTATCTGCCTTGAGTAATAATCTATCTCCTTCTCGGTGAATCCGTCTGGAGTTGAACGTGCCATAGGTATGCTAAGTTGCTTGAGTAATTTATCTTGCTCTCTGCATCGTGTGTCTTTTATCAATCCTAGACAGCAAATCATTGATCGATTTGATTCAGAGGGGCGTCAATCTACGAAGGCTTAGCCTCGACGGAACAAGTGAACTCAGAGAAGACGTTGTCGCACGTGATGCACCTGTATGTATCTTTGTGAACGACGAGCCATTCAGGACACTAATCGCGTCGCCCGAGATGTTGGAAGAACTAGCGATAGGCCACCTGTTCACTGAGGGAGTGATCTCCAACCATGGCGACGTGAAATCTCTTACAGTTAAACCTCTAAGGATCGATGTCACCCTGAGGTTTTCCGTCGATCTTAATGAGGTGTTGCTTGGAAAGTCCCGTCTTCTCACAACGGCGTGTGGCCTTGATTCTCGGATACAGGACGCTGAGTTAAAGAGGCTTAAGGTTTCCCCGGTCGAGAATGTGGATGCTTCTCTTGTCTCGGAGCTTATTCGGACTCTAAATGAAAGGAGCAAAGTCTTCAGGAAGACAGGGGGTACCCACTCAGCGTTACTCTACGTAGAGGGGAAGGATATTATTTGCTTCGCGGAGGATGTTGGGCGGCATAACGCGCTCGATAAGGTCATCGGCTATGGCTTGAGAGCTGGTGTAGATTTCAGTAAATGTACTCTTGTCTCAAGTGGTAGATTGTCAGGCGAGATGGTGCTGAAAGCTGCCAGAGCGAGCATTCCTTTAATCTGCTCTGTTTCTGCCCCCCTGCTATCTGGGCTCAAGATAGCTGAGGAGACGGGAGTCACGGTGGTGGGGTTCGTCCGTGGGCGGAGAATGAACCATTATTTAGAATTGGATCAAGACTAGGCGATCTATGAGCTCATCGACGTGTTCGTGGAGAGGGGTTTATAGCAACTTTTTTCAGGTGCTAGGAACGCGCGTGTATGATGGAGATCAGTGACGTGGTGGGCCTTAATTTCGTTGAAAAGATGACTCCCCGGATTGTAATGTTCACAGGTAAGGGTGGGACCGGGAAGACTACTGTATCGTCGGCTACAGCTGTTCATTTCGCCTTGAAGGGGCATCGCACATTGTTAATCTCAACTGATCCCTCGCCCTCTCTCTCGGATATACTTGAGCGTGATGTCAAGGGAAAGGTCACAGCGATAGAGACGGTGCCAAACCTCAGCGCCGTGGAACTGGACTACGACTTGGTGATAGAGCTATGGAAGGAGAAGTACGGTGACGAGGTCTATGACGTGGTCTCCAGTTTCCTCCCCATCGGGCGGGAAATAATCGAGTACATTGCGGGTGCCCCTGGGATCGACCAAGAGTTCGCGTTGAGCTACCTCCTCGACCTCTACACGAGCGGTGACTACGATATCATCGTATGGGACACTGCTCCAGCGGGAGGCACCCTGGCCCTCCTGAACCTCCAGGACACCTTCTATCAACACCTCGGTGAGGCCGCGAGGCTATACGTCAAGGTTCGAAACGCCCTTACCGCGTTAACCATGGATAGGGCCAAGCGAGACCCCTTGAAGATTATCGGTGAGTGGGAGCAGCTCGCCAAGGACGTATTGGACATGATGAGGGACGACACCACCCTCGGCTTCGTGGTAACAAACCCCGAGGCTCTCTGTGTCAGTCAGGCGAAACGCGTAGTGTCCAACCTTGAAAAGTTCGGCATCGAGATCGGTGGCATCGTGCTCAACCGCGTTATCACTGAGGATGCCGCTGACAATGAGTTCAACCGGACACGTAGAGAGGTGCAGCGAAAGTACGTTGACGAGTTAAATGATGCTTACATCGACGTGATGCCCATTGTTCAGGTTCCTATGCTATCGTTTGAGGTGAAGGGAGTGGATGCCCTTCAAGAGGTTGCAGGAATTCTGTTTCCTTCAAACCATGCCTAAACCCGAGGCTCTACTGGGGTTTCACTGGTTTATTTGCAAGATACCCGATTCCTATACCGAGGAGGGGGAAAACCATGGAGGCCAGCAACACCTCTGAGTATCCTCCGAAAACATCGAACGCGTACCCGAATGGAAGAGGACCCAACGATGAGCCGATGACACCCGCCATCATGTTCACCCCCCGGATGGTGCTCAGATGTTTTCTACCGAAATACTCGGGCCACACGACGCCTCTGACTATCGCCTGGAGGCCCATCTGGACCCCCGTTATCACCCCATATGTCAACACGAGTGTAACCGAGTCAGCGATATAGAGCGTAGCCACCACCGCAAGAAGCAGTCCTTGGGTCAGGGCCATTAGGTATTTGAGTGGATACCTGTCCGCTAACCCCCCAGCCATCAGGACGATCGGCAGGCTCACAAGGCTCGTCACGGTGCTTATCAGGGCAGCTGACTCCGGTGAGAGCCCTGACTGACCCAAGATGGATATCTGGTGGAACATACACGCGGTGATTATAGCTGATGGGATGACGGTGATATAGTTCACGAACCAGAAGCTCCTGGTCTTGAGAGCCTCGTTTAGCGTCCATGCCTCCTCCTCAATGACGTAATACGTGCCATCTGTGACTTCTGGTAGCCTCTGGTTATCTGGGTGTAAACCCACGTCCTCTGGCCTTGTCCGTATGAAAAAGTAAAAGACGGGTACCGCTATGACCCAGAGCACAATCATCCAGACCCTCCACCCGTTCTGCCACCCGAACCTCTGGATGAGCCAGATATTCATGGCTGGGAACGTCGCCATGCTCAAGGCTCCGAACACGCTTACGATGCTGAGGGCTCTCCCCTTCCTCCTTATGAACCACTGGGGTACCAGCGTCCCCCCGATGAGCCCCATGCTCCCTTGCCCTAGAAGCCGAATCAAGAAGAACCCGACCAGTAACATGGTCACCGAGTTCACCGTGCTCATGAAGAACAGTGCTCCCCCAAAGCACGCCGCTACAGCTACAGCCATCTTCCTGTGACCATACTTGTCAAAGAGCTTTCCCACTACCCCCATCAACATGCCTGCGGCGAATGTTCCCATGCTATACATGCTTGATACGGTGGTTCTGGACCACCCGAAATCGTTGATATAGCTGTCGATGTACACGCTAACGTTGTACGTCTGCCCGGGTCCGCTGAAGTATACCGCGAGACCTGAGATGAGTACTATTAGCCAGCCGTAGAAGAAAGGGGTCTTTATGGGCGTCTGTTCTGTCATGGAGTTCGCCGAATCACCCTATGGTGTAACCAGATGGTGTTAAAGATTGCCCCCTCAATAATTTTGAGTAAAAAAATAAGATTTTTTGGAGCCACTCCCTTTAAAAACGATGATTGGGGGTATCCTCGTATGCAGTTCGGAGTTTTCATCCGTGGCGCAGTAACCTACGAGAAGATGCTTGAGCTATCTCAGGCAGCCGAGGAACTAGATTATTACGGCGTGTTTCTCAACGACCACGTAAACGGTTTCGCCGACGAAGGGAAAGAACCCTATTTGGAGGCATGGACCGCCATCACCGGCCTAGGCATGCAGCTAAAGAAGATCAAGATAGGCCACATCACATTATTCAACAGCGTAAGGAACCCGGCGTATCTCGCAAAATCAGCGACGGCCCTAGACGTAATGACCAAAGGAAGGTTCGAGCTAATCCTTGGAGCGGGATGGGCAGAGCAAGAGTATCTTGGCTACGACTTCATGGAGAAGGGACGCGGAATGCCCAGCGCAGGGGAACGCGTCTCCAGACTCAAGGAGTCAGTAGAGATCATCAGAGGAATGCTCGATAACCCCGTGTTCAGCTACGAGGGCAAGTACTGGAAACTCAAGGAAGCCATCAACATCCCGAGACCGGTCACAGAGCATCTTAAGGTCAGCGTAGGAGCGCGGCAGCCGAGGATGATCAAGATCGCGGCAAAGTACGCCGATGGAATCAACAGCAGCGGCAACCTCCAGAACATCGAGAGTATTCTCGGTCATTATCATCCAGCCATCGAAAAGTTAGGCAAGACCACAGACAACGTGTTCATCAGTGGGTTCGCCCCAAGCGTGTGGCTTTTCGACACTCAGGAGGAGTACGACACCTACTTGAAGAAGCAGGCATTGGACGGGAAGGATGCAAAGGTCATAGAGGAGTACGACTTTGTTGGTACCCCTGAGGTGCAGGTAAAGAAGTGGCGAAAGGCCATGGATATGGGTATGAAGATGAGCGTTATCAACGTGCGGCCCTACAAGGACATACCGTCCAACGCTGAGATGCTGGCCAAGTTCAAAGACGAAGTCGCTTCACAACTCTAACCCTTTTCCAATTAAAATCAACTATTTTTATCAATTAATCAATGAAAAAGCTTCTCGGTGACTATTTCTAGCTCACTTGGGTTAGGGTAAACACTCAAAAAATCTGTCATAGCCTAGAATCATTTTTAGGCTCCCCCACACCAGATGCCATGAAATGGGACTTGAGGCAGACCTCCGCGAGTTCTTCGGCGACGGAGACAAACGAGTAATCTTGGTAGGCGTAGGAAACCCACTGAGAGGCGATGACGGCGTCGGCGTACAAATCATCGAACGGCTTCAGGAGATGAACCCAGCGAACGTGCTGCTTCTCAACACTGAGACGGTACCCGAGGCGTTCACAGGCAAGGTAATAGAGTACAAGCCCACTCACGTGCTCCTCTTAGACGCGGCTCAATTCAAAGGCTACCCGGGGGAGACAAGGCTCATCGACTCAGAGAAGATAGGAGGCCAAGTAGTCTCCACGCATAGCCTCCCGTTGACCATTTTCATCAACTACATCGAGAAGACCCTCGACGTGAAGGTCCTGCTTCTTGGGATACAGCCACGTACCATCGAGTTCTACAGCAAGATGACGCGTGAAGTCTCGGAGACAGGTGAACGGGTAGCTCAGCTACTCTACAGAATACTGACTGAATAAGAAAGGGGTTTACTCCTTTTTAGAAGTAGCAGGCTGAGGATGAGTCCGTTCAAACTGCATTATCCTAATGATTGTGTTCGTGGTCTTTGCTGTGATAATAGGCGTCTACCCGAGGCTCGTCACGGACTATACCGTCTCCTTCTTCTTCAGGGCCCTAGTTTAGCCGAGCATCTTTTCTCATTTTTATTTGATATTAACGCGTCAGCTGTAGGCTTCATAGAATATTGCTTTTAACGATGTTTGATACGATACTTGTTGTAAACTTTTGCTTGTTCATATTCTGCACAAGTTTTTTAATCTAAGAATGCTTTGCCTTAAAGAAATGAGCATAGCTGTCATTGGTCCCTCATCTTTTGTAACATGTTTTGAACTTATTGGAGCTACTGGATACGAGGAACATGATGAGGGAGCATTGGTTGCGACCCTAGACCGCATAGTAAGCCAAGGTGACTACAAGCTTGTTGTTATACCTGAACGATACGCTGCAGCCACCAGGCACATCCGAGAAGAGGTTATGAAAAGGGGGAGGATCACTCCTATTTTTGCTTTGATCCCTGGTTTAACAATGGAGACTGGGATGAGGATGGAGGAGTTACAAGCGGTGGTCTCGCTCGCTATAGGAACAAAGTTGGAGTTATAAAATAATGGGAATGAAGGAATTACTATTCTTGGGCGAAAGACTCCAGAAGCTGATGGAAAAGACTGAGGCTGAAGCAGCGGAGATCATTGCTAAAGCTCAGAGTCAAGCCGACGAGATGGTCAGCGTCGCAAAGGAAGAATCAGAGAGACGTCTTCAGAGAGCCCAGTACCGTACCGGTCTCGACGAGTTCCTCAAGGAAACAGAGGATGAGGCTAAGAAAGAGGCCAAGAAAACCGAGAAAATGTACAGCAAGACCGCTAAAGAGATAAAAAAGGTCACGGCAGAAAAAGTCAACGAAGCCGTCCGATTGCTTGTCAAGGAGGTTCTGCCAGAATGAGTCAGGATAAATTAGACAGTAAGATGATCGATAAGAGCATCGAGGAGAGAGAAAAGATGCTTGAAGACTCAAGGAAAAAAGCAGACACGATTCTAAAAAACGCTGAAGCTGAACGCCATAGAATAAATGAATTGAGTAACCAGAGCATCCAAGGAATAATTGGGTCCGAGATAAGGGCGGTTCACGATAGGATTGTCGGTCGAGCACAGCTTGAGGGAAGGAAAAAAGTACTTGAAGCTAGGATGGAGGCAATGAGCAAGGTCTATGACCAAGCATTGGAAGAAATTAAGACGATTGCAGCCGGTAAAAACAAAGACCATAATTACGAAGAGATCCTAACCAAGATGATAATTGAAGCCGATGCTGGTATCGCTGACGCTGAGTACATAGTTCAGGCTAACAAGAAAGATTTGGATTATTTGAAAGCAAACCTCGCCTCGGTATCAAAAGCAATCGGAGGTAAGAAACTTATTCTAAACGATACACCTGTGGATATCATCGGCGGATTATTAATAGCGAACACTATCGGCACAAAATCAATGGAAAACACGTTAGATAGCAGACTTGAAGCAGCATACCAAAGACTGCAGTCTGAGATAGCTGATAAACTGGGGGTTATCTAAGATGTCGGAAAGAATTACTGGAACTATTGAAAGAATCAACGGCTCACTGATTGTAGGAAAATTTGAGCAAGAAGCCAAGATGGGTGACCTTGTTGAAGTAGGTAATCTTAAACTGATGGGTGAGATCGTCCGTCTACGTGAGGAAATCGCGTACATCCAGTGTTATGAATCAACATCTGGTCTAAAACCCGGTGAACCAGTAGTCGATATAGGTACACCACTAGTCGCCGAGCTTGGACCAGGAATTATGGGCCAGATTGTAGACGGAGTACAGAGGTCAGAAATGGAACTCTGGGAGCTTACGGGCCCCTTCATCTCAAGAGGCGCTAACATCTCACCTCTAAACAGGAAGAAGAAATGGAATTTTGAGCCCACCGTAAAAGCTGGTGACAAGGTAGTAGGTGGCGACATCATAGGAACAGTACAGGAAACCGAGATGTTTGTCCACAAAATCCTTGTCCCACCTGACTTGGAAGGAACAATAAAGACCCTCACTGGAGGCGTGTACACGGTCACGGACACGGTCGGAGTTCTAGAGACCGATTCTGGTGAAATAGATCTCAAGATGATGCAGACTTGGCCCGTTAGAGTAGGTAGACCTATCAAGGAACGACTCACTCTGAGTCAGCCTCTCATTACAGGACAGAGGGTCATTGACACTTTCTTCCCGTGCGCAAAGGGAGGAGCGTCAGCTGTACCTGGTGGCTTTGGGACCGGAAAAACGGTTATTCTCCAGCAGATAGCTAAGTGGAGTGACGCCGATATCATCGTGTACATTGGCTGCGGAGAACGTGGCAACGAGATGGCAGACGTAGTTGAACAGTTCCCCGAGATCGAGGACCCCAAATCGGGTAAAAAACTCATCGAACGTACCATCATCGTTGCGAATGTATCCAACATGGCAGTATCCGCACGAGAAGCCAGTATCTACATGGGCATCACCATCGGTGAATACTTCCGAGACCAAGGCTACGATGTTGCCCTCATGGCAGACTCAACCAGTCGTTGGGCTGAAGCCCTCCGAGACATTAGCGGACGTCTAGAAGAGATTCCAGCAGAAGCAGGATTCCCTGCGTACCTAGCCGACAGGATCGCTGAAATATATGAGCGCGCGGGCAGAGTAGAAATCTTGGGGAGTGAACAAAATTATGGAAGTCTCACACTTCTAGGGGCAGTATCGCCGCCAGGTGGTGACTACTCAGAGCCAGTTACGACCACAACGCTCAGGTTCATCGGGACCTTCTGGGCACTCGACAGTCAGTTGGCTTACAGACGGCACTTCCCAGCGATTAACTGGCTAAGGAGCTTCACAAGATACCTTGAAGTAGCGGCCCGCTGGTGGAGCGAGTTTGATCCATCTTGGGAGAGGACCAGAGCACTAGCTCTAAGAGTTCTGGAGGAAGCAGCCGAGATCGAGGAAACAGCTCGTATCATTGGAGAGAAAGCTTTGCCAGATGATCAGCGACTGGTTCTACTCGTCGCTGAGATGCTAAGGGAAGGCTTCCTAGTTCAGAGTGCGTTCCACGAGATCGACAGATTCTGTTCACCAGAGAAACAGGTAGCACTACTCAAGATCTTCACAGATTTTTATAACTCAACGAGGCCCCTCATAGAGCAAGGAGTGCCTATTGATCAAATACGTGAACTTGATGTAATCCGTGAGATCATGAGGCTGAAGGAACGTGAAGGTGAAGAACCGATCAAAGATGCGAGAAGCACGATGAATGTACAGATTTCAGCTCTCGCAAAGCAGTACGAGGTGAACTCGCAATGACGTTAGCACCAGTAGTATACAAGACCACAACCGAGATTAAGGGACCAATTCTGATGGTTCAGAACATCCGAGATGTCAGCTTCGACGAGATCGTTTACATTCAGCGTCCAAACGGAGAGCTGGTGCAAGGAAGCGTTCTTGACGTAAGCCGTGAGATGGCTATGATCCAGTGTTTTGGAGGCACAGCAGGACTGGACCTTAACACCAAACTGAGCTTCAGTGGAGACGTTCTCAGAATCCCAGTATCCGAAGACTTGATCGGCAGAGTCTTCAGCGGCAGCTTCAAACCTCTCGACGGTATGCCTCAGATAATTGGTAAAGAACGCAGGGATGTCAACGGGGGGGTTATTAACCCGGCCGCTCGTGAGGTGCCCAAGGAGTTCATCCAGACAGGCATGAGCGGCATCGACGGCATGAACAGCCTTGTCCGTGGACAGAAACTACCGATCTTCAGTGAGTCGGGGCTAGCACATAATGAGCTGGCTGCACAGATAGCGCGTCAAGCAACGATCCCTGGTAGTGAATCTGATTTTGCTATCGTATTCGGTGCTATGGGAATTAAAAACGAGGAAGCTGCTTACTTCAGAGCAGAGTTCGAGAAGACAGGTGCATTAAACAAGAGCGTAATGATCCTGAACCTCGCAGACGACCCTTCTATCGAGCGTATCGTAACGCCTCGTATCGCACAGACCGTCGCAGAATACCTGGCATTCGACCTTGGCATGCACGTGTTGGTAATTCTCACGGACATGACTAACTATGCGGAGGCTCTTCGTGCAATTAGCATCGCAAGAGAAGAGATTCCCACGAGGAAAGGTTACCCTGGATACCTTTACAGTGACTTGGCTACAATCTACGAACGTGCAGGACGTATCAGGGGAAGACCTGGATCAGTCACACTGATGCCAATCCTCTCTATGCCTGCTGGAGACATCACGCACCCCATCCCTGACCTCACAGGCTACATTACCGAGGGACAAATCATCCTTACACGTGAGTTAGCCCTACGAGGACTTTACCCTCCTATGAACGTACTTCCAAGCCTTTCAAGGTTGATGAAAGACGGTATCGGAGAAGAGACTACGCGTGAAGACCATCAAGACGTATCTAACCAGCTGTACATGGCGTACGCTGAGGGGACACGTGCAAGAGGACTTGTACGTATCGTCGGTACAGTTGGTTTGTCAGAACGAGAGCGTCAGTGGCTCAGATTCGCTGACAGGTTTGAGCAAGAGTTCATCAATCAGGGAATCTACGAGAACAGGACTATTGAGCAAACCCTAGCCCTTGCATGGGACATACTAAGCGATCTACCTGAAGACGACCTAATCAGGGTACGTGAAGCTTACATCGAGAAATACCACCCAGACCATAAGAGTGAAGCATAAGCATGTCTGCAACGTCAGGTATCAGGCCCACAAAGGGCTACCTCATGGAGACCAAGAGAAGAGTCCAGATTGTTGAAAGAGGAGCCGAGTTCCTTAAACTCAAACGGGATCAGCTCGCTAAAGAGTTAACCTCGTCTCTTGAAGTCCTTAAGGGTCGACGCATTCTACTCCTTGATAACCTCAAGGAAGCGTATAACGCGTTGACTGCAGCCTACCTGAGCCTAGGACCCACAGAGGTCAAAAGCCAGACTCGTAGCATAAAGAAGACCCTCGACTTGGAGGTTCTACCTAGGAGTGTTATGGGAGTAGTATATCCGGATGTAAAAATCATCTCGACGCCAGAGATCGCAGCCGAGTTGGATATAACTTTGGCTCATGCAGCTGAAAAGGTATACGAGATCATAGAGGAACTTATTCAGCTTGCAGAGTTTGAGGCACGCGTGGAACGGATCGCTGATGAGTTGGGTACCACAAACCGAAAGGTAAACGCCTTAGAAAACTATGTGATCCCAGATATGAAGCATGTCATCAAGTTCATCGAGGATAAACTCGACGAGGAATCAATGGAGGAGCTGGTCAGAATAAAGCTAATCGGAGGTGTAAAGAAATCAGCAAGATGAATCTAGGACTCGGATACGTAGTTCTAAGGACCCACGCCCGCATCGCTGACCTACTTACTAAGGAACAGATGAGGACCCTCGCAGAAGCCACCGATATCGATGACTTTCTAGTCAAGTTAGAGACGACTCCTTACGGGAAGGCTGAGGTTGAGGCTGATGAAAGATTGGCGCTCAACTTGGAAAAGATGTTCATCAAAAAATTCACTGAGCGCATCGAGGAGATTGTAAAGATCACACCCACAAAGATGGGAAAGTTCCTTCACGCATACTTTGATTTTAGGTTTGAGGTACTTAACATTAAGCGGATCCTCCGAGGCAAATTTACAGACAGCAGCGTGGAGGAAATCTCCGAGTCACTGATACCCATTGAACCTTACATCGTTAAGAGCTACAATGAGATCGTTACTGCAGAGAACCTCAAAGAATCGGTGATGAAGCTCAAGGGAACCTCATACCAGAGCCTCATCGATAAACTTGACCTCTCCGAACAATACGACGCTCTCTGGCCGCTGGAGCTGGAACTCAACTACATATACGCCAGAAACATACTGAAGCTAACTGAGACTCTACCCCGTAGAGATCGTCACATCGTTAATAGCCTTGTCAAGTATGAAACCGATGTAGAGAACGTTCTTATCGCCATCAAACGAAGAGGAAAAACCGACGTTGACCTCGACGAGATATTTCCAGTAACTTATGGCATAAGCAAGGAAGATCTCAGAAAGGTGATCGATGCGACAAACCTAAACAAGGCCATCGACGAACTCCAGCCTCCATACAACGAAGTGCTTGCCCCTATCAAGACCGGTGATATTGCTCTTGTGAGGGCTATGCTCAGGAAAGGCAAGTATGAGGCAGCCACTAAAGCACGTGCGGGAGACCAGTTCGGGTTCAACGTGATACTTGCGTTTCTGGTCTACAGCGAGATCGAGAAGGACAACCTTGTGGGCCTCGCGTGGGGAAAGGTACAGGGTCTCTCCAGCGAGGACCTGATGAAGTACATCGTCATCCCGTGGGACTAACTCTTTTTTCTTACCCCTTTCTCAGTATCCAAAAAATCTTTGTTACATGTAACTAGTAATTTTCGGGTTGTGGACTGCGTTTTTGCATAGATTGGGTTTGAGTCGGGGCTGTTTTGTGGCTTATTTTCGTTGGAGGAGGCTGTTTCACGGTTTTCTGTGTTATCCCCCTCCCCCGTTAGAGGCTATTCTATTGTGGTGCAAGTTCTAAGTGACTTGGAATTACGCGAAATTTTTTTCGCCTTGTACCATGTAGCAGGATACAAGAGCATTCCATAGGTGTCGCTTATAGGTTGCATAGGTTTTTGGTCATTTGTTTGACCAGTGCCCGATGTACATGGGTTTAGTTTCTGGTGGTAGGTAAGGTAAATATCCCGCGGTGAACGTGTTTTTCTTGGCGATGGCTCAGACGTATCACTATGGCAGGTATTCTTGGTGGAGAGACGTTGACATCGATAAGCTCGCCAAAGAGCTCTCAGAGGACTACGAGGTGACTAGCTTCAAAACACCAGGCGAGTCCCAGTACGAGATCTCTATCTATATGAATACTCGACGAGAGATTTTAGTCAAATCTGACACCGTCGGCGTCTTCATTAGCCGCTTCAAGGCTCTGCTTTTCCAGAAAGAGACCAAGCCATTCACTAAAAAAGACCTCAAGCTAAGAAAGAAGATACTGGAGGTCTATAGACGTGATAGACCGTCGCCGTTCCCGTGGCTCTTTAGCGACGAGTCTCCATACACGGTAGCTGAGGAGCAATAAAGAAGGGATTATTTTTTTCGTATGAACTTGAGCTTCCTGTCACGTCGTTTCGAGACTCTCTTGGAGTAGACCTCTATGAGGCCCTTCGCCAATAGGCCCTGTACAGCGCCCCTGTCTCGTGGAGGTATCTGCCTGCACATGACATCACCCTGTTGGACAAGGTTGTAGACTCGTTTCTCTGCCCCAGATAGTTTTAACTGAACAGACACAGCTAGAACACCATTGAATTATTGTCAGACGACTCTAAAAGGCGTTTCTAGAGAAATTGCCGGTAAAGCTCATTAAACAATGAACCACAGAGGTATCATGGGTTTCTATAAGGACCTCGGGGTCACCCGGGTCATCAACTGCTTCGGCACCTATACCCTCGTGGGAGGCCACGTGTTCTCAGATAAGGTCCGATCAGCAATGGACGAGGCCGACAGAAACTTCGCCTGGCTCTGGGAGCTAGAAGAGAAAGCAGGAAAAAGAATAACTGAGCTTACAGGCGCAGAGGCGGGGTTCGTCACACCAGGAGTCTTCGCAGCGTTATCAATGGGAGCCGCAGCGTGCATGGCTGGAAAAGACAGCGATAAAATGAGCAGGCTCTCCGACACCACAGAGATGAAGAACGAGTTCATCATCCAGAGAGCCCTCAGGGACTTCAAGTACGACCGCAGCATGACAGTGGCGGGAGGAAAACTAGTGGAGGTGGGTGACAAGCATAAAGGCTGCACCGCGGAGGAGCTAGAGGCAGCCATCACAGAGAAGACAGCCGGTTTCCACTACATGGCTCACGGGTTCACAGGTGACTTCGCGTCAAGAGACTGTAACGTCGTGCCCTTCGAGAAAGTAGTTGAAATCGCTCACAGGCATGGCCTACCGGTTATCGTTGACGCAGCGTTCCAGTGTTACCCCAAGGACGGATTCAAGCGATACATCTCAAAGGGCGCAGACCTTGTAGCGTATTCATGCAAATATTTTGGAGGCCCAAACACCGCGGGAATACTACTGGGTAAAAAAGACCTCGTGGACACCGTGGCTCTTCACAGCTTCGTAGGTCAGGAAGGGGGCCCGGGGGGACAACTCTTACTGGAGGCCGAACCGGACAGGCTCCACGGAAGCGTCTTCAGGGGCTACAAGATGGACAGATCCAGCATCACCGGCGCCGTGGCGTCACTTGAGGAACACCTAGAACAAAACTACGAGGCAATATTCAGGGACGCGAGGGTGAAAGCAGCACGATTCACCGAGGAATGGGGCAGCCTCCCCGGAGTCAAGACAAAGCTCTACGATATAGGCACTGTTCCAGAGGAACCTGGAAGGATATCGCTACACCTTATCCTGGACAGGAACCCCGATGAGGTAGACAAGATAGTAAAAACTCTGATGAAGGGAGATCCGTCCATCTGGGCGTCGTCTGAGGGCAACCACCTTGTCATCAACATAACAAGCTTCAGAGGACTGATGCTCACCGAGGACAAGGACACCGACACCATCATAGAAAGGGTTCGAGAGGCAATAACAGGCTGACCTGTCAGGGCTTCAAGTACCCTGATAGGTGTTTCACCATCGGCTTCCCTAAGACAGCCTCTATCGGCGCATAGATCTCGGGGTACTTGTTTCCATCACCGACGGGGATCTTCTCCTTAGGCACGTTTACAAGGTATACTGTCTGGCCTTCCTCAAGCGCCGCGCTGGTCACAGGCGACCCATCCTTCTTGAAAGTTGTCATCAGGTCAGGGAATGTGGCTAATCGTTTGCCTTCTTTCTCTAGGGTCATGTACTCGTTCACGTAGCTGAGCTCCCACTCATCGTCGCCCTCCCTGATAGTCATGATGCCTACATCGAAGCCCCCCTTTGCCTCGATGGTCAACTCAATGATCTCACCTTTACAGATCTGCTTCCCACGAAGGAACTTGGTAGCAGCTTTGACCTTTGCGTCAGGTTTATCAGCCTTCATCCAAGTTTTCCCTAGCTCGATAGCCATGCTTATGGCGCCGGGAGCCCCATGAGCCTTAGTGTAGCTCACAGGCACAGGGTCCCTCGCCATAGCTATTAGTGCCTTAGTGTCCCGTGCTTGCGCCCTGATGACATTGCTGGTGCTCTGGAGGCTGCCCCAAGCAATGACTTCTGATCCTTCGGTCACACCCGTCTTGACGCTCTTGTAGTCCAACCGGTGAAGCCCCATGCTACCCATCATGGCTGTGGGGTGAGCACGACCGTCACCGGGGGTATCTACCACTGGCAACCCGAGGGCCGCGGCGATGACCCAGCCACCGAAGCTGTTTTGGCCGCCGTTCTCAGCGGCTATGACTCCGTGAAACTCTACTCCAGCGTCTCTGAGCAGCTGAGCAGCCTTGATAAAGTGCATTGGTTTGGTGTCACCCGGCTCTGTTGGTGCGCCGAGCGCTGCACTGGTTATTACCTTCCACTCGGGGTCCGCCTCATCGGGTCCCCAGAGCTCCACTTTTCCTATCTGTAGAGCCAAGAAACCATCCCTTCGCCCGATCTCAGGCCAGCCTCCACCACCTCCACCAAGAATAGTTCCGCCGATGGCTAGTGCCTCGACATCCTCGAAAGTCATAACTCGTGGCATATCTACCATAGATGAATGAGAGAAAGGAAGTTATAACAGGTTCCAGAAAAAAAGTGGAGGTTGTTAGTACCAAGGAAGTTTTCCGTCTTTCTCAAGACGCAGGTAACTGTCCCAGTCGTTGTTGATGTATCCCTGAATTATCTCCAGTTGTTCATCCGTTACATGACGGAACCTTCGCTGTGGAGCAAGGTATTCCTTCACCGGCTTTAGTTCTCGTGGCTTCACATTGATCTTGGGTACGCCGTGATCAATCTCCATTATCGGCCAAGCACCAGACTGGACTGCAAGCCTACCGATTTCAACTGTCTTAGCTGGATCAAAGTACCATCCAGTTGTACAGGGTTGATGCACGTGAAGGTAAGCTAAACCCTCACCAGCCCTTGTTACCTCGGCTGCCTTCTTGATCTTCCGCTTAAAATCAGGCAAGTAAGACAGGGAAGCCGTGGCGATGTATGGTATCCTGTGAGCCGCCATGATCATAAGCATGTTCTTGCGGCGCTGAGGCTTTCCTTTCCACTCGCTACCCACCGGTGTTGTGCTGGTAGCACTGAACAACGGTGTGCTTCCGCTTCGCTGGATTCCTGTGTTCATGTATGCCTCGTTGTCGTAGCAGAGCCAGATGATGCTCTCACCTCTCTCAGCGGCGCCGCTGATGCTTTGGAGACCTATATCAACTGTGCCGCCGTCACCTGCGTAGCTGGTCACGTAGACCTTGTCTGCTTTTCCCTTCTTACGTAGGGCACGGTATACACCAGTCATGTACGCCGCGCCTGCAGCGAAGTTCCCCAGCACCCAAGGCACCTTGACGACGCCACCATAGTTTACACCACTACAGTTGGGAGGGTTGATGACAACCGTGTTCTCCCCAAGCGTATCTAAAAGCGTCCTCGCAATGATACTGGCTCCACAACCAGCGCAACCGTCGCTACCAGGATGCATGCAACTATCACCCTCGTACTCCACAGGCGGAGCCGCCGCTTGGAACTCGTGAGCGACAAACTCGACCTCATTTATAAGTTTCCTGCCTTTATTCTTGAGAATTTTTTTACCCATCACGTACAAGTCGTCGATGGGTATATCCTCTCCTCCGAGTCCGGTAACGAAGTTTTGCACTGGCACCTTGATTTCAGTGTTGTAAAGGACGCCTTTGATGTCCTGAAACGCCATGCCGCCGCCAGTTCCATGCATCATGACACGGTCCACAACGCCAATGCTCTCAACCTGCTCAGCTAGCTCTATAATCTCTTCATTGGGGAAAGGCCTCATAAACCGGAGTTTCAGTAGACCTATCTTTTCGCCTTCACTTCTGAGCTTGTCCACTGCTCTCCTAGCCGCAGTTGTCATGCTCCCCATGGTCACTATTAGGCTATCAGCGTCCTCGCATCGATACTTTTCCACCATTCCACCATAGCTGCGTCCAAAAACCTCGCCGTAGCTCTTGTCCACCTCAGCGATGACCTTTTTAGCGTCGTTCATCACATCCTCGTGGAGCTTTCTATAAGTTGTGTGAAGCGCAGGAGGTATCATGGCGCTTGGCCACGCTTTGCTTACAGTGGGATCGACCGGGTATGGAGCTTTGTAGGGGGGTAGCCAGTCGTCAACCATCTCTATCTCTGGGAGATAGACTCTTTCCTGGCTGTAACTAAGGTAGAACCCGTCGAGGCTCATCATTGTGGGAAGAAGCACCCTGTAGTCCTCAGCGATCTTATAATTCATCAGAGTCATGTCTAGGCACTCTTGGTTGGTCTCCACGAAGTTGACGAGCCATCCCAGGTTCATCTCAGGCATAATGTCGCTGTAGTCGGGTCCTAAGCTCCAGTACCAGCCGAGCGTCCTGTTGGCGATAGCCATCACCAGAGGGGTACGGTAGTTTGTGGCCTGAGCCACCACCTCGTGCATGTATGCTAGACCCTGGCTGCAGGTGGCCGTGAATGTTCTAGCTCCTGTCATGGAGGCGCCCACAGCCATTGCCATGCAGCTGTGCTCTCCTTCGCTGTGAATATACTCGGCGTCAAGTTTCCCATCTGCCACAAAGTCGCTGATGTACTCGATGATAGTAGTCTGGGGGGTAATCGGGAAAACGGGTACAACCTCGACTCGTGCAAGGCGTACTCCATGAGCTACCGCCTTGTTACCCGGCATAACGTCAAATTCTTGTGTCATTATGACTCATCCTCCTGTATCATGGTGATTGCTTTCTGAGGACACTCGTTAGCGCAGATACCACATCCCTTACAGAACCTGTAATCGATCTTCGGCATTTTATCGTCTGTCTGGTTTATGGCTGCCTCAGGACAGTATGAGATACATAACCCGCAGGCAACACATTTCTCGTAATCTATCTCCGGTTTGTAAGCTCTCCAGTTGGCGACGTATTTGCCTCCTTTGACAGCTATGTCGTTGAGGGCAAGTCCCTTTATCAATGATTTATCTTGAACCATCATTAATCCTCCAGATACTCCTTAACCTCAGCTTTGTCGTAGCCTAGCTGTGCTGCCTTCTTGTTGGGCTCAGCTAGCTTTTCTGGGAACCGTTTATCGATGGCTTTGAAAATACTCTCTATCTTCAACAACCCAGTTGTCTTAGCGAAGGCTCCCAGCATCACTGTGTTCGGGATAGGCCTCTTTATGACGTCGACTGCAATGTCTGTGGCATCTATGACACCAATCTTCCTCAATTTCTTCTTGAAGATTGCATTTGCCTCGTCGGGAGTTGCTGTTGTGTTAAAGACAATTATACCCTGATGTTTCAATCCCTGTGTTATATCCATAGTCTCAGGCATAAGCGGGTCAAGTACCAACAAGTACTCTGGATAATAGATCATGGATCGAGTTGCTTCGGACTCGTCACCTATCTGTGCGAACGCGAGAACAGGTGCACCCCTTCGAGCCGAACCGTACATTGGGAAGGCCCTGCAGAACTTATCCTCGTAACTAGCTGCAATTGCTATCAATTCACCGCAGGCGACCACGCCTTGACCGCCCATGCCGTGAAGCCTAATTTCATCTACCAAGTTAAATCCCTCGAAAAATCTTGGCCGATATGAACGGGGATAATCACCCTTGCTTGAGACGCCCAGTCCATCTCGACTCTTATGACATTGAAAAATTAAGGTAATAACCTCTTCGGAAGGAGTGTATATACTGTAAATACAAAATAAAACATGACACAAAGATACCTTCAGTGTTTCAGATATTCCTTGATTACCTAAAACAGATATACTAAGAACTAGATTTCTTTCCAGTGAATCATTTGAACCCTGACAAGTTCTATTCAAAGCTAGGCGCAGGCTTCCAGCCAGGCGTCCTGACCACCGTCGTTCTAGCGGCGGAGGACCTCAAGCGACAGGGAAAGAAGATAATCGGCCTCACAGGCGGCATGTACGACGAGGAGAGCTTCCCATGGAAGGAAGTGAAGCAGGTCTTCGAGGAAGCCACTGAGGA
>JAOZHP010000048.1 GCA_026014815.1 Candidatus Bathyarchaeota archaeon
GTCAGTCCGGCCCGCCGAAACATAGAACACCACCATCATAATCGCTAGCATCGCCGTAGACAACATCGTCTGCTTGATCGCTGCTTTTCTCTCCTCCAATCACCATTCTCACCTCAACTAACCGTTCATAAAAGTCGGATATATCTACTGTGTGTGGGACCAGAATTTATCATAGTATGTTTATTACCTCTAATAAAGGGTGGAATAATATTCATCCAAATAAATTACGAAAGTCGCTCTAGTTTTGTTTGATCAATTGTGGCACGTGCGACATTAAAAGACCCATATTTTCTGGGTATTCAGTAAGTCACAGCTTCAGACTCTCACTCCGAGAAGGAGGATAAGAATGAAACCGAGGTCCATGAGGAACCATAAGAAAGTAAGAACATAAGAGATAGGTGAAAACTTCTGGAAAGACATATTCTTGAAACCCAGTAGACAGGCAGATCAACAGAGCTCGATGAGGTTTCTTGTTCAATCCCACCCCTCATATACTTGGCACCCAGCCAGAGACCACCAACCCGAGACCCAGAGCAACCGACCAGAATGCCCCACGTGGGGCACAAAACACCGAGGCCACGGAGAAACCCGAGGCAATAAAAAAGCCGGTGGATGGGTATTGAACAGTATAATTAGAGCGGATGATTCACGAATGCATTCAGATGATTTGGTGAGCTGGAGGGTAATAGGGACAGAATCCGGCTCACCTTTTGCGTCGAGCCACGCAGGATATCTCGCTGATTTAGCTGGGTTAGATGGCTGCGAGTATCCTGAAACTGATACTAAACTGTAAATGTTTAATAGTTTATGGAAGCTGAATCTAACAAAACATTCGTATTTTAAGTATCCATGGCTCAACGCTTCAAAGTACTTCAATTACGAGTTATCCTCTAAAACAGATAGGCATTGAAGAATCGCAGAGGGTCCGATGGCTCCATTAGGCCCCTAGCCCTCCCCACCAAATCATGGTGAGCATCACCGCTTAAAACTTACCTGAGCTAGCGAGCGCCTTCTATAGGCAAATTTGACCTTAATGGCAAAAAGAAGTTCACGCCTTCAACCTTCCGCCCTGATCAAAAACTCCTCGGCGTTTTTTAACACTATCCTATAGAATGCATAGGCTACTACGGAGGCTATGACCCCGCTTATAGGCACCATAGCGTAGAGAGGAGCTTGCACGGTCTTAATGAAGAGTTTCAAGAGATAGAGAACGACGGGGGAGACTATCGCCAATGTCAGGAGGGTGCACACGATCATGTTTACGATGGCCCACTTGGGCCTTATCATCCTAGGCCTGGGAAACTCACTGAAGTCGGCACCCCTTATCCCAAAGCTGAGGGACACCATACCGAGGGAGAAGATTAGGAACAGCGCCTCAGTTAAGACTATGGCAGCTATTCCCATCGATGGAGCTGCTAGCAGACTACCGATGATAGAGCACACCAACGTTACTGCGAGGCTGAAGAGGACTGTAAAGGAGTATTTAGCCTTGACTAGGCTTCGGGCCGTTATGGGGGAAGAGTAGATGTACCACACGGAGGCTCCTTCTAGGCCTACCATAAAGTTTCCTAGGTTCATAACCATGAAGGCTCCAGGCATGAGGGCTAACCAGACGAATAAGAAGGAATTGAAATCGGTGGATCCACGGAAAACTGTGATGAATGGCATGATGGCTAACATTATGGGGAACATGAATACAGACATCAGCTCGCTGCGCCTAGTGAGGGCTTTGAAGTCCTTCCTCATCACGGCTACCTCTAAGGGGGAAAAGCCCAGCTTCTCAAGCACACCAGTCCTTGGGGTGTATTCGCCAAGGGATAACCTGATGGCTGGTGCCTCATACAAACCAAACCTGCTGTTTAACCGGACAGCAGCCAGAAAGATGGCGTATAGGAAACCGATGGAGGCTAAGGAAAGAATGGCCGTCTCAAATCCTAGACCGCTGACGAAGTAGGAGAGAGCTATTCCATGCCACATATAGGGGATGAACCACAACATCCTCTGTCCACCAGCGATCAGCTCAAGTAGGTCGAGCGATGCCGCTTGGCGGTAGAGGGAGAAGTAGACCGCGTAGAATACGATGAAGATCACGAGGGATCCCAGAAACTTCACCCATATGACCATCCTGCCGGCAACCTTGGTCATCGCCCCGGAGAGCTTCACCTGCAGAACCCTGGAGGCCTCCGTGGTGGCGCTGGCCAATAGGACACTGACGAGCAAGGCAAAGATGGTGAGGATGGCTAAGGGAACCACTCCCACGAACAAGGAGGCTACGGCTATCCCGGAGCTGATGAAGATGGTGATGGCTAGGGGGAGACCGAGAATGTTGGCTAGGATGGATGCTAGAGTGTGCTCCTTCCAGGTGATGGGGAACCAGTACAGTGGCTGGATGGAGGCCTTCACCCCGATCCGCTGGATCTGCCCTATCTGGGTGATGACCAAGCCGTATAGGAGGGCGAGTGTGGGGAGGGAGAGGAAGAAGTTGATGGTTACCTGAAGGAGAAGCTCCCTCAGCTGGGGGTCTCCCATACCGCTGTAGAAATTTCCCACAACCCAGCCTATCGCCACCCCAAAAACACAGGCCCCTACATACAGGGCGTAAGTGACAAATCTGTTATCTCTAAACCTTCTGAACCTCTCCCCACTAACCAGTCTGTAGGATTTCACGTCGGCGCTTATCAGCAGGAGGACGTTCTTCCAGTTCACTTCAACAGCGCCTCGATTACGGGCCTGATGTCGCCTGTTCCGGTGAGTTGTAGGAAGATGTCCTCTAGGTCTGATTCAGGCATCTTCGCCCTCTCCCTCAGCTCCTCCATAGTGCCCAAGGCCAACAGCCCTCCTTCATACATGATGGCTATGCGGTCGCACAGGGCCTGGGCGATCTCCAAGACATGGGTGCATATGATGGTGGTTACGCCATCCGAGGCCAGCTCGCGTAAAAGGTCCTTGATGATCCTCGCCGACCTGGGGTCTAAGCTGCTTATAGGTTCGTCCAATAGCAGGAGTTCTGGTCTGTGCATCAGCGCCGAGATGATGACTATCTTCTGCTTCATTCCTTGTGAATAGCTACTTATCATGTCGCCCTCCCTGCCTTCTAACTCAAGCGCCTCCAGGTACTCCTCGATTCGCTTCTTCTTCTCCGCAGGGTTCATCCCGTAGATGTCCCCGGTGAGGTCAAGGAACTCTAGCCCCGTCAGGAACTCATATATGCGGGGAGACTCGGGTACGTATCCCACTCGCCTCTTCACCTCGACTGGGTTATCCTCCACGTTGATACCCAGAACATTCACGTATCCGAAATCGGGCTTGACTAGCCCGAGGATTGTCTTCAGGGTGGTCGATTTACCCGAGGCGTTGGGACCGAGAAAGCCGAAGATCTCGCCACGCCTCACATCTAGGCTGAGACCTTTCAGGGCTACTATGTCGCTATACCGTTTGGTGATATTGACAATCTTGACGGTTGGTTCATGGCTCATTGCCAGTTACCTCGCGCGCGCAGTCGAACCACCGGCGGAGCATGTCTAGAGGCCCGGGAATCGAGTCGAGCGCCGCCCTTGTGAACCGCTTGTACGCCGAGGTGCTGAAGGCCTCCGTCAGTGCCTCCTCGAAGAGTTTGGGGTTTTCACTATCGTGTTGCGTTTCAAGAAGCCTATCAATAAGAGAAATTTTACTCAATACCTGCTCACCACTGTATGGGGCGCATCACCGCTTAAGAATTACGAACCAAGACATAAATGTTGGACTTGATGGAGGAATAGAACTTCTTGGGTCTTGCACCGAGGATTTCCCGGATCCTCCTCTGCGAGATGAGGTTTCTCCCTGCGAGGAGTAATGCGAAGCGCCGTTTCATGTACTCATCGTCTGGCTGGATATCTTCTTGGTAGGTCTTCCTCGTGTAGGTGTTCGGATAGTTGAAGATCAGGTATCCACCGGGGTTTACCCGCTCGAAGAGGCGCTTGATGGCACGCTCTATCTCTTCCACGTAATGCAGTGTGGCGAAGCAGGTAACCAGATCGAATGTCTTCGTTTTTCTGGGATTTGGGAGGCTGTCCTGTGCGAATGAGAGGTTCATAAGCCCTAGTTCTCGTGCCTTTTCTGTGTTTTTCTGGATGATTGAGGTGGCCATATCGTATCCATAGAAATCGATGTCCGTAAAGTGTTCTGCCAGTCTGAAGAGTGTTGTTGAGTGCCCGCAGCCGTAGTCCGCTACGCTCCCAATTCCTTTGCTCCTCATGAACTCCCTTAGCCTATCTGCCATTTTCTCCGCAAAGTCCCGTGCTCCTTCAGGCTCTTTGTTTGTCTCCCAGTGCTTGTCCCAATTAATAGAAGACATATACTTTGGCTCACCATAGAGCCGAGAGCATCACGCTTAAAGGTTAGTGGAGAGTGTTGCCGGCCCTAGAGCAAGGGACTCTTCGCTTAGCATCTCCATGCCCAGCTGAGTGACGGTGTACTTGCTGCCGATCTTCTTGAGGATGCCATACTTCCTCAGCCGCCGCCTTACGCCGTGGGACATAAAATCTACGCAGTTATGACCTTCGATGACCTTGAGGAGTTCTTCTCGGTTTGTCTCGACGAGGTTCTCCCTGCTACGCTTCTCGAAGAAGTCTTCGTCTTTGCTGTACATGGTGTTGCCTCAACTTAACCGGTAACTATTCCGCGCATCTTCCACCCACGTGGGCTGTCGGCACTTTACTCCCCCATCTAGGGGCAAGGCAGCTCTCGCCTCCAAGATTCGTGTATCCTGGTTATCAGGGCTACCGGGATTGAAGAATAATCTATTTTATTTTTTAGGCATTCTGGGACCGCCCGACGATTATTACCCTCGTGATATCAATATATAATATTTTGTCATATTTAGCCGCAAGCTCTAGGATATCTTGATTTGAGAGATTCATGACCACTATTGTATGGGGCGCATCACCGCTAATAATTCACATGCCCGTGCTCCAACTCGAAAACCCAGACCTAGGTAACTAAGATAATGAAATCCGTCAAAAGCACTATTCGGGTGCAAGATCGGTTATAGTAATTTTTGTGTTCAAATTTGAAGGTTTTAGAGATTGATTCAGATTACCTTGGGTGAACACTATTACTGAGGTTTCATTGATATTTTGAAGATGGGAGGGACCAGATAGGAAGCCTTCAATCACCCCTTGTACGGGTGTTATGTTATTGGTCTGTGTGACGACTCTATTTTTTGTACCAATAGCCGTGACGAATATTCCTCCTCTCCCTTCCACGAAGAAATTGCTTTGGTACAACGGATAGCAGACAGAGAACATCATCAAGGTGATGATGAAACAGGCTAAAACCGACTTCGCTCCGTCTCTGCTTACACTTCCCCCAAACTCTCCATCCTCAATGTAACTTAGCCTCCTCTCAAGATGTGGATGCACTGCGAAAAGTGTTCTCAGTTGTCTTATCTCTGAGACGATGAAGAAGCCAGATATAAACTGTGTAAGGAACCCCTTAGAGAATCCCTTTGATCCTTCCCATATCTTCACCAAGGCAAGCCCCAGCCTCTCGGGGTTTTCTAGCAGCCTTCTTCCCGTATGATCGGCTAGAATCTCTCTCTCCCTTACGATTGCAGCCGATAAGATGTAGACCATAGGATTGAAGAATGAGACTACTTTTAGCGCTGACATCATAGCCATGAGATGGAAGTCATGGTTCTTGATGTGGGCTACTTCATGGGCTACAACGGCTTCGAGTTCTGCATCATCAAGGATATCCAGAAGGCCCAATGAGAATACTATCCTGGTTCTCTTTCCATAGCCGACAGTGAAAGCGTTGGGCTCAAGGTTCTCTGTGATCCCGATGCGAGGCATAGAAACACCAGCTTTACTGGTACATTTATCTATTATCTGGAAAAGATCCGGTTTTTCGTCTCGCGAGATATCTATGACTCCATGAAATCGACATACTATTCTGTCGCTAAATATGTACAGAATAGGTAAGAGCGCAATTCCAAAGATTAATCCCGCTAGGCAGAGTAGCCCCACCATTGAAAGAATTTTAACGTATTGAATAGTGAAAACTCCAGAGTATGTGCCAACGATTAAAGACTGCCTAATGGAGAAGGCCCCTACAAAAATTTTTGGGTGAAATATCGTGTAGACCCCTATGGGAATAAAAAGGGGTATCATGTAGAATATGCTTTTCAGCCTAGAATTATGAATCTTGAGAAACTTGAGGGTAATGTATATGGACGCTGAGGCTGAAGTCGATAAAATAATTGAATATAATAGGAATGGCTCCTTCAGCTGATCTACGACTGGTTCCCATACAATCACTTTTTACACAATCCTAGTTATCGACCTTTTCGTTTTCGAGCCTTTCCTCGAATAATTTTTTGAAGGCATTTAATTTTTCCTCATCTGAGTCAGTTATCTCCATCAGGTATGAAGTCACGGAGTTACCGAAGTTCTTGAGCAGGCTATTAATAACCTGCCTCACCACCGAACGTTCGATCTCTTTCTTACTCATCTTAGACCAGTATACATAAAGGAGGCCGCCTCTCCCTTTTTCGATTCTTCTATCCAAGAGGCCCTTCTCATATAGTGTGTTCATTGTGGTCATGACGGTGGTGTACGCGATTTTCCTTTTCTCCTTAAGTTCTTCATATATTTCCCTTACACGAACAGGGACATTCTTCTCCCAGATCTTGTTAAGGACCTCCGCTTCTAGGGGACCGAGGAATGACTCTAGGTCCTCTCTGTCGATCCTATACCCTGATGGCGTGTAATCTCCCTCGACCATTGTTACTAGACGGCTCCGCAGTTACTATTCGAGAATAAGGCTTATATAGGTTTTACTAACACTGGTGTTGGTAGCTACTAATATGTATCGTAGGATGATGGCTATGTCAACGATAATCGATGTGAGGAATCTAACCAAGAGATACGGCGACCTAGTCGCGGTGGATCATGTAAGCTATGAAATACATGAGGGAGAGATATTCGGGTTACTGGGACCCAATGGCTCCGGGAAGACCACGACCATTCTCATGCTGGTGGGGCTCATAAATCCGACCGAGGGAACCGCCGTGATATCAGGCTACGACGTAATCAAACAGCCCTTGGAGGCGAGGAGTTCAGTCGGGTTACTCCCTGAAAATGCAGGATACTACGACAACCTGACGGCCAGACAGAACCTAAGCTATTACGCTGATCTAGCGCGAGTATCCAGAGTCTTAGCGAGAAAGAGTATAGATGAACTCCTTGACCTTGTGGGTTTGAGTGATTGGAAAAATACTAAAGTTCAAGCCTTCTCGAGAGGTATGAGGCAGAGACTGGGTATCGCGCAGTCGTTGATAAGGGACCCAGAGATACTGATCTTAGACGAACCGACTCAGGGAATAGATCCCGAGGGAACGCGGGACATCAGGGAACTCGTAAAGGAGCTATCAAAAGAACGGGGGAAAACTGTTGTCCTCACGACGCACTTACTCCACGAGGTCGACAAGCTCTGTGACAGGGTGGCCATCATGAAGCAGGGAAAGCTGATTGCTCTGGACACCATCCCAAACCTGACGAATCAGATCAAAGCCGAAGAGGGAGCAGATTTCGAGGAAGTGTTCCTACGCTTCCAAGGGGTGATGTGAGTGCCTGGACTGTTCACCATAGCAAAGAAGGAACTCCTTGACATCGTGACCGAGAAGAAGTTCCTCCTGATCTTCGCGACGCTCCTCATAGTGGTGCTCGTATCAACGTTTCAGGGAGCCCAGAATTTCATGGAGATGAGTTCATCTTCATCTGCCTACACGACGTTGGAGTTTTCAACTTCTGGTAATAACTCGGAACCACAAATCAAAACATTGAGTATTGGCTCTACGAATCTGTATTGGGCTCTCTACAGTATGGTTAAAAACATCTCCACGGTTGGAGGTCTCCTAGCCATAGCGATAAGTTTCGATGCCATAAATAAGGAGAGATTGAGCGGCTCGTTGAAGACTCTCCTATCCTATCCGGTATACAGAGACTCCGTACTCGGCGGAAAATACCTTGGTGGATTCGCAGCAATCACCATCGTCACCCTAACCACATTCATGGCGGGTATAGGAGTCTTCGTCGGAGTAACGGGAACACCCCTAACCTTCGACAACACAGCGCGCCTCCTGATCTTTCTAGGAATGTCAGTCGTCTACCTAGCTCTTTTCTTGGGCATAGGGCTTCTACTATCCATCGTACTCCCAGAGCCATCCACATCCCTGCTCGCGGCTATAATAATCTGGCTCGCCTCCACCCAACTCATACCTAACCTCGGATGGGCAATCGCAAGCATCGTCTATCCCTTTTCATTTACTACGAGTGGAAATATAGGAAAGTTCGGCCCTTCATCTGCACACGAACTATTGAGAAAAGTGATTACGGGGATATCGCCCTCAGCAAGCTTTGAACAAACAGTCAGCGGAATACTCTCAACCAGCAAAATGGAGTTCTCAGGATACACCCACGTAAATGTGCCAATCAGCCTTGGACAAGCGCTCATGACCTGTCTACCAAACCTGATCTACCTAGTGGCGTTGTTGGTCGTCGTGTTCGCCGCATGTTACGTGACTTTCACACGCCAGGAGATCAGATAACCCCCAACTTTTTTGGAAGGTGAAAAGATTGGAGAAGAAACTTCTGATATTCACGTTGGCAGTTCTAGTTTTTACACAGTCATCCTTCCAAATATTCCCAGTCTTGACCGAAGGAAGTTACACCATCAGAGGTGTGGTGGTTGATGACGAAGGTTCTCGATTAGAGGGAGTAGACATCTTTGTTTACTTCAAATCGGAAGTGCTTGTTTCCGATATTCTCAGTGGTAAATATCTCTTTAAAGTCTCTACAAACGATAAAGGGGCGTTTAAAATCAATGTAGACAGAGCCGACTACGAGCTGGTATTCAAAAAGAGAGGCTATGTGACACAATCACACACAGTATCATTGGGATACGCTCGTACTTTTGAGTATAGTTTTGGCAAAATAAAGTTCGAAACGTGCCTGAAGATGGAGTCCATCTCCTCATGCAGGACGGTAAACCCCGGAGAGAGACTTGTCGTACCATTCCAACTCTTCAATGAGGGTGAAGACGATGAAGATTGTCTCTTTCATACAATATTCCCAGAAGGATGGGAAGCCGTTATTACAGATCAGATTGGAGAAGTCGAAAGTCTGAATCTTTCCCCCAGCGACTCCGCTCAGCTCAACCTTGAGGTATTTGTTTCATCGACGGCGTCAGGCCTGAATAAAGTGCAGTTGATAATAATTGGGGAAACCACAATTAATCAAACCTTGTTGTTGTCCGTTGAAGAGGAAGTAGAGGCTTTTCTGTCATGTACGTATCCGAGTATAAGTGGACAACAAGGTGACACTATTGATTTTCGGGTTGAGCTAAGTAATCCCTTCTATTTCGAAGCCAGATTCGGTTTCGAGATTGTTCTTGCACCAGAGTGCTGGAATACACATGTCCTGAACAGCGAACTAGAGAAAATCAACGAGATACTCATAGAAGGCAACAGTGGATGCGAAATCTTAGTTGAAGTCGAGATACCTTTGAACGCGACACTAGAAAGCTACAATATCATCTTAAAAACGTCATCAGCAAACCACTCGGACGAGTTATATCTGAAGGTTCTCGTTGAAAGTGAAGAAATACCTGATGCCGCCGAAATAAAAGCAAAGTATCCCTCCCAATCGGTGCAGCTGGGGAAAAAGGTAGTCTATCCCATAATGATCGAGAATTCCCTCGAATCTGAGGAACTTTTCCAACTCTCAGCTTATGACGCTCCTACGGGCTGGGATATCGTGTTCAAAACAGGCGAGGGGCAGGAGATTCAGGCAGTCTTGATCTCGGCAGGAACAACTGAAGAGATAAATGTCGCGGTCACACCCTCACTGAACAGCAATCCCGACACGTATTCATTAACAATAGTGGCAGAGTCGATACACATACAGGGCTCAGTGACGTTGAACGCGATTATAGTGGGTTCCCACGAGGTCAGCATGGACGTTTCTTCCATATACACGCAGATCAAAGCTGGTTCAACCCAGACCATCAACGTGAAAGTGACGAATACCGGATATTCTCCCATAAACAACGTTAAGATAGAAATCCCATCTTACCCAGAAGGATGGAATATAGAAACTCTTCCACTCAAGATATCTACCTTGAACCCCAATGAGGCGGAGACGTTCCAAGTCTCCATACAGCCACCTGAGGGAACAGCTCCGGGAGACTATCTGATCAAGGTCAGAACGCACAGCGATCAGATCTCTACAGAAGAAGTGATACGGGTGACGGTTTCAGTTGGAACCACTTGGGGGATATACGGTATAGCGATGATAGCGGCTGCTTTAGGAATAGTCGTAATCGTTTACAAGAAATTCAGAAGAAGATAGTGAAATGGGGCGCATCACCGCTTAAAGGTTAGTGGGGAGTGTTGCTGGCTCTGGAGCAAGGGTGAGAAAACCCGGGAGCAGGAGACCCACCTGGCCGGACCAATAAAACTTCTCCCTGCGACGATTTCCCCGATATCCAGGATCCCACGTCTCCATTAGGCCCATAGCCCTCCCCACTAAACCCGGGTGAGTATCGCTGATTTAAGGTTATGTGTATGTAACACAAGTGCATCACCGCTTAAAGGTTACTAGAAAAAAGGGGAAGGAAATATCAGCACTGGCAGCTGGGTTCGAACTTGATCTTCTTTTCAGATTCAAAAGTGGAATCAAAGGGTCCTCACTCCTCAGACCGTTCAAATAGTGGAATTGGGGAAAAAATTTGAAATGACACAATACCCTGTGGGTTCAAACCCAACCCACCGTTACCAAGCTTTCACTTCTATGTTTGAACTAGCGCGTTCGAACTAGAAACACTCTTACAATCAATTCATGGAACATAAAAAAACTCGCAAAAAACTTGGACTCCAAAAGCGATTCAGAAGATCCGTGAAAAGCTTGGGAGAGAATTGTCTGATCTACTGTTTAATTTTATTGTATCGCAGAAACTTACTATAATGTTATGGTCGGTAGTAAGGTTGCTGAGTTAAGCTACAATGAAATAGAATATTCACTCATCAACATGTCTTTCAATAACATTGTACTCTACCGAGAAGAGGGGTTATTCATTAAATCTATTTACTTTCCGTGTGATGGGAAGATTTTATTCAAACATCCAATTGAGGGGTTAATGGGTAATACCTAATAAAAAATGCGCATGTTCAATGGATGGATCCATATGATAGGAGTTAATGTTCTGAGAGGACTCTATGAACTCGTTGAGATTAATTTGAAACGCGCTTCCACCGCCTTCTTGTGATTGGGTAACCCTTCTGACTGAGCCATTATTGCTACTTTAGCACGTATAGAGCCAAGTCCTGTCTTGGTTGCTTTAACTATGCTCACTGGCTTCATGTAATCGAAAATTGTAATACCCGAAGATACCTTTGCGTAACCTTCAGTTGGCAACACATGGTTTACCCCCATACAGTAGTCCGTTGAAGAAACAGGAGTATAGTTACCTAGAAGTACTAACCCGCTACTTGTTATCCCTTCGACCACCTCCTCGGGTCTCCTCGTCATAACTTCAATGTGCTCTGGTGCGAACTTGTTCGCAAAATCAATCGCCTCTTTGATGCTACCTACAGTGTATACGAAGCCGTTCTCAGCTAAAACCCCGCCAATAATCTCACTTCTCTCTAGACTTGGCACAAGCTTTTTGATAAGATTATCCACAGCATCAGCGACTCGTTTACTAGTAGTAACTAGTCCAGATATCCCACCGGTTCCATGCTCGGCTTGACTGATCAAATCAACCGCCACCAGCATTGGGTTAGCTGTATCATCGGTCATTACAAGGATCTCACTGGGACCCGCAGGCTTATCGATAGCCACAGACTCGGAGACAACTGTTTTAGCGGCAGTTACATATTTGTTCCCTGGTCCAACGATCTTGTCCATCTTGGGCACTGACTCCGTGCCATACGCCATAGCCGCGATGGCCTGTATTCCGCCTATTTTGTAAACCTCGTCCACCATGCAAATATCAGCAGCGACAAGGGTCAATGGAGACACCTTGCCGTCTTTTCCCGGCGGAGTACAGACAATGATTTTTTTAATACCAGCAACCTTTGCTGGGGTAACATTCATAACGACTGAACTGGGATACGCTGCCTTACCCCCAGGAACATAGCATCCGACCGTGTTCAGGGGCTTTAGCGTGCATGTGATCTTGGTTCCGTTTATCTCTACAGTAAAGTTTGAACTGGTGAGACGCTGAGACTCTACGACCTCTAGTCGTTTCTTTGATTCTTGTAACGCTTCTACTTGTCTCTTATTCACATTTCTATAGGCTTCCTGTACATCTTCAGGAGTCACCTTGAAAATTTCAAGAAGGACTCCATCAAACTTCTCAGTATACTCCCTGATCGCTACGTCTCCACGCTTTGCTACATCTGCTACGATAGGTTTAACGTAATCGATAAGCTTCTTATTCCTCGCAGAGGTGTTTGGCCACCGTTTGGCGAGTAACTCTCTGGGTTCTTCTGTGTATCTTTTCATCATTTTCCGTTCTCCAGTACGATAATATTTACGGAAAGCCCCGCCTAGGGCTAAAAAGGATGTCCTTGCGCTCGCGTTTTCGGCGGAGTGTCTGGAGTTTGGTTTGAATTGTCGAATGTTTTGACGATTATTATTGGGTGGAAAATATAGGGCAGAGGGTTGATATTTAAGCCGAGTTCCCTAGTATACTCTCTACGTCTCTTGTTCTCAGCATTTCTACTCCTAATGCCTTCCACTCAGCCTTACATGAATCCGCTTTCGACAAATCGATCTCCTTAATGGCATCAACCACCACCACCGTCTCGTAACCCAAATCACGGGCAAAAAAATCCACCGCCAAATTGACACAAATCTCTGTCACCACCCCATAAATCACGATCATCTTAGGTCTAATCAAATTCATGAAGTGCTTCACATTAGGATTGGTTCTCACATCAGTGTCCTGCTTCTCAAAAATAACCTGACCCTCATATGCCGCTACCTCTGATAACTGTTCAATCGATAATTTTACTGAAGGCACAAACAAGGGGCTCTTAACAGTAGATTCCGGAATCTTATGCTGCCCTAGAGTACCATAAACACAGTGCTCCGTCCATTCCCTAAACTCATTATCATTAGGCGTATGAGCATCCACAGACCCAGAAAGGCGACCCCTAATAGCACCCATCTCAGTTAGATAAGCCAAGTTAGCCTTGATCATCTCGGCTTCAGAAACATACAACTTACCAGTTGGTTCTATGAAATCGATTTGAGTATCAACATCCCAAAAAACAATATTCCTCATATAATCACGCTCCATGCCCAGAATACTGAGCAGTGAGTTCCTCCGTGAGTTTCAAAAGCTCCGTACCAATCTTCAACTGGTAATGCTTGATGACTCGTACCATTTTCACTTCTATAGGCAACCTAGCAACACAATCAAGACAATAATCTCTTACTTCATTCAGAGGAACCGTCTCTCGTATCTTCTTCCCACCCCTAACCACCTGCTCAAGGAGTGGACTACCCTCATGATATTCGCCCTCAAGCTCAAGAACATCATAAAGATAACCTCCATCCTTATCCTCAACCCGGTAAACCTGTTTTCTCCCAGGATATGTTCTCTTGTTCTCCGAGAGCTTGATCCTGGGCCCCAGATTATCCTCTACAAGCTTGTAGACCCCGGATAGGGCAGAGACTGGTTTAGCCGTGATCATCTCTGTACCCACCCCGTAATAATCTACTGGCGTATTGTCTTTAGTGTATTTATCGATCTTGTACTCGTTAAGATCGCTACTCAGCACAATCTTTACGTAACCCAAGCCTTCATCGTCGAGGATGCTTCTCACCTGTTCAGATAAATTCTCCATGTCCCCAGAGTCGAGCCTTACACCTACAAGACGATGCCCATCTCTCTCCATCTCTTGGGTCACTTTAGCTGCCTTTCGAGCACCCTCCAAGGTGTCGTAAGTGTCGATGACGAAGACAGCGTTATCGGGGAAGGTATTGGCATAGGCTCTGAATGCATCGATTTCATTCTTAAAGCCCATGACGAAGCTATGAGCCATAGTTCCCGAGGGGGGTATCCTATAGATCCTGGCGGCCTCTACGTTACTCGTGGCTATCACTCCAGCAATATATGTAGCTCGTGCTCCCTTGATACCTGCATCTCTGCCTTGGGCCCTCCTCAGGCCGAAGTCTATTACCTTTGCATTCCCCGCTGCGTTGACAATCCGGCTTGCCTTGGAGGCTATCATGGTCTGGAAATTGACTATATTGAGGAGGATGGTCTCAACGAACTGTGCTTGGGGGCGCTTTGCGGTGACTCTTATTATGGGTGTCTTCACCGTGAATGGTGTGCCCTCTCTGATGGCGGTGATGTCTCCCTCGAATTTGAAGTGTTTTAGGTAGTCTAGATACTCAGGTTTGAATAGATTTAGTTCTTGGAGATAGGATACATCCTCATCGTTGAATTGTAGCTGACAAATATAATCTATGGCTTCATCGATCCCTGCTGCGACAAAGTAACCCCAGTCCTGAGGGAGTGATCGTATGAACATCTCAAAGGTGGCTACTTCGTCAGCCTTTTGGTTGTCGAAATAGGCTGCGTTCATTGTGAGCTGGTAAAGATCCGTTAGGAGAGCTTTGGATGGTTCTTTGGAGCAAGTCATTATGTTTTCGATAGTATATTGTTTTTGTGGTTAATAGAAAATTCGAATATGGTGACCTAAATAAATATGCAATAGTATAATCCGGTATCAGACTCAGTAAAATCCCTAGTAATGGTATTTATTATAATCAAATTATTCCAGGGATATAGAAAATCGAACTTGAGAGTCTAAACGATAGTCTAGACCTACCCCCGCTACCAAACATTCACTTCTCGGTTTAAACTAGTGACTTCAAATTTCATAAACCTGATTCCCAGTTATATAAGACTTTAAAACAAATATTACGATTAAAGAATAAAGTAATACCTACCAAGTGAGGGAACATGAACGAAACAAGAACAGAAATCGAAAAAATGATAGAAAAAGATGATCTAACCGGGCTTTTACACCTCACTGCTCTAATACATGGACACCACTGCGTTGGAAGCGCCTTGGGGGTAATAGCGGGTCACTACGCTATGAAGATGCTAGGCGTCAAGGAAAACACAGGCATGGAGCATGTCATAGCCATTGTTGAGACAAATAACTGCTTCAGTGACGGCATTCAAATGGTGACTGGTTGTAGTTTTGGTAACAATAGTTTGGTTTACAAGGATTACGGGAAAACCGCTTATAGTCTAGTAAAGAGAAACGGTGAAGGTGTCAGGCTATCAACCCGACCGGACCTAGGAGACCTCCTCATAGATAATCGCCCTGAGGCGCTTAGCTTTATTAAACTGGTTAATGAGCGTAAGGTCACCCCCGATGAAGAGGCCCGTATAATAGAAATTAACAAAGAGCACTGCTACAATGTTCTTAACATCTCGGCGGATAAGATATTCAAGATCGAGAAAGTTCAAGTGGACCTTCCTAATTATAGCCGAATTCTTGGCAACCATGTCTGTCCATCCTGTGGAGAAAAATTTATGGAGACAAAGGGAGTAAAGAAAGGCGATCAATATTATTGTATCAGTTGCGGCAGTGGGGATTATGGGCAGCTCGACTGGTCGGGCATAGATATAGTAAAGAGGGGAGAGAGAGTCTCATCCTAATCCCGGAAAGGAGATGCCTTGATGACTTTAATGAAACCAATACAGATACAGCCAATAGGATACGTGAAGAACAACCTCGGCAGAAGAAGATATAACGAGTGGCGTGAAACCGATTCAGAGATAATCATAAGTGGGCAATATCAGGATGCTCTTTACAGGCTTGACGAGTACTCACATATCGAGGTATTGTTCTATCTGCACGAAATGAATAGACCCTTCATGACTAGGATCCATCCTACAGGTAACTCGGAGTACCCAGAGATGGGTGCATTTGCTACCAGAACCCCGAATAGACCAAGCAAGATAGCTCTGACCACCTGCAGACTGGTGGGCATCGATGGAAACGTGCTGCGGGTAAAGGGCCTTGACGGGTTTGACGGCTCACCTGTCCTCGATATAAAACCATATACGAAAAAAACCCTCAGTGAGGTAAGGACGCCTGATTGGTTGAACGATCTAAACAGTTAGACCTCTCAGAAGGGAAAATGACCCTTGACCAAATACTATTTTACAGGATTTAATGACATATAACTCAAGGGTGTAAAGAGATGAATGAGGAAAAGCTGAGATTGATAAAACTCGTTGAGCACTGGGTAGAACACAATGATGAGCATGGAAACAGGTTCAGCGAGGAAGCAATCAAAGCAGAGAAAATGGACCTCAAGGAAGTAGCCGATGAGATGCGAAAAGCAGCGGAGGCATCCGGAAAGGTCTCAGAGAACTTATTGAAGGCGTTAAATCTACTCAAGGAGAAGGCTGGGTAATGTGCGAGTTCAAGGTTTTTCTGGACGGTGAAAAGGTGGCTGAGGATATTATCTACGCTAGAGTGGAGGGAAAAAGGGTAACAGTTAGAGATATTCTAGGCAAACCGGTTGTACTTGAAGGGGCGAAAATAGAAGAAATCGACGTCATGTCTACAAGACTAGTTTTAACACGAACAGATTAAATAAATTCCTGCACGAGTAAACTGTATAGCTTAAACCCTAGAATGGAGCTACCCCCCGCTATAAGTTTTCTTCAGAGCCCTTGAATTCTCAAATAAAAATCATTATGATTGTTCTCTTCAAGCAATATCGCAAGCGGTTTTTTTAAAATTAACCATACTATGTCAAAATTCGCGAACACAGAACACACACAATCCTCCAAGAACAACCTTAAATTTAGGCGAGCCTAAATATATTGATTCTATGGATGAGCTAACAGACCGCGAGGAAGACTATCTAAAAGCAATTCTTGAAGTAACAAAAACCAAGGGATACGCAAGAATCAAGGATATAGCAATGAAAGTAAATGTTAAACCAGCTTCAGCAGTCGGTATGATGAAAAAACTCTCCAAAAAGAAATATGTGAATTATCAGAAATACGAGGGCATAACCTTAACAGAGTCAGGGATGATACATGCTGAAGCCATTACCCTAAGACACGAGATATTCAAGAAGTTTCTCCGAATCATCTGCGTACCTGATCAGGTAGCTGAGAAGGACGCTCACATTCTCGAACATCAACTAGATCCCAAGACTATTATCCAGTTTAAAAAGTTCGTCGAGTTCATTACAAATGCTACTGAGCGCCCTCTTATAGTCTCTAGATTGATGGAGATGTTTAAAAAATTCTCCGATGAAGCTGATAGACCAAACTGAAATCAACCCCATAATCTCAATTTAGATTCACCCTGTTGACCAATAAATGGATATATAAAACTGTATGAACACGCTTTCATAGGATTATACGTCGAAGATTAGGATGCATATTATTTATTCTAATATTGTTAGGGTTGCCTATCATTCTCCTATCTTGTTTTGGGAATTGTATATCTATACCTAACCTGTAATAATTTAGGATAGCCTAAAATTTGGTAAGGTATGACGGATGAATAAGAAGCTGAGCGAACTAGAGCCCGGCGATACGGGTGTCGTGGTTAAAATTGGTGGAAGTAGTTCAACGAGACGCAGGATAATGGACATGGGCGTGGTCCGGGGAACCAGGGTCGTCTTGATACGCAGGGCTCCCCTCGGTGACCCTGTGGAGCTGGAGATCAGAGACTATAATCTCAGCCTAAGGAAGAGGGAGGCCGAAAACATCTACGTCGAGATGGAGGACATAATAGAGTGAATGATGAAAACCTGCTAACACAGCATACGCAACTGTTAGAGGTTGAAAAGATGAGAATGCCCTTGATAATGCTGTCTGAGGGCGCTAAAGCGACCGTCATAGAGGTCCATGGCGGCAGAAGCCTATGTAGACGGCTGGCGGAGATGGGGTTCAACGTGGGAGATAGGGTGTTGATGATCAAGAACCACAGGCCCGGGCCAGTCATGGTTGAGGTGAAGGACAGCAGGGTAGCTCTCGGTAGAGGGGTAACCATGAAGATAATTGTGGAGGAGAACTGAAATGCTGTATACCGTGGCTTTGATTGGAAACCCGAACGTGGGCAAGAGTGTGGTCTTCAACAACATGGTTCCAGGCGCCAGACAGCATGTAGGGAACTGGCCTGGAAAGACTGTTGACAAGAAATTTGGCAAGTTCTCCTATAGAGGAACAGAGATAGATGTGGTCGATTTACCGGGGACATATAGCCTGACCGCTAGGGCTGTAGACGAGCTTATCGCAAGAAACTTCATAGTCGAGGAGAAGCCCGACATAGTAGTGAACATCGTAGACGCCTCCAACATTGAGAGAAACCTCTACCTAACCTTGTTGCTACTTGAGCTGAACACCAACGTCGTGGTTGCCCTGAACATGATGGACATCGCGGATGAGAAGGGTTACGAGATTGATGTTGAGAATCTATCCGAACGATTAGGCGTCCCTGTAATCCCAATAGTGGCGACAAAGAAGCAAGGCATGGATCGGCTCAAGGACGCAATCCTAGAGGCTGTGAAGAGGAAAAGCGTTACGGAGACGAAGATAACCTACGGCGTGGAGATCGAGGGGCTTGTTGACATAATAATCCGCATCATCAACAAGGACACAGGTCTAGCCGAGAAGTATCCAGTGAGGTGGATGGCTATCAAGCTCCTCGAGAAGGACGAGGATATCTTAGAGAAGATCAAGGGGAGCACTGTTGAAGGCGAGATCTTGAAGGCATTAGCATGAGCGTACAAGAGGTATTGGGAGAAGACCCCGAGATAGTCCTGGCGGACAAGAGATACGAGATCATCAGCGAGATACTTGAGATGAGCCTCGTAAGGGGTAGGAGGAAGTGGAGCAGCAGCGACATGCTCGACAAGGTTTTCCTAGACAAGTGGCTTGGAATCCCCGTCTTCCTCTCCTTCATGTGGATGCTGTTCACCTTCGCCATAGAGACCTCAGGAGTCTACATGACCCTCGTAGAGACGTGGATGGGGTGGCTGGGAGGCTGGTTCACGTGGATAGGTAATGAGTTCGTCGTGTCGCTCATAGTCGACGGCGTTATCGGTGGACTGGGTGGAGTGCTGGTGTTCATACCACCCATTTTCTTCACCTTCCTCGGCATCTCTATACTGGAGGATAGCGGATACATGGCTCGTGCCGCCTTCGTCGTTGACAGGATTATGTACAAGTTGGGCCTCCATGGTAGGTCATTCATACCATTGTTGCTGGGATTCGGATGCAACGTGCCGGGGATCATGGCTTGCAGGAGCATCGAGGGAGAGAACGATAGACTAGTAACCATACTGGTGAATCCATTGATGTCATGTGGGGCCCGGCTCCCCGTTTATGTCCTCGTCGCCGGCGCCTTCTGGAGTTCGACGCAAGCTAGTGGAGTCGTCTGGTCCATGTATCTACTCGGCATGGTTCTGGCCGTCGTGATTGCCTTCCTTCTGAGGAAAACACTCCTCAGGGGAGAACCAGCGCCCTTCATAATGGAGCTTCCCCCCTACAGGGCTCCAACCCTCCACGGGTCGGTGGTCCACATGTGGGAGAGAGGATTCCTCTTCCTGAAGAAGGCCGGGACGTACCTGCTTGGGGCGGGGATACTCGTCTGGTTCCTCGCCAGCTTCCCCATGGGTGCGCCTATAGAACAGACGTACGCTGGGATGATTGGACACGCCGTAGAGCCATTGCTGAGGCCTCTGGGATTCGACTGGAGGATCGGGGCGGCCCTCGTCTTCGGCCTGCTGGCTAAGGAGGTCGTCGTCGAGGCGTTAATCATCATATTCGCGGTTGAAGGCGAAGCCGCCATCTCTGCGACTATAGCCGCAACCTTAACCCCTATCCAAGGATTGGCGCTAATGGTCTTCGTGCTACTGTATGTGCCATGTATTGCAGTGGTGGCGACGATAAAAGCGGAGACGAACTCCTGGAAGTGGACCCTGTTCGGCCCTGTCTACCAGACCGTGCTGGCATGGATAATGGCGTACCTGGTAGTTGTAGTAGGAGGAGCTGTGCTCTAGGAGGAGAGTTGAATGGGATTCGATAAAGGTAAAGGGCAGATGGTCGGCATCTACACGGCTCTGATAGGTGTACTGTACACCGTATTAGGGGTAATTGAGATATTCGGGTGGCTCGGAGTGGAAATCCTGCCGCGGCTGGCGGGGCTCTTCTTCGTGGTCAACGACGCCTTCAACGGCTTCGTGCTGCTGGTGATTGGACTGGTCTACTTGAAAGGTGTAGGATCAGTGATGAGCGGTGAACGTGAGGGCCTCAGCTACGTAAGCGTGGGCGCCCTCATGTCCACGGTGCTTCTCACCCTATACGTAGCCAACATCATTTCAAATGGGTTGGGGCTGGTGTTGGGCTTCGAGGACTGGTTGGGGTGGACTGTGTGGGATGACTTCAGACCTGGGTTGATACTTTGGGTGCTGGCGATACCGGCAGTGCTCGTCGCCTTGAAGAAGGAGTGGAGAGAGTAGGAGACCATGATAAGGGAGGTGTTGAGAGTGATCTATGACGATGGACTTGTTTGTAAGAGAGATGTCTCGAAAAAATCGGGAGTTCAGGAATCCACTCTGGACGGAATTCTATCCCTTCTTTTATCCAAGGGTTACCTTGAAATTGACGAAAAATTTCTAGATTTATCAAGAGGTTGTATGGGATGCCCCTTTAACTCGAATTGTATGATGAAGAACGATGGTGAAGTATATTTAATCACCGAAAAGGGGAGAAGGCTGCTTTAAACTGATGTGAAAAAATGTTAAAGTCATGCTTTGTAGACGCACGTGCGAGGGCACATATATACATAATAAAACTTGAACTTGATAGTCTAAATGATAGTCTGGACCTACCCCCGCTGCGCACGTATATTAGATGGGTTTTTAGGTTAAAATGTTTGTGCTTTCTTGCCATCGAATTTCAAGCATTTCCTTAAGCATAAAGACAAAGCCTTTTTCATCACTCCACCAAGTAGATAAATCCTTCCCAGTTCGAAACCCACCGAAAACAACCTCAGAATTATCCACCACCACACCAATACCCATAAACCTATAATCATCCGAATTAACCCACCTCAACTGGACTAAATCACCAAAAGACTCCAGAAAAGCATCATCCACATCCAAAACACCTGCCAACATAATCTTAACTTCAACCCCTTGACTAGACAACACTTTCAAAACCCTAGCCCACCGATCTTTAAAAACCCGTAAAAACCCCTCATTCTCGGTTGTAAACCCCATAAAAATCTCAGATTCAGCATTAGTGATCAAATCCTCAACTTTTCGAACAACGTTATTAAAACCCCTAATAGTCCACAACTCACCTTTTTCAGCAATTAAATCAGATGTAGACAACTTAGACAACTCTTTTATAATCTCATTTTCAGCATTTTGTAGTTTTAAAACAATCCTGTCCTTAGCAATCGATAACGCATATTTCGCAGGAACAGCCTTATAAAAAGAAGGACGCCCTCTCTGAACAACAACCCAACCCTTTTTCTCCAAATTATTCAATACAAAGTAAATCTTTGAATGAGGAATTCCCGTGAGTTCTACAATTTCATTGGCAGTTCCTTTAGTTAAGGATAGTAATGCAACATAAGTACGAGCTTCATAATCAGTGAGCCCAAAATGTTTAAAGTTTTTATTTAAATCAACCACAACATCCAAACCATTCACCCTTTTCACCATATACTTCGTTTCAAAAAGCTTATAAAACTTTTTACCCCCCACAGGGGTAATACAGTAAAAGAGGAGAAGAGCCAAGAAGAATGACAGCACTCGCCGTAGATACAATCGAACTGACAAAAACCTTCGGAGAGTTAACTGCAGTCAATCACCTAAATCTCCAAATAAACAAGGGTGAAATTTTCGGCCTACTAGGACCAAACGGAGCAGGGAAAACAACTGCAATTCGGATGCTTTGTGGAATCCTTGCTCCTACAAGCGGAGAAGCAAATGTACTGGGAATCAACGTAAACAGAGATCCTGAATCAATACGTCAAATAATTGGATACATGTCTCAAGGATTCATACTATACAAAGACTTAACGGTACACCAAAACCTGGATTTCTTCGCTAAACTATACAGCGTACCCAAATCAACAAGAGATTCACGAATAATCGAGATGCTTGATCTAGTCGATTTACAAGACTTCAGTAAGATGTTAGCTGGGAATTTGAGTGGGGGAATGAGGCAACGGCTTGCTCTTGCTGTTGCATTAGTTCATGAACCTGAACTACTTATCTTGGATGAACCAACTGCAGGAATAGACCCGCCTCTACGAAGAACGTTTTGGAAATTTTTTAAACAACTTAAGAACGATGACATTACTTTGTTAGTTACAACTCATTACATGGATGAATCTGAAAACTGTGATAGAGTTGGTATCATTAGTCATGGAAAACTCGCCACAGTTGGAAGCCCTTCAGAGATTAAAAGATCAATTTATGGTGGAAGTGTAATTGAGGTTGAAGTCCTTGGAAACCCTCGAATTGATGAAGCTGAGATAGAACACATTGATGTCATATCTAAAATACTAAAAATTGAAGACACAGATAACGGGTTTAAAAAGGTCTATTTTATCGTAAGTGATATTAGCTTAAGTTATCCTGTAATCAATTCATTCTTTTCAGGAAAAGGCTTAGAGATAAGGTCAATCCGTGAAGTCCATGTGAGCATGGAAGATGCATTCATAAAATTTACAGAAGGTCAATAGATGTCATTAATGCGTTTTTCGGCGATGGTACAAAAAGAGTTCTTGCAATTCATACGAGATCGCAGAACCTTAATCATTGCATTTGGCCTACCTATGATATTTTTATTATCGTTTGCCTCCGCGTCGGTAGATGACATCCAGAATCTTCCAATTGCTGTTGTTAACGAAGATATGGATGGATCTCTTAGTAGGGATGTAATTGCAGAACTGGAGAAATCCCAATTACTCACCACTTCAATTTACTATAACAGTGTTCACGATGCAAGGCAAGCTGTGATAAACGGAGAAGTTTGGGGTGCGATAATAATCCCATCAGGATTCTCAGAAGGGATACAGATGAGCAGGATTGCTCCACTTGTATTTTATCTTGATAATTCGAAGCTTTTAATGAGACTAGTACAGCCAGAGTTTTATGCTATTACATCTAAATTAAGTCAACAATTCTCAATACAGTTTCAGACAGCAAATGTATTACCTGGAGTCCATGTTGAGGCTGTTGCCATTCCAGTGTTTGGTACATTATCAACAACTGCCAGCTCGGCTCCTCTGGCTGTTGCGCTTGTCCTTCAACAAACAGGGATAATATTAACGGCAGTTTCAATAACCCGTGAAAAAGAGCAAGGAACCTTTGAACATTTAGTAGTTACACCAGTCACAATCCTAGAAATTCTATTTAGTAAATTTGTGACGTATTTCATATTATCTTCAATAATTGCAACCATAATGTATGGAGCAATGAGTATCGGATACAGTCTAGACTTATTTGGAAGCCTTATCTCGGTTTCAGTATTGACAATGTTATACATTGTTGTGTCTATAGGCATGGGCCTCATTATTGCTGTAACTTCCGCTAACCAATTACAAGCGCTTCAAGTTGGGTCCTTCTTACTTTTACCGGCAATGATCTTCTCAGGAATGTTAATACCAATAGAAGGTATGAAGACATATGCTAGAATTATCGCATACTTGAATCCTGTTTATCTTTACAGTACAGGCATGACAAAAATCCTACAGAGCAGGCTTAGCATATTTAACATGAATGACATCGTGATTCAAATGTTACTGATCATCGTCGTAACATTTGGATTAAGCGTGAAAACATTTTCCAAAACAATAAAATGAGGAAGAGATGAAAATGAGAAAAAACTTTAGAAAACAAGTAAAAACCGCCCCCAAAACAGTCATGATTATGTTATTCATAATCGGCTGTTCATATTTGATGAGTATTCCATCAGCTTTATCAGAAGAGGGTGCTGGAATCAGAATCTATGGACATATCATAGATGAATATGATAACAAGCTGGAAGATGTTTTGATTAAGATACGAAATCTTGAAACCGACGAGATTGCGGATAAAACCCATAGTTCAGAAAAAGGATATTTCACCTTATCCGTTCCAACCCCATCAGTTAACTACGATATTTATTTCATTAAAGACGGTTACGTTGAGGTCACTCTTCCAATAGACATTATACCATACCGCAACCTCAATATTGGCGAAATTACTTTAATTCAATCACTGAAAATCGAGTCATCGAGTTCAACGAGAGTCACAAATCCTGGGAAAGAGATCATGATCCCAGTTACTATTGGATATTTTGATAATAAAAATAATGAGAGTATAAAGTTTCAAATTAAGAGTCCAGAAGAATGGAAATCCACTATTCTAAATAGTAACTATGAGGAAATTGAGCAACTTAGATTATTCGAAGGAGATACTTTACTCATTTACTTGAAAACCAGCGTCCCAATTGAAGCAAATGGCTATTATGATCTATCATTAAAAGCAATTGGCGAAGAAACCAATTCAACACTTGGTTTTGTGCTTAACGTAGTACCTTGGAGTGATTCCATTTTATCATGTACCTATCCAAGCAAGTTATGTAAACCTGGAGACACCGTGAAATTCATTATAACGTTATCAAACCCCATTGATGACGATCTATTCTATCAGCTATCTTTAGAGAGTATTCAATCAAGGGGAGTGTTTTCAATTAAAAACGAAGTTGGAGAAACCATATCAGCTATCAAAATCGGCAAGGGTCGTCAGGAGAGAGTGATAATCGAGGTTTCTCCACCACCTGATGCAAAAGATAACGAGTATCAATTGACCTTCATAGCTGACTCCCTTATTAAATCAGAGACAGTTCCGTTAACAGTTACCCTGAGTAAAGATGTCAGCACAGAAGGTGTAATAAAAATCCAAAATATTTTCGTAGCTCCCCCAAAAACCTATCCTGGTGACAATAAGATCAATCTCAAGGCTTGGATAATTAACACTGGATCAGTGACCCTGGAAGACGTTGAGGTACAAATAGACCTAGAGAGTCCATTCAAACAATCTTGGAGTGGTTCTAATCAATTAAATATTGGAAACCTTTACCCGAATCAGCCAAGAGAGACTAGCTTTTACTTCGACCTGAACGATAATGGAGAGTCTGGTGAACATCTATTGACTTTAGATATTGTCACTAGTACACATCTTCAGAGTTTGATTGTCCCTGTTTTAATCAGTGAAAAAGCCAAGTTAGAGATAATGAGTATAACTCCGTCTCAAATTCAACCTGGGAAAAGTAATGTTGATATAAAAGTTGTTTTTGCAAATGTTGGAGATACATATGCTGAGGATGTACGTATTGAACTTTTAGGTGGAAATCTAGTTACGGGCACTACTGGGGATTATCTGGGATTTCTTGATGTTGGTGAAAGCCGAGAGGTTACTTTTACTGTTAACTTTGATTCGTTGATTAGTGTGGGTGATCTTAGACTTAATTTTGATACTATTTGGACCCAGAATGGAAGACGTTTCACACAGGATGCGGTAATTGATGTCTCTGTATTAGAACCAGAAGGAAATAATAATCTCATCTTTATTGGGATTATAGGAGTCGTTGCTTTGGGAGGTTTATTCATATATTCTCGCAAACGCACTTCTCAAAGCTAAACAACAAGACCGTAGGCGAAGAGGTAGAAAAAATTACCTTGAGTTCTCCAACCACACCGACTGAACTCCTGTAATTAACTATTATTTATAATAAATTTTAATTCAAGTTTGAGATTTTATTAATATTGGAGATTAGTATTAAGTTAAGGATTTCAAAATAGAACTTCCTAACCTTTTAATTAGATAATTTCCTCTTATTGGCGCTTCAACTAGCTTTAACTCAGTTAAGACTACTAGATTATTCCTTATGAGGCCAGGTCGTTTGCGTAAGCTTCTTGCAATGAATAATGGGCTTGACCTTGGGTTTTGGCTAATGAATTGAAGTATTTCTACTGAGAGTTTCTTCTCATTCATTGAATCCTCTGTCCTGCTGTTTGTACTTATAAAAAGTAAGACTTATAAATCTTCTTTACCCCCATTGTACTGACTATGTGTACTATAAACATGTAGTACCAATTACACATACGTAATTTCAATAAAAGAGGCGAATTGAATGAAGTTGACGGAGATCGAGAAGGCGTATGTAAATAGTAGTTGGCAAGTCAAGAGGAATTTCAAGATTGCAGAAGATTTATTGACTCAAATTGATTTAAGTAATGTGAAAAATGTTTTAGAGATTGGATGTGGCGTTGGTGTGCTCTCGTCTTATTTGGCTGATAAATATTCTTGGAGTGTAACAGGTATCGATATTGATTCTGAGCAGATAGAAATTGCTAGAAGGGATCAAGCTGAAAACGAGTATCTTAAATTTGTTGAGGCGGATGCTACTAATCTTCCTTATGGAGATGATGATTTTGATTTGGTTTTGTCTTTTGATGTTTTACATCATATACCCGATTGGGTTGGGGCAATAGGGGAAATATATCGGGTGTTAAAGCCTGATGGGTTTTATGTTTTAAATGATCTTGCGTTTTCAAGTTTTTTGGTAAAGAATTTTAGAGGTTTATTGAGTAAATTTGGGGGTCTTTTTACAGTGGATGAGTTTAGTCACCAATTAAAGGTGAATAATTTTGATGTTGTTTATGAAGAGAAAGCTAATAATTTTCTATTAACAAGAGATTTTAGCATAGTATCTCAAAAGAGTCCAAACACATCTAATACACGCGCTTAAAATATTTAAAATTAAGAAGTAAAAGTGCGCGTATTTAACAGCTATTAATAACGGAACTCGCCAGTCTAAACGCCAGTATGGACCTACTCCCCGCTACCAACTAAAATTAACTAAACAAACACCCAATCGTTTTCTTGTACACAAGACACACCAACAACATCAACCTGTCAAATGTTATTTTCGTGTAAACCATCTGAATGCGTAGAGGATTATACCGAGAACGAAGGCAAGGAAACAGTTACCATAGACCCCGAGACCAACTCGAAGGGATTCTAAGAACGGATTAAAGTCAAAGGGATAGAAGGGCTTGATGTCAACGTATAATAATGAATCAAGAACGATGTGAAGATATACACCGAAAAGAGACGCCAGAAGAATGCTCCACGTGGGGCACAAGACACCGAGGCCACCGAAAAGCAGAGACTATAAAAAAGCTGGCGGACGGGGATTGAACAGGTTAATTAGATAAGATGATTCATGAATGCATTCAAATGATTTGGTGAGCCGGAGGGAATAGGGACAGAGTCCGGCTCACCTTTTGCGTCGAGCCATGCAGGATATCTCGCTTATTTAGCTGGGCTAGATGGCTGCGAGTATCCTGAAACTGATATTAAACTGTAAATGTTTAATAGTTTATGGAAATAAAATCTTGGAGTTCATATATCCCGAGCACCCCGCTCTAATTCGTAGAACTCATTTTACTAGGCCTCCAAGAATCGAAAGTTATACGAGAACCTGGGATAATAGAAGTGAGTATCAATGTACTTGAGGAAGCGACACAATAGTCTCGATGTTCTTGGAATTTTATTGAGTTCACAATTTTAATAATAATGTACTGGAACTACTGGACTGTTCCACGTGGAACAGTGTGGGTTGGTGGGTGGGGTTGTGGGGATCGGGAAGCTGGAAAATTCTTGGTTCTCACTTCAATTACTTCACTAGGTTTTTCTAATGGGTGGGTTTCTTGAATGTCGTTAAATATGTGAGTTTTCAGGCGGTCTTGACTAAAAAGGGCTGACTTTAACCAAACTTTCAGTAGATTCGGCAGGTCCACTTGAAATTCTTTATCGCGGTGCTGGGCTTCTATTTGACCTAACGAATTCGGAGTAGATATGTAAATATACGTTAATGTAAATGTGGTAAATGCCATAGTGCGTCTGGGTGAGGGGAGCAGTGCTGTGGAGGGATATACGTTGGTTCACGTGGAGAAGAAATATGAGACCAGTTTCTGGGTTTGCGACGAGTGCGGGTTTGGGTACGAGCAGAGGGAGATCGCTGAGATGTGTGAGGGGCACTGTCAAAGCAATGGCGTCTGCAGCCTTGTGATAACCAAGAAAGCGGTCTTGATGCCAACGTACGTTTAAATTGTTTTAAATTAAATACACTCAAAACTAATTATAACAAAGCTATATCACAAAGTTGTTTTTCGAATTCACATATTTTTCTCTTCTCCAAGGCAAATCTACCTAGAATAGAGAGAATGGATCAAATATCTGAGTTTGATTGATAAGAACCCTCACCTGCTTTCCAAGGTCAGCTTAAAAAAAATGGTATTGTTTTGAATAAAGGTTTACGTCTGTGGTTTTTTACGTTGGGTTTTGTTTTGTAGGTTCCTCTATTTTTCTCTTGCCGACGCGGATCTTTCCCTTACCGCGTCACCAGCGAGGGAGCCTAGGGCTGCGTGGATGAAGACCATGTAGTTGACGATTATCCAGTTCAGGGGGTTCAGCCCACCTATGAGTGCAATGTCCCCGAGGCTCCCTACAACCAAGACAGCTCCTGAGAGGGTCATGGCCATCTTAGATCCTAAAAGATATGATAGTCCGTAGAAGGCGAGGAATGATCCCATCCACTCCAGCATGAAGATTCCTTCGGAGAATGCGATATTAAAGACAGCTATAGATACCAAGACGGATCCCGCGGCCAGTGGGAGTCCTGAAACAAGTTTCCTCTGGGACATGGTGTGGGCTTAGGGTTCAATTCCTTTAAACGGTTATGAAGGCTAAAAAAGTATGTAAGATACTTATCAACGAGCCCTGTTCATCAGGGCTGATATTGGTCTAATAACCTGTAGATGACGCAGTGAACCTGTTCCTCACTTCTGTTGTAACCAAGGAGCCCGACGATGTCGTGGATTCTCTTCATGAGTTCAAAGGGCAGAGATACCTCACGTTTCTCCAACTGTTTCACCTGAGTTGAGTGTCCGATGCTACGTTAACCTTTATAGAGTATTGACGCTATCCCTTGATTCATAAGACCTTTTCTACGGTCTATCGCAAAATCTAACAAAGGGGGCATGAGGTTAGCCCGCGATCATTTTACTTATCTGCATCAGTGATACGATTGCTGCTAGGCTTCTTCCTCGGCTACCAGTCACTGTTCCTCGTCGACATAGAGGGGTTCCCGCTGGGCCATGTGGAAGCCCCGCTGAACGTTTACGAGAAACTCCTGATGGAGAGGCTCCTGGATTGTATCTTGGGGGAGGACATTGAGATGGAACTCTTGGCTGCTGACAGCCAGTTCGAGTCAAAGCAGGTCTTCAACTCCTTGAATCTCAAATAATAAGCCACATCATCGCTTGGAGGCGTCTGAAGTGCAGGGTTATTCCTCCCGACGTGCTCACAGTAAAGGACAAGATCGACGTGGAGGACTTGGAGTGGAGGAAGGTGGTCTATTAGCGGCTCAGGATTGTGGTGGAGGGTTATAACGGCCGGGCGAAGAGCAGGCTAGAGTTTAGTAGGCTTACTTGGCAGGGGCTTGAGAATGCTAGTATCCATGTTAGTCTTGTCCTGTGTGTCTTATGGTGTCAAGGCAAGTCTATGACCGGACACCTGACTGAGTTATTCTTTTTACCGCCAAGGATGTCTCTGTGATTAACTTTTCTTTTCTGATCTTATTCGTGTTTACCAGAGACTCAAAGAAGGACAGTCTTAGACGGTTCCTCGTCATTTTGTAGTCTGGACAGAACGGACTCGACCATGAAGTTGGAATTTGACATCCACCTGCCATCCTTGAAAGGCTTATCGTAAAACCAGTACCTGAAGCTCGACCTATAATCACACCAAAGTATTTCTATCGAGGAACACTGCTTACGTAGTACAGTGACTAGACTTGGGAAGTCCATAGAAGTCATCGTAGTGTATAGGATAAACCCGCTTAGAGTCTGGATGAGAGTGCTCTGGAAAGGAAGATGATTAACCGCTGTTGCGATCCGACGAGTTGTCTCAATGGAACAATTACACTTCAGAACCACAGGAGAAGTAATTTGAAGGAATTGCGGTCCTATAAGAACTCTGTAACCTGTAATCACTCTCATCTTCTCCAGTGCTTTCCTTCTTCTACTTACGTGATATGGCTCAACATTGGTGGCTACTGCGATATCCTTGTTCCTTGTTCTCGCGTTCTTCGATAGTAGCCGTAGAATACACATATCCTTTTCATCGAGTCGCTGCAAGACACTTAGAGGCGGGCTCTCATTATCCAAGGGCTCAGCTTGCTCTATTGTTTTCTCCCATTTTTCCCAGTCAAATCTCCACCCCTCGTTTGCCACATAGTGGTCATAATTTGTCTCAGTTGTAACAAAATCTGAAGTTGGGGTCTCAAGATCATAACTTTCAATATATTCTAAATCCTTTAACTTCTCCAAAAGATCTTTGAGCATATTAGCGGTGTGAAATGGTAATGCAAATATTGCGAAGATCCCGTTGACGGCCCCAAAACATCTTATCCTGTAACGAGTGTATGGATGATAATCGCAGACTTTCTCAACGACGTTCAAGTTGTCTGGAGAAACGTTGATAAATGCTGCTTTTGACTCCAAACCTACACTAAATGGACTCACCTGAGCAGATATACTCAATAATATTTTTTCTGAGTATAGTTTTCTCAGCCTCCTTTTTAGAGATATTGGCGAGATTCCAGTCTCTTTACTTAGGGAACTAATCGATCCCATAGGATGCTTGCCTAGAGCAGCTAATATTCCAAGGTTCCTAGAATCAAGCGTCAGCTCCTCTCACTCTCATAATAGATCTCTATAGAAAAAAGAAGAGAGTCTCATGAGCTATTAGTATTGTGGACATCCACCACTCCCTCCTGGCGGATCAAACTTGAAAGACGCCAATGTGGTTATGTCTCCACATGTCGCAGTTACTGTAACATAATACATCCCTTTTACAGATGCAAAATCGCTGAACACTGTCTCATACTTCAAAAGCGTATTTCTAGTACTCCTAGCTTCACATATCAGACTAAACTCTTGAGTTCCTGGTGGACCCTCCGGACCAACAAGCTCTATGATAACATCTACTTTGATGGTTCCTTCTGCGCCGGAGACTATCATGACCCCTAAAACAGCTATATCATTCCTCACAGAGTCGCCATCGGCGTCAATTGCCTTAGCGTGTACGTTGACCTTCAACCCATCATCCAACGCGTATGCTGTGATGGATGTGAGACTCATCAATAGGACGAGAACTACAAGAGAGACCTTTCTACAATTCATTTTGTTTATACACCTGCAACTTAGTAAAGTCTTTTAATATAATAATATTTTTAATAAACACCTGCAATAATATGACGTATTTACATGTAAATATGTTGTTTTATAGCATTATATTGCAAGGATATAATATATGAATGTTGTTTATGAGCATTATAACGTAATTATTACATCACATTGTTAGTATTTATGGTAATATTCACCCTTAGTAACCCCCCCAAATAACTTAAATATTATAAAAATGTTAACGATCATCGTGTTAGTTGATAATAAACAAATTGATGTCATGGACCTTATTTTAAACTGCTTAACAGAACATGAAAAAAAGCTTAGTCATTTAATCGAGAAACTGGAGAATATAATTATAAATGAAGTAAATCCAGAAGAACTAAAGAAATATGGAGTTATATCAATACATGATAAGAGAGGCACCATTTGGGGGAATTATGGTAATATAATTAAAATGAATTATGGGGTGAATGGATTAGAGTTTTCAACTGATAGAGGATACATAGTATGTTTTTCATTTTCATGTCATGATAAAGCGCTGTCGACTGAGCGTGAATGGTGTGAAGAATGATTGAAAGCTACGTTACGTCAATCGTGGAGGCGAGAGCCGCCTTACCCTTGGACGGGGGAGTAAAATGTCGACAGCGACGAATGTGCGAGCCTAAGCCACGCCATCCGGATGATCTTGGGGCGATACATGCAGAAGAAAGAGGAGCGTGTGGGATGTGGCGGGGGAGGAGTTTGAGGCAGGTGGCTTTCACGGAGACTCCTAAGGGTCATCAAGTCATACGAATCTCAAACGCCGGGGAGAAGTACCCTCTATACATCGACAAATTCGGGTTTAAGGAGGAGGTTGAGAGATGAGCTTTACGGAGAAAGTGGACGTGCTGGACCTGATCATAAACATACTCCAGGAGCACGAACAGAAGCTCGATGAGCTCGTCACCAGGCTGGAGGCCCTGGTCCTGGAGCCCAAGAAGGACCCGGAGAGGGAGAGCATCGGCCGCGAGGATCCTCGTCGTATGGCTCAAGAGGCCCGATACCCCACCGAGAGGAGATGAGGTTCACCCATGAGGATAGGCCTATGGCAGCGACTAAAGATCCGCCTCGGACTCGCCGCCTACGTCGGCCACAGGCAGAAGCCGGGATGGAGAGGACCCCTTTCCTTTTACGCTTTCAGGTGCTCCAAACACGGTTTGGTCGAGGGTTACAAGCATGGCTACGAAGGGCGCCTGGAGTGCCCAAAATACCGTCTGGAGGAGACATATGATATCTGTCCATCACAAGGAGGTCGAGGGCTGACGGACATCAAGAAGCGTACTGGGATGCCCATCAATCTTACTCGGACCATCCTTGCTCGCGCCCTTAAGGACGCTTCCGCGCTCGTGCTTATGGCCGCCTATGAGGTCACCCAGAGGACATTGAGCGCATGGACGAGGATATCCTGGAGAAGATGAGGAGGAGAAGCCAAGCGGCCTTGAACCGCGTGGTCGGGAGCCAACCCCGGAGGCAGGATAAGGCTGCCTGAAAGCGAGCAGAGAGAAAAAAAGGAAAGAAAAATAAGATGAAATTAAATAAAAACGAAACAAACAGAATCACAGCAAAACTACTGATAGTAGCATTCATGATTTCAGCGATGATATTTGTAGTTCCAGTGATGGCAAACACAGTCGAATCTTCAACGATGCGTTTCGAGGGAACTTTGATAGAAACAACCCCTGGAGTATTCACTGGCACCATACCCCTGACTGCGGTCTTCGATGTCTATGCTAGAGACGGGGCTATTGCCGCCTTCGCTGATGAAAGGGGATTGGTTGGACCAACTCTGATCATTACCGACCACGACGCATATCCAACCTGGGACCCCGATGTACCCGACTGGGATTATTATGCCCTGACACTAACCACTGACAGCTGGCAACTGGTGTACAGTGGAGAAGATAGTTGGGAGATTGGCGGTGCCGTTCCCATGTCAGGCACGATGGACTGGAATACCATGTATGCCGTAGAGACTGATGTTGGGTACTGTTTTGGCACTGAAGGTGAAGCCTTAGGTGCGGATACAGGTTGGGCTGCTGATAATGGTGGTGGAGTCGCGTGTTGGGATCTAGACTGGGTCTGGGGCAGCGAGGTGGTACCACTTGAGTACCCAGGATTCGATGTATCTGTAACAGACCTCGGTGGAGGCTCTTACACAGTAACCTTGACTCCAGCTCACTCAGAAAAAATCCAAATAGTGACCTCAGATGAAGTACTAGACCTACCTCTGAGCAAAATGGATCAGCATTTCTCTTCTGAGACCATAGATGCCTCAACGGGCGATACATTACTGACTGGCTCAGTTACGCTTGAAGGCTTCGAATTGGGTACTGGAAACGATGTCTGGTACGAAGTAGGACTAGTGAGCGACGCAACATACCTAGGCTATTCGAGACTACACAACAAGGGCGTCTACATGATAGCTCTCTGGACTGGTACACAGTACAAGGTACATATCCAGAACGTTCCTGGACAAGACAGTTGTGAATACATAGGAGACGATCTCAGCTACTTCTTGATAGATGAAGAAACGTTCGACTTTGAAATAAAATACTATGAAGTGACATCAAGTGAGGGGAAGGTCGACCTAAGGATCGATGACGGTTCGGGTTGGTCAGACTGGAAGTCTTACGACTATACTGATAACGAAGAAGCTTTATTCTATGAGTGGTCTCCAGAAGAAGCCATAGCTTATGGTTATACTGGTGACGACGATCTTACAAACGCTAGGATCGTCTCACAGATATTCGTATGCAGTGGAACAACTAAGACTTTTACAACGGCTTACGATAATATCCAGGTAAACAGCGTCCCATACGAGCTATCACCGCGAGTCCTTAACACAAACACAGAGAAAGGGTACTCGGGTATCCAAGCAGCTATCGACACCGCAAGCTCTGGTGACACTATACTGGTCAACCCGGGAACATACAAGGAACACATCGTCATAGAGGAGTCTGATATTAGCCTCATAGGAGAAGACAGAGAAACGACCATCATCGACGCCACACAGGATTCATCGTGGACCTATCCAAAACCGGGGATTCTTCTCGATGGCATTAGTGGCGTAACGGTGTCAGGCTTCACTATCCGAGATGCAGCGATGCAGGAAGAAGGAGATCCCTGGGCTAAGGACGCCTATGGTCCGGGTCCGCAAGCACTGGCGGGAATCCTGATTTACGGAAGCAGTGGTAGCACCATAGAAGATAACATCTTCATCAACAATTACTGGCAGATCTTTCTATGTGCGGAAGCCGCCAGTGCGGGGTATACTGACTGTGATAACAACCGCATAGCCGACAACATAATAAGTGATAGCGAGAATGACGGGGTTTACCTATATTCTGATGGAGGGGTTTTCGTCGAAAACACAGAGATCGTTAACAATGAGATTACCAATGCCTATGGGACTTATGCCAGTGGCGTGGAGTTTTGGGGATGGCCTGAGGGAGGTCCTACCCCGACTATCACCTGCACAGTAATCGAAGGTAACACTATTGCCGATTGCACGTACGGTGTTAGAATTAGAGATGACGTCAGCGATATTACTGAGACTTCAATCAACAACAATGATATCACTGGAAGTACGATATACGCAATCTATAATGGTGTAGACTCAACCGTAGACGCTACCATGAACTGGTGGGGAACCACTGATTCAGGGGAAATCGACGTTATGACTAGCGGAAACGTGGAAGTCTATCCTTGGCTCACTAGCGAAGGTGGAGATCCCTCTGTTTGTGTCTGGATCGACGAAAACGAAAACGACGCATACGATGCGGGTGAACTAAACTATGCGACTATTCAGGAAGCAATCGACATCGCAGTCTCAGGCGACACGATACTGGTTTACCCGGGAACTTATGACGGAAACCTAATCGTATACAAGGAAGAACTGACGATTCAGTCGACAGACGGAGCCGAACAAACCATCATCGATGCAAGTAAAGTTGACAAGTCGACATATACTAATCAGTGGGGCAACAGCATTAACTATGAGTGGGCAGAGACCTATGACCCAGGGCTTCTCCGAAACGGATTTGATATCTGGTCGGATGGAGTGACTATTGATGGGTTTACCATCATTAATGCTGAGTTTACTGATGAATACAATCGAGGAATTGGAATCCTTGTCGGAAGCATAAGTACGACCTACGCAGGCTTCGTACCTTGGAATCTGGATGAATGGTCGGGTATCATTCCCAACCCCGATACACCTACTCCTACCGGCGTTACTCTGAAAAACAACTTAATTGACGGAGCATCGGACGGCGTCTACATCTGGGCAAGCAGCGGAAACATTATAGAATACAATGATATAAGAAACACAAAGCCACTTGGTGGCACTGGAATCCAAGTCTACGACGGCGGCACGGACAACATCATTCGACATAATAACATCGAAAACACTGTCGACGGGGTATCCATTTGTGGAGCCTGGCCGGATGTTCTCCTAGATGTAAGCAACACTCAAGTAATCGGAAACAGGATTATTGGGAGCACTGTTGGTATCAAGTTCTACAACATAGATGGCACCAACGTTATGGCGAAGGAGAATGACCTTCGGTACAATAAAATCGGTATTATGATCGCATCTGTAGGTGATGCAACGGTCGCTAGTGCACAATTCAATAACTTAGTTGATAATGCTATTGGTATACAGAATGATGCAGCTCTTGGCCTATTCGACGCTACCCTGAACTATTGGGGTACAACTGACGCAGACAAAATAGAAACACTGATCACAGGATTCGAACTTGAATCAAGTGAAAACGCCTTAACTGAATGGTCAACTACACAGGCAAAAAGTGGATATTACTCGGTACACTTACAGACGACCGGAACCCCTAGCAGCGGAGACGAAGCCAGAATAGTAATTCCAGTATCTGGCATGACCCTTGGAGACCTAGACACGATCTCATGGTGGGAATACCTAGTTACAGGATATCCGCCTCACGTCGATGTCATCTTAGATCTTGACGGGGATGGTGTGTACGGAGAACTTGATGATGCTCTGGTCTTTGAGTACGCCCACAACACACTAGATCACTACGCTGAAGCCCCCATGCCCTATGGTGCCTTGACAGGTGCCTGGTATGAGACCTTCAGCGACGATGGACAGGGACCAACAGAGATAAACGATGCATCAATGGCTTGGGCCACGAAGGGCGCCCCAGGTGCCCCTCCAGTGAGCGACAACTTCTTCTTCCACAGTCTAGCAGATTGGAAGACTGGTGTAACATATACTGCAACTGACCAATCAGAGAAGACAATAAACAGCGACTCCAAAATATTGAGGCTAGAGATCGAGATCGACAACTGGGTAGTACAATCTGAGGCTTACGTAGACCTCGTTTATGTCAACATAGACAAAAACGTTGATTACAGTCCTTGGCTGAGCAATTTTAAAGACTCAGACTTAGACGATGACGGCTTCAAAGACTATGAAGAAGATCTCTTAGGCACAGACCCAAACGATCCAGACGACGATCTTGGTGCTCCAATAGAGGATATTAAGGTTGAGCTTGTTACCGATGGAACGGGAACTGTAGATGCCTCCGTTGAGGCTGATACCACGGTTGACTATGAGGCAAACGATGATGCAACTATTGTTGTAGCCAAGTACGAGGATGCCCCCGAAGATGAGTCTTCATTTCAAGGGGTAGGCGACTATATAGACGTCCACGTTGATGATCCGACGAACCTAGATAGCATAACGATAACAATGCATTACGACCCAGCGGATGTTATAGGTGAAGAAGAATACTTGAGGATGCACTACTGGACGGGCTCAGCTTGGGCACCATGCAGCAACTCAGGGGTAGACACTACCTCTCACGAGGTATGGGCTATTCTAGACTGGACAACAACGACTCCAGACCTAAGCTACTTATCAGGTAGCGTTTTTGGTCCAGGAACCCCGCCGCCAGAGATCGTTCTATCACCTGACACAGGGTTCGCAACTACAATAACGGGCGACTGGTTCTCAGCCGGAAACCCTGTTGTAACAATAAAATGGGATGGCACAACATTAACAACGATACCCGTCGAGGTAACCGTAGAAGATGATGGCACTTTCGTAGCCATTATCACGGCACTCGACGCTGATGCTGGTGACTATACCATCACAGCAGATGATGGGACTGCTCCCATAGCTTCCGAAACCTTCACTATTCCAGATATGACAGGTCCACAGGGACTACAAGGACCAAAGGGACAGAAAGGGTCAACCGGATCAACTGGTCCCAGAGGCCTAGCCGGATCACAGGGCGAGCAAGGACCAGCCGGAGAAACGGGACCAGCGGGATCCCAGGGCGAGCCTGGTCCACAGGGGCCACAAGGTGAGCAAGGAACAGCAGGACCACAAGGCGAGCCTGGCCCACAGGGACCACAAGGTGAGCAAGGAACAACAGGACCCCAGGGAGAACTTGGACCACAGGGAGAGCCCGGACAATCTGCAACCATCCCCGTAGCAACGGTGGGAGGACTAACGACTCTGGCAGCTGTCATAGGCGCTATCGCCACCATCCTAGCCCAAAAACGACTCAAAGCCTAGTCTTATATCCTAACCCCTTTTTTTTGAGGTAACCACATTGCACAGTAAAAAAGACGAGGACTTCCTCAAGCAGCGTAGCAGGGATAACCTCGTAGAGACATATTGGGAAGAGCTCCACAAGGTCATTGAAGGCAATAACTGCGTAGACCTACTGCCCAACGGCGTAAGACGGCGACTTAGGCGGTACGGGATCCTATTAAAGATAGGGAGCAAGTACCCCGTCACTCAGCTGGGCAGGGAGATATTAGCGAAGAGGCGAGCAACAAGTTCGTCCAATTATGTGAGAGGTATGTTTTATGGATGAAACAGAAGAATATGTCTATACTTCGTGGACCAAGGGAGTCAAGAATTTCATTGAAGGCAAGCCAAGTTTACTCACCAAGGTTCTAGACTGGATCAGAAACCGGTTCCGTAGAAAGCCTGAGAGAATGCCTCAACCTTACAGGGATATCAATCTCTGGGAAGTGGAGACAAAGCCCCTCGGCACCGCCTTCGGACGAGCCTACATCATAGACGACGAAGAGGAGTACCTAGGGCGATCATAATGAAACAGTATGTTTTGATCAAGGGAAACCTTGCCCCTGGAGAGAAGATGCAAGTAGATGGTCCTCGAGACACGCCGTTCACAGAGGAGGCGAACGCCCTGAATGCGGATCACTTTGCCCACGTCAGGAAGCATTGGAAAGGCCACTACGAGGGCGACGGGACTGATCGGAGATGGGTCTGGGACAAGGAGTACATCTGGCTCAACAAGGAAATTAAAAATGAGTAAAGCTGATACCCTCGGGTATGATCTACTCTATGCCTACGTCTTCTTCGGAGCCAGGTATATCATAGTGAAACTGAGGAGATGAAGAGTTAGATGATAAGCAAAACAACAGCCCATGAGATCATCAAGATAGTACTCGAGAGGTACGACATCAGGGAAGAGCTCCCTCAGGAGGACCTCGATGAGATGTTAACGGAGATACAAGAATGCGTCTCCCATATCAGAGTATAGGACGAGGAACATAGTAATCGTGTTGGATAACCAATACTTCGAAAAGTTGGCTCCGAGTCAAACCATCAGGTGGATTCTCTAAAATGTATTACTAATTTTTATCGGCAAAAAGCCACGCATACTTTGGTATCACAGTAAACTCTATGTCAAGTCTTCACTTACCGCCATTAAAAAAACCAGTCCCATCGTTAACGGCACGCGCAGAGTTTTAGATAAATCTTTATCATTGTAACTATTATATGAAAGTGTGTTAAATTCAGTTGATCCGTTAAATAACACAATAATAGATTTTTTAATGTCTAAATCGAATGAAACGGCGGAATATGATTTTAAATATCTGGTTAATCTGAGAAAGAGTGGCGATTTTGTAAAAATCGCGGAAGATATTTTTGCTATGTCTAACTACGGAGGGGGTTTCCTTCTATTTGGATTCAAAGAGCGCGAGGGTCATGCAGGTTATGACCCTTTAGGTCTCCCTGATAGCTATTCCATTGACGGGGCAGCTATTCAAAGGAAATTTAATTCCTATTCGAACGAGCCAATTACACTGTATTATAAGGAATATACTCGATCGATAAGAACAGATGATTCAGAAGAATTACGTAGATTTGCGATTCTCTATGTTCCTCCAGGGCAGGTTGAATTATACCCCATAAAAGAGGGAAATTACCGCGATCAGCAGGGTCGTAAGAAAACAGTCTTCAGGGACAAGGATATCCTGATTCGTCGTGGTAGTGTTACTGATAGAGCCACCCCATCAGAGCGAAGCTGGATTACAAAAAGATTGTTAGACGAAGAATTTCAAATTGGCCTTCTAAGTGGAGATCCAGACACAGTTAACGAACACATATATAGCAATATTTTCGAGTTACGTCGTTTACCTAATTTTGTGTACGAATGCTGTCTGAATCAACGAGAAAACTTACGGAAATTCAGATGGAGCGCAAGAGTCGAGAATATTGCTTTTGTAAATCGAGGTGATTTCATCTATTCCTTTGAAAACCTGAATGTTGACTCTTTGAATGAATTTTTTTACACCACTACCCATAACAAGATATCAACAAAAGAATTTCTTGAAGATAACGACAATGAAATACTATTCAAGTGGTTATTAAATAGTGAGATTAGTTTATATTTGTTAAATGAGGGGTTTAGGTACGATAGCAAATATGGAAACACATATTTCTTCCCAAAAACCCCTGATTCAAATGAAAGAAAAGTATCTTGGCAATCAAGATATAGGAAATCAACAAGATTTGTTGTTAGATATTATTACGAACAAAATCTAAATAGTTATTTATATAGACACGATGCAGCAGAATTAAGGTTTACTAATATTGGTGAAAGTTATTATCTTACAATAAAGCCACGTATAATATTAAGCTATAATGGAATGAATGCTGTACATGATTCTAAACAGGGTCCTATTATAACAAGGTTATTACATGATGAATATAATGATAAATATTTAAACAATGTTTTATTTTGGATATCACAATTTAAAGGTGATGATGAATCAATAACATTGAATGATAGATTAAACATATCACGAATACCTAAAATTTTGGAGTTTAATAAAGGAATTAGATATGATAGACCAAAAACGGAGTTTAATGATAGAATAGAAGAAATGTATATGTTGGGTGAATAGGATGTCGTTTCATACGTTTTTTGTGGATGAGCCAGATTTAATATTCGGAGGACAAAAAGAAGAAAAGGATCCTAAATTAGGATTGAAACACCATGGACCATATTTTTCCCAAGATGAGAAAACTTACAGTCCAACACAAGCGAGAATTGGTATAATCGGTACAAGCCATACAATTTTCTTGATGAACAATATTTTGGATCTAATTAAAAAATCGATAAGTAGTGATAATAGTAATAAGTGGCTTTTTCCTGATTATCCTGGAGCATCGGCAGAACTAGGGATTCGATGTGAATTTATAACATCTAATACTTGGAATGAACGACTTTTAACTCACGAATTAGAGAATATCGTCAAAATTGATGATCCCAATGTCAGAATAAATGAAGCTGTCGAATTATATGCGAGTAAATTTGAAAATATACTTATCGAGGGCTCTGGTCCAGATGTAATAATTTGTACTTTACCTTATGCCATTGAAAATTACTGTGGAATATCTGAACATACACGAGGGGCTAAAAAACCGAAGTTTACAGAACTTGAAAAACGTGTTGCCCAATTCAAACAGAGTGGTCAAAGTTTCCTTGATACATGGATAGTAGATGTTGATGATGACAAAGATTCCAACACAATTATAGACGATGATAAAAAGAAGGAGAAAAGCTACGATTTTAGACGAGCGTTAAAAGGTCGCGCAATGAATTACGACCCACCATCACAGCTAATTAGAGAAAGTTCATTGGAAGGTATTTTAAACTGGTCCCCAACTCGTAGAGTACAACATCCTTCGACTTTTGCTTGGAACCTTTCGACTGGTCTTTACTACAAAGCGCGCGGAAGACCTTGGAGGTTGGCCAAGCTTGAGGAGGGCTCTTGTTATATTGGAATTGCTTTTTATAAAAACAAATTAAACCCAAGTGAGAACATCGAAACCTCGATGGCTCAAATATTTACTCACACAGGTCAAGGATTTGTATTACGAGGAAGTGACGTTATACAAGACGAGTATACTCTAGATTATTATCTAAAAAAAGACCAAGCTGAGTCTCTTTTAGCCGATGCGTTAAACCTATACGAAGACAAAGTAAAAACAAAACCCAGAAGGATAGTTATTCACAAGACTTCATTATTTAATACTGAAGAACAGACAGGATTTAAGGCCGCTATTGGGAAAACCCCCTATGATTTTATTTCGATAAAAACGGAACGCGATTTCAAATTCTTACGCACAGGAAAATATCCAGTTTTACGAGGAACAGCTATTACATTAACACAAAATGAGTGTCTGTTGTATGCCACAGGATACACGCCTCGCATTAGAACATATCCCGGTCATAGAATTCCGCTACCTCTAAAAATAACGCACATTGGTGATACAGAGATCAATATAATTTGTAAAGAAATACTGGGATTAACAAAACTGAATTGGAATACAACCCAATTTTCTACACAATATCCTATCACACTTGAATTTGCTCGTCGCGTGGGTCAGGTATTATCCGAGTTACCAGAAGGTTGGATAATGAAAAACCATTATCGATACTATATGTAAAAACCTACTTTTCAGACTTTGTTTAATGTCATTACTTAACATTAATTCCATTATTTAACAGAAATCAACATTGGGGCGGTTAAAACGCGGATGAAACTACGACATATCCTATAAATTGGTGAGCAGCGGTTCGAAGCTGATGACTTTGCAGAAGGCTTGGCCTCTCTTAGCTTTTCGATACCCCATACTTGGCTGCGGTTTGTGACGCTGATCCCGAGTATGACGTTTCTGGGAAGGCTTCCCCTAGGCGCATCATAAGCCACTTTCCAGATATGCACTTTTGCACATTTAGAAACACGATTATCAAGACCTATTTCATTTGTAGTGTTCACCAGAATAAATATTTTCTTTCATTTAAAACAACATTTTAATAATAAAGAAAAAAGCGTTTTACTTTAATAGATCAAAATTAATCAAAATAATTTTTTATTCAAAATATTGGCTGTTGACGATTACAGAACATATAATTTACCTCTATCTGACGATTATATGGCTATGGTAGGGCATACCATGAGTCCACTAAGTAGCCAGACCCTCACACGGATGGATGATCATGCTTAAAACCAAGATAAAATTATCACAGAGCAAGCTTGGATACAGTACGTAACGGGCCCAGCAGTAGTAGTACAAGACTCACAGTACCCCTTTTAGGTTGGAGATGAATTATACTTGGAAATAGAGCCAACCACGGGAACAATGATACTATCAAAAAAACCCCAAGGCACATGACCTAACACCCAAAGGAATACTACTCAAATTCGATAAAACAATAAGCTCAGAACAAACAACACTCGTACAAATAACCGAATAGGTGAAACAAATATGATTGTGGAAAATTTCACGCCTTGATAAGTAAACCATAGAAAATACAGTCACTTTACCTTCTGTGTTTGTGTTTCTTATAAGAGGACTTTCTTGGTTCAATATCAAAGACCATTACCCAATTATCAGATATATCATCGCAATCGAAGCATTGTCTAAGATTTTTTATGTCAGGAAAGTCACGGCATTCTTCACAGATTTGATAAATAATTCGATCATCTCCTGCCCTGACCTTTCTAAATCCATGGAGAATTGGCCCTTTTAATTGGATAGAACCTTGAATGGGATCGTCACCAAGCTCATTCATTCGCTCAGTTATTCTTTCCCATCTGGGTTTAGCACGTTTTTTTAAGCGTTGAAGTTCTTTTTCGGGCTTACTTTGCATTCGAACTTCATACATTTTCTAGCACGTCGCTGAGCTTGATTGAAGGCTTTGATTTCGCAGAATGAACAGATTTCACTAGCGAACTTAGCGCCTTAGGATTCAGGTAGATCTCTAAAGATGCTAGATCCTCTTCACTAATCTTGAATTCTCGATCTGGATCCCAGATTGTTGGCCTTCTTAGGACATATCTCTTGGGATCAGTGTTGTGAATGGTAACCCTTGGATAAACGGGGTTTTTCATTCTGTGAACCAGATCAACAAGTTCATCCCTAGGAATATGTGCATATTTTCGATTTGTTCTCTTTATCTTGTCTGTGATAATTGAATTTTGATCGAAAATATGCGAGAACGCATCAAGTACCTTCAAGCCAAATGGAGTAGCGTTATGTGCTAATGGCGAAATCATATGAGCATTTTCAAGCTCAGAAACATCATTTTGGAGTTCAGAACTAAAAGGGCCGTAATGAAGTTTTATAAAAGCATAGTTGAATCCCTTATAACCTTGGCCCTGCATCTCCTTTGATGAAAGAAAGGTCAGTTTTTGGAGGATCGTATCACCCACACCCTGTCCCGAGTCAGCAATGGTATATAATACTAAGAATTTGTCTACTATGCGCTCCTCAGGGGTCCTCCCACCACGTTTTATCCTCATTTCAAACGACCCTGACTATTTCATGCGCATTCACATTCTGATGAATGATGTTCAAGTTTTTAGAGATGCGTTACTTATATAACTTGTTGCATGAAGACAACGTTTCACAATTAATTTATTATGAATTATTAGTTAAAATAAATGAATTATCGGTGTGTTTCCTACTCTCATTGAGTACCCGCAATATAATATGAAAATTATCTATCAATTAGTGATGATACAGGCATCTCTGCAAGCATAGTAGACTTTCAAAAGGGGGATTATACCCCACGAATGTGGGGTTATGTCTTAACTGAGCAGTATAACCATAACCCTCTTAGTGACATTTCCACCTTTGAATTAGAGATAAGACGACTTATCAAGACAAGAGCTTAAGCTATCGATAAGCCACAACCAAAGAAGAATTAGATTAAAAATTATGTAGATCTCGAGGCTCTTCTGATCAGTCCTAGCCACTTATTTTCTTTTAGGTTGAGGTTTAATCCCGATGCTTCGGCTGGTTTCTGTCCGTCGAGGCTCATGTGGGGTCTTATAAAGTTGTAACAAGTTCTGAATCCCTACGCCAGTTCCTAGGCGAAGTTAGTCATCTTTCTGAATAAATGGAAGGTTCAGAACCCATGTCTTAATACTATCCGTACCAAAAGACAGATTATTATCCGAATCGAAAGAAGTAAAGGATACTCTAATGAAAGAAATGGAATACCTTAATTCAGTTTTTAAATGACATTCAACCCGATGGTGCGCTAAACATCCTCCTCACTACGTCGCTGCTATTTATGATAATATGTATAGGTATCATCTAACAATTATTACGGTTACATTGGACTACGTAAAAGTACAAACCAAAAGTATAATATAGTAATACCAATACAAAGTACTAATGAAGAATGTCCTCTAAAACGATCGAAAGGATATACGGAGCATTATATTATAGTGAACCACAGACCCCTAATGAGATTGCGAAGAGTCTCAAATTAAATCAAAAAACGGTGCAAAGCATTCTGTTGGAGTTAGCGATGACTAAAGGCGATGTCAAGTGGAAGAAAATAGGGCGATATAGAATTTTTTGGAAAGTGGAGAGAAACGAATGACTCAGCAAACAGCGAATAATCTCGATACTTTCAGACTTTCATCCATTATTTCATCAAGAAAGAAGGGTCATGGGCTAACCGTTTTCAGCGAAGATGAGATTGGTGAATTAGAAAAAAGAGTCTTTCTAAAAAGAGGAAAACCTTACATCAAATGCTTTGTGTCTCATGTAGACAGACAACTAAAACCCGAAGAGATAGTAAGACAACTTTTTGCGATGAGACTAGTTTATCACTACGGCTATCCACCAGAAAGACTCGCTGTAGAAAAAAGCGTGTATTTTGGAGCTGGTATTCATGAAAAAAAGGCAGACATCGTCGTTTTCCACAAAGATTTGGAACACCCATACATTATTGTTGAAGTAAAAAAACCAACAAGAAAAGATGGGATACAACAGCTCAAGTCGTATTGCAATGCAGAAGGTTCTCCAATCGGCATATGGACCAATGGAGAAGGAGTTATAGTGCTTCATAGAGAGGAACCAAATATCTTCTCAAACCTTTCCAGTATACCAACGGTCAATCAAGCGCTCATAGATGTTATCAAAGAACCTTGGACAATAGACAAACTTGCCAAAGAAAATAAGCTTGCCAAGGAAAGACTCTCCTTGAAAAGCGTTATACTTGATCTGGAAGACCTCGTGTTAGCAAATGCTGGAGTTGATGCCTTTGATGAAGTTTTCAAGTTGATTTATGCAAAGCTGTATGATGAGTGGGCAGCAACAAACCAAAAAGACCGAAAGAGACGAATCCACTTCAGGATCTACGGTGAATCCCCGTCTGAACTATACGAGAAGATCAATAACTTGTTCGTACGAGCTACAAAGAAATGGAGAGATGTTTTTCCTCCAATGACAAGAATAGAACTACAACCATCACATCTGTACACATGTGTATCGTTTCTTCAAGATATTAAATTCTTCAATGCTAATCTTCAAGTTATTGACGAAGCCTTTGAGTACCTAATAACTCAAGTTGCAAAAGGATCGAAAGGTCAGTTTTTCACTCCGAGATATGTAATCGATATGTGCGTTAAAATGTTAAATCCTAACGAATCTGAATACGTGATCGATCCTGCAGCTGGTTCTTGCGGATTTACCGTTCACACCTTCTTCCATTTGTGGGGAAAGGAATCGATAAGTTCTCCCACGAAAGAAGAAGCGGAATATGCTGGAACTATGATTTATGGTATAGACTTTGATGGTCGTGCTGTAAAGATAGCAAAAGCTATGAATCTAATAGCTGGAGACGGGAAATCAAACGTTTATAAGCTGAATAGTTTAGACCCTAAATCTTGGAGTGAGGACGGGAAAGCAGCTTTCCGTAAATTTCTTACGAGATTTCAAGAAATTGATCAGGACATAGATAACCAAAAAAACTTCAAGTATTTCGATTTTGACGTTTTAATGACAAATCCACCTTTTGCAGGTAAAATAAGGGATCAGATGATTCTAAGGAACTACCAACTCGCTACAAAAGAAAATGGAAGAAGGGCATTTACCATGAGCAGAGACGTTCTCTTTCTCGAAAGATGTCTTAATTTTCTTAAGTTGGGGGGAAGAATGGCCATTATTTTACCTCAAGGAAGATTCAACAACATCAATGATGAATATATCAGAAAATACATAATGGAGAAAGCAAGAATACTAGCTGTAGTAAGCCTCCATTCAAACACCTTCAAACCGCACACAGGAACGAAAACATCCGTTCTTTTCCTGCAAAAATGGGATGAGAAGTTATGTCCAAAGAAAGAGGATTACCCAATTTTCTTCGCTGTTTCAGAAAGAGGTGGTAAAGATAATTCGGGAAACTATGTTGTCAAGAGTGATAATGATGGAAGACCTATTGTTGATGAACATGGGCATCTTGGAATAGATCATGATCTATTTGAGATTGCAGATGCTTTTGAAAAGTTCGTAAAAAAAGAAAGAATGAGTTTCAGATAGATATGGTTGAAATAATAATCGTCAGTTTCAGCGAGGCACTAGAAGAAAGTAGGCTGGATCCTGATTATTACAGAGGCATCTTGCCCAAGAACCAAAACCTACAGTATAAAAAGATTGGAGATAAAGAGGTAACCACGTTTATACAATATGGCATTTCTCTTGGTATGAATGAGACTGGAGCTGGTTACAAGATTTACCGCATGAATGAAATTGAAGATATGTTATGTTCGGATAAAGTTTCAAAATACGTTGACATACCGCAAGCAGAGATGCAGAAATTTAGACTTAAAAACAATGATGTACTTTTCAATAGAACTAACTCATTTGCTTTTGTTGGGAGAACGGGTATTTTTAAGGAAATTTCGAAAGAAGATTATGTTTTCGCATCGTATTTAGTGAGGCTGAGAACTAATGAAAAGTTAGTACTTCCAGAATATTTGACAGTTTTTCTTAATACGAAATTCGGGATTTCTGAAATTAAGCGAAGGGCACGTATCTCAATAAACCAATCCAACGTCAGTGCACGGGAACTAAAAAAAATCGAGATACCGATAATTGACATGTCATTGCAAGAGCAAATAAGGGACTTACTTAATAACGCCTTTATAACTCTACAAAAGTCAAAAAACCTTTATCATGAAGCTGAAGTTTTGCTTGCAGAAGAATTACAGTTATTAGACTACCATTTTGAGAAGGTATTAACTTTTACTGCTCAATTGAGTGAGTTAACTTCAAAGCGTTTCGATGCGGAATACTACCATCCAAAATATAAAGAAACTCTAAAGAAGGTTGAGGAAGTTGCTGAAAGAAATAGTTGGGAAATCAACAATATACGGGACATAAGTGAGCCATTGAGGTATGGCACATCAGAAAAGCTCAATTATTTGAACCAAGGAATACCATTTTTACGAACAACAGACGTACAAGTCTTTGATTTTGACCCTGACTCATTGTGTTATATCTCTGAACAAGATGCTGAGAGCCTGACATATGCGAAGATTGACGAAGGAGATTTAGTCATTTCACGGAGCGGTACATTAGGATTAACCGTACCTATAAGCAAAGAATTGTCTGGCAGCATATTTGGTTCTTATTTAATAAGGATACGACCAAAAATAGAAATAGATCATATCTACCTAGCTTTTTATCTAAATTCCTTTCTTGGAAAGATTCAAGTCGAACAAAACGCGACTGGTGCCGTTCAGACCAATCTAACTATACCAGCGATTGAAAAAATAAAAGTGCTAATACCTCAGAAAGAATTTCAAAAAAAGATAGTTTGTCTGTTAAATGAATCAAAAGCACTTAGACATATTGCAAAAAAAATATTGAAGGACACAAAGGTTAGAGTTGAAGAGGAAATTGAAAAATGCCAGCTCCTGGAGAAATAACAGCTGCATTGGAATCTATCCTCGGCATTTTCTTATCAGACATCCGTCATAGGGAGCGAGCGGTCTTCATACTCTGTGACAATTTAGTTGAAATGTCATGTAAAACCAAAGCGAGACAACGTGATCACACGTTTAACGTATCTTGCAACTTTCACGACGCTTGGAACGCTCCAGGTGTGGAACTAGCTCCGAATGGACTTGGTAGCAGAGTTCAAGGCAGGAGAAATACACGGAATAATATGCAACATGGCGATGCAGCTGCCACCGTTGAGACTCAACATTGTGCTGAGGCAACATTAGATGCAGTAAGGGTAATCAACAAATGTTGGGCTAACACTTCTAATCGTCACTTTGACGCATGGGTTAAATGTGCTTTACGTATAGTTCGGTTATATTCGAGTCGTGGAGACCGACTAAAACGACAATTTTTTGAAGATGCAATGCTCAACACAAGCTGGAGGGGAGGAAGTCGTTCAAGTGTACGAGTAAACGAGAGCAGAATAGAGCCTGGTCGGCGGATATTTTGGTGGTTCACTCTTATAAGACACACACAACTTGTTGAAAGCTGTCTAAACAATCAAGGAATCCCTTAACACCCATTCTATCCTAGATAAGTTAAGTAAACATCTTAGCAACAGATTTTTTTACAGCAGTCGTAAGCGCTCTCTCTGCGATATAAAACATACACTCGATTTTATCAAGATTTATCCTTTCTCGCTTCTTTAGTGCATTCGTCTTGATATAAGCAGTAACCTTGACACTTCCAGCATGGTTCTCTCACTGGGGGTATGTCTACAATTAATGCTCCGAATAGTGCATGTGCCCTTTTTAAGAGTTTTTTATGGGTTCTTTTATCTCGTTTTATCTTGAATTTTTTATCGATTGTATTGTATCCGTTGATGAATGTCTGTTTGTTGATATAGTCGATGTACCCGACTTCGATGCCTAGTGTGTTGAGGTAGAATTGTAGTTGATTCACGTGTTCTGGTTTGGGTTCTTCTAGGAATGAGCCAAAGCATTTGATTGTCTTGATCTCGTGGACTTCAAGTTGCCCATAGTCTCGCTGGAGTACTACGTCTGCTCTTCCATAGATTCGGTAGAAAGAGTTGATGTGTCTGCATGGCATGTTTTCTCGTATTATTTCGATGTCTTTTCTGCGTTCAAGTAGGTCTATCCACCATGATTCGAGGACACGTCCTGCGTTGAAGACTCGGAGGGATTCCGTTGATGGCTTTTTCCCGTATTTACGGTCGTAGAAGGCGGATCGTAGGCATGGTCCTGTGATTTCGGTTGTCCATAATAGGTTGTTTTTGTTGTTGAATTTTCTTTGAGTTCTTTCTAGGTCTTCGTCTACCCACGACTCTTTGATGACGTTTGTTTCTGTCATTTTCATCGCATCAGTATCTGAATGAGTTGATGCTGGTGGCTAGGTCTGGGTTTGTTTTCTGTGCTATGAGGGCTACAGAAATCATAGTGATTAGTGAGATGGCTACGTGTGCTGTTACTTTGTCAATTCCACGTACTTTGACGGCTTTCAGGTCAAGGTCTTCTTTGAGTCTGGCGAATATTCTTTCTACACTGCCTCTTTTCCTGTAGAGATGTTTCCATTCTTTTGTGTTTCTTTTGATTGGAAGTTTTTTCTCCCATGATCTTGTTGTTTTTCTGCTGTTACGTTTATTATAGGCGATAATTGGGATAATGTTGTACTTGAGGTAAGATAGGATTATATTGGTTTTTGTATCGTATCCTGCATCTGCTAATGATATTTCTGGTACAATGCCTCTACGCATCATTTCTTCAAATAATGGAATGTATTCTACACTATCGTAGACATTAGCAGGTGTTACCTTGAACGCTAGTGGTATCTCTGAGTCTGCATCGCATATTAGGTGTACTTTGTATCCGAAGACGAAAGTCATCTTAGTTGCACTGTAGCCCCATCGTGCGTCGAGATCAGAGTTCTCCTTGTACTTGTAGTCTCTTGAGTAGGCTTGGAATAGGCTAGCGTCTATGGCTACTATCTTGCCTAGCTCCCTTTTCTCTGTTAGTTGTTTGACCAGCTCATAAAAGATTTCCACGAAGATGTCTGTTCCAATTCTTTTCATAAACTTGGAGAAGGTGGTGTGATCTGGGGGAGATGTGAATCCGCATAGCTTCAAGAGTTTTTGGTTTGACTCTAGTAGCTTTGCTAGTTTTCTCCTGGATCCTATTTTCCACATTTCTTTGAGGATGAGGGCTTTGACCATTGCTTTCCAATCTAATGTCCTTGTCCACCCGTTGAGGGCGTATTTTTTCTTACTGTTGTCCAGAAACCTGTTAGGTCTAGGCTTTCTCGAGGTAGACTATACGTCGCGTGCGCGGTGACGGTGGATGCTTTGGATCCTTCTCGGTCTCTTGTTTGCCTTCGTATTGTTCATAGCTAGTCAGGAGGATCTTCCCGACGAGGAGGAGGAGGACGAGCTCCTCGAGTGCGAGATAATCCTCTACGAGGAGGAGGACCTGATAGATGACGAGTACGAATAAGTGTAGAAAGAACGCGTGCACGTTTTGTGCCATCGCGTAGGCTAATCGGAGAAATTAGGCGAGAAAGGTTTTATTATTTGTTGAATTAAGTGTTTATTTGGTTTCATACCTGTTTGAGGAAAAGGAAGAAAAGCCCTTAGAGGAAGTGGAGAGTTAAGTAAAATATGTCTTTCATTGATAATCTTCTTGAAACACAACACGATAGCGAAAACCCCAGGCTCTTTGAGAAGGCCGTGACAGAGGCCTTCCGGCAGCTTGTTGAACAAGCAGTTCATAAGGGAGGATCTAATGAACCCGATGTTTTACTAGATATCTCCGAATACAAGATAGTAATCGACACGAAGACCACGAAGGAGAAAGTTATCAGTGAAGGCTACATCAACTTTGACGCCCTAGAGAGGTATAAGGAAGACTACGAAGCTGACCTAGTCGCCGTTGTCGCTGTCGGCTTCTCGAGGGGAAACGTAAGGGATACAGCTGAAAAGAGAGGTGTTGTTCTAATCGAGACCGAGGCCATCTGTAAGACCCTTGAGAACCATATATTCTATCCCTACAAACCACAACATATTTACGAAATGATGTTTGGAAGAGGTAGAACCGTAATAACACCAGAAGATATAGAACCATCCACAAAGAACTTGAAAGGGGAGATAAAAATAATCGAACAGGTCCTATCCGGATTAAAACGCCTACACCGTGCCAACATCGATTCTCTCCACTTGATATGCCGTTATGTAGGTTTAAATGTCGAAAAAGAGGAAATAGAAAAAGCTCTAATCTTCTTATCTTCACCGCCACTTGACATAGTTAAAAAAGAAGAAGAAACATACTCCCTCACCATCGATTTTGACGAGATATTAAAAAGACTTGCATTGCTCCACGAGGCACTACCCACTCTTAAGCCCATCAGTAAAAGCGAAAAACTAGGACCAAATGTTTACCGTAAAAAACTAACATTCTCCGATGTTAAGCATAAATTTATTAACGTTAGCACACGTGTGCGTTCTCTCTTCCCTGAGCCGGATGTTGATTTCACCATAGAGAGCAACGGTAAAACATATACCGTTTCATTCGATAAATACGACAGAATATTTTCGGGTATGTCTAAATGGTACAACGACCATCCAACTGTTAAAGAGGGAGATACAATCTTACTGGAACGTCTCCGAGAGAACGTTTATCGATTAACCTTAGAATAACGCCTATGAGATGTTATTTATGAAACTTTCATTCTACGGTGGCGTAAACGAGATCGGCGGCAACAAGATCCTCCTAGAAGACGACGATACGAGGGTCTTCCTTGACTTTGGGATGAGTTTCAGCCAGTCAGGGAAGTTCTTCTCGGAGTTCCTGCAGCCCCGGAAGTGCAACTGTATCCTCGATTTCCAGGTCACAGGCCTTCTCCCAAAACTAGAAGGAGTATACCGTCAGGACTACCTTGAATACCTTGGCTACCCGGAGGAGGAGAGAGGCATCAACGCTGTGCTTATCAGCCACGCCCACATGGACCACTCCGCCTACATTCATCACCTGAGAAAGGACATCCCCATTCACATTAGCCATGCTTCTCATGCAATCATGAAAACGCTGGAAGATACAGGATCCGGAACATTCAAGGACCTCCTCCACCACACGGCAACCTTCAGGATACGCCCTAAGAAAAGTGGGGCAGGATACACCAAGATAAAAGGAGAAGACGCGAAAACCAGACGTCCGTTAAAGGTCTTCAAGTACGGAAGGAAGTACTCGATAGGCTCACTCGAGGTTGTCCCCTACGAGGTGGACCACAGTCTCCCCGGGGCAACCGCTTACCTCATCCACACCTCCGAGGGCGCCATCCTGTACACGGGTGACTTCCGGTTCCACGGCTACAAGACCGAGGCAACCGAACGAATGGTTGAAGCCGCGATTGAAGAGGACATAGCTGTGTTAATCATAGAGGGGACGAGAGTGGATGAAAAAGCCGGGAACACCGAGGAAGACGTGCTCGAAACTGCTGGCAAATTCATTTCAACGGTATCTGGCTTGGTAGCAGTTAATTTTCCAGCCCGAGACTTGGCCCGACTCAAGACGTTCCACAGGATAGCCCAGAAAACCGGCAGGAAGCTCGTTCTGAGCTTCAAACACGCCTACCTGCTGGAACAGTTCTCCGCCCTCGGAGACAACATGTATCCTTCAATCGACGATCCTCACCTTTGCTTCTACGAGGACAGGAAGGGTTGGGGCCTAGCAGGGAGGGACGATTACCCCCAGAACATCGTCGAACAGGACTACTACACTTGGGAGAGAAAATACCTCTACCGGGACAACACCATAAACTTCAGAGAAGTAAGAGAGAACCAGGAACAATACCTATTCTACTGCAACTATTTCCAGCTCAACGAATTAATAGACATCATGCCAAAGCCTGGAAGCCACTACGTCAGGTCGGTGTGCGAGCCATTCAATGAGGAGATGCTGTTCGATGATAGGCGCGTGAGGAACTGGCTTGAACTATTTGGTCTAGGCGAAGCATATCAAATTCACGCCTCGGGTCACGCGAACTATCCTGAGCTAAGGAAAATGGTTGAAGACATAAAGCCAAAGAAGTTGATTCCAGTTCACACGGAGCATCCTGAGCTCTTCAAGCAAATACATGACAACGTTGAATGTCCAAAGTTGAACACAAAGGGGACGGATTAAGTTTGAGTACCGTTAAGGATAGAATATTCAATTTTTTAAGGGAGAGACCGGGTAAACGGTTCAGCGATAGTGAAATCCGAAAGACTCTTGGAATAAAGCGTCACCAGCAAGTTAATACGGGATGTAGACAGCTCGCAGGAGAAGGTAAAATCATAAGACGAAAAATCGGTGGCGGATTGATGAACTACTATCAAGAGGGATTAGAGCCCCCGATAGAGCCACCTATTGACCCCCCCGGTGAGATATCGATTAGCCTCGAGAGGGATCTTGAGGCTTTCATATTTGAGAACATCGAATCCGTAGAAGAGGGCTTAAAGCCTTACAGGGGAGAGTCGGGGAGACAGTATACAGTAGATTCGGGTAGAATCGACATCCTGACAACGGATAACGAGGACAACTTCGTCGTTATAGAACTCAAAGCCGACACGGGAGGAGACGCAGTGCTAACCCAAACCCTCGCTTACATGGTTGACATCGAAAAAATAGCTGAACAGAGGAAGGTTAGGGGAATCATAATCGCGCGTGATTTCTCTAGTAAACTGGTTTCAGCCGTATCACGGGTACAAGACATTAAGCTGATGAAGTATAAAGTAAAATTCGATTTTGAAAAGTTGACCTAGTTCTTTTCATATTCGTGCCCACGCACTATGTGCCGATGCACGGTGCGAGGTAGTAGACCAGCCTACCCAGCGACAGCTCAAAGTCCATCCTTATCGGCATGTCAGTGGTGATCTCCAGGGTGGCCACCTCGCTCGACACGATTGCTGCATCGACTATATCCTTGAGGTAGCTGAGGGTGAAGGTGGCGCCGCTGTCCTCCTCAGCCTTGAGCTCCAGGAGTTCGTCCGCACCCCTCTCCCACTCGCTGAAGGCACTGCCCATGTCCCCCACCGCACTCATCTTCAACGCCTCTCTGGTGACCTCTATCTTCACGTGCTCTCCGACGAGATCTGCGTCCCTGATGGCCTCCCTGAGGCTCTGGGTCAGTATCCGGGCGGAGGACTTGAAGAGTATCTTCGGCTGGGGGACCTCCTCGTCGAGGGGCTCCAGGATGGTCATCTCGAATCTGCGGGTATGCCCCGGACGGATACATTGAATCACGAGGCGAGCTCTCTCCTCGTCCAGCCTGATCTTCACCCTCTCGTCTCTCTCGACCCTGTCCAGGAACTTGAGGAACTCGCCGATCCTGATGGAGATCGTCTGCTCCCCATCGCACCTGTACTCGTCGAAGAACTCCCGGGGTAGCTCAAAGTCGACTAGGGCTACGCGGCTAGAATCCATCGCAAGGAGCGATATGCGTGCCTCGTCCACGTTGAAGCACCCCTCTTCGACGACGGCGGCTATGGCCTTCACCAGATTCCGGAGCGGCTCGATGTCTGCGACCTCAACCTCAAACAAAGATAAGCCTCCAAGGAAATTTATCAAGGAATTTCTACTTAACTTCTTTCACTCGCACGTTATGCTGTGACCACATGAATAATCCGTATATTTAACCATAGATCCTGAAGTCATCGAAAAAGTTGATGAATTGGTGAAAACCCAGATCTACCGTAACAGATCTCACGCTGTAGAAATTGCCTTGATCATGTTATTGGAAAAGCGGACTTAACCCGTAGGTCAATAATTGAGCATCTAAAAACCATAAACTGAGCGTCGACTAGCTGTTAAATTATCATCAAATTCACCGTCAAGGCGTAACTGGATGTCGAAAAACTGTAAGATGACTGTAAGAAAATCGATAGCCGTGTCAGAATAATGTAAGAAAAACTGTAAGAAAAGTGTAAGATTTCGATGTAAGATTCCGATTTCTTACACCAGGCATGCCTGCCCTAGGGGAGCCATAATGGTCCTTATCTCCCCGTTCTCCGGTCTTTCCAGTTCAATCAGCCCGCGTTCCTCGAATCTCAGCAATTGATCCTTAGCCCCTTGCCGGGACATATCCAGTACCTCTCCCCACCCCCCCCAGCTACTCCTAGATTCCACCTCGGCGATTATACGAAGTTGTTCCTTATCTTTCTCTCTCAAAACCGGGGTCTCTATTGTCTTCTTCTCTTTCTTTGAGGTCAGTATCTTGAAGGTTATCTCACTCAATAATCCCAGCTCCTGGAGTCTTTTCAGTGGCTCCTCCCCGAGCTCCATAAGGAACGTCACGAAGTCGTGGGGTAGAACCACCTCGGCTTCGAAGCCCTCGACCTGGTATGTGAGGACTCCCCTCTCCTGTTTGATCACCTCGCATCCGTCTGGCTGGAGGTCCCCTGAGGCTAATCCTAGTAGAAGCCTTAGGGGTACAGTGATCTTAGGAAGGGCCATAATAAGGGTGGCGGGATCTAGGGTCTCTGGAAAAAGACATAGGGCTCTCTCTGAAGAGGGAAAGGTGAAAACCCGCCCGCGAAAGTTTTTATCGTGTTCGGCGCGGTGGACTTTGATCGAGTATACCGCGTAGGGGCGTAGGCAGAACTCTAGGGAGTCGACACCGATTTTAGTGTAGTTCACGTGCGGAAATACAAACGGCCAGATTTCCACATCGTAGTCGAATGCCTCAGGATGTTCAAAATTGCTCATTAAGCCCTCGAAGATGTCGTTAACGCAGTTCTTGGTCGCGTCTCTGATTTGGGGAATGCATCCGGGAAGCCAATTGGCTGGATCAGATTCAGCGAGGATCTTCTCAAAGTCGGGGAACGCCTTGGTGAGAAACTCGATCGCCTCCTGCCTCGACGATACGGCCCAGCCATCTGAGAGCTCCTCAAGGCTTAAATCTTCTTCTTTAAGCTTCTCAGCGTACTCCTCAGTCAGCATCTCGGCGTGTTCCTTGTGCTTTTTATCTTTGAGTTCGTCAATAAGGCGATAGTACTCATGCTTGGCCCAAGGGAGAAGGACGCGTCCTCTCCTTATAGATTCTGCAAAGAGTTCAAGTGTCTCATAGTCCTCCCTGGAGAGGAGGTGCTTTGCATCCCGCTGATTCACCACAACTTTCAATTCTTCCATCGGCGACCTCTCAGTTTTCACAGTCCCACAGACTTAACAGAACCTGCCTCAATAAACTTTAAGGTACCCGATTTGACGTAGTTTCTTATGCTATGGCCTGTGCAGAAGTCCCTGAAAACATCCACGGCGCCTTGGTAGTACTCTCTGGCCTCAGTTGTACTGGTTCTCTTGTCATAGTTCCACTTTCCTAGGATCATTAAATCAACGAAGCAGAGCTCCTCCAAGACCTCATATAGGTCTTGCTTCCAGATACCCGGGCAGGGACAGGGCTCCAGAGACACCCAAGTGTACTCCCCACGTTCATGCGCGTCCTTCAACTTCTGTAACCTCCACTTCGGCGAGGGGGCATTCCCCTCCTCCCTACGAGAGAACTCATCGTCGAGGGAGACGAGGGTCATGCCATGGCGGACGCCGTCCACCGAGGAGAGCCCTAGCTTTGAGGAGGTGGCAACCCGGATTCCCCTGTCAAGTAGAAGCCGTGCAACCTCCTCCGTGGATTCTCTGACCCTCGGAATTAGGGGATCCGTCAGGAAGCTGATGAAGACCCCTACGGGCTCCAGTCCCTTGCCCAGCTGTTTTGTGATTAGATCCACTGTGTTCTTCTTGGGGTATCGTACCTGTCTCCAGTTTTCCCTGCTCTGCCGAGTCGACAATGGACCATAGCAGTAGCCACAGCCCACAGGGCAGCCCAAGGAGACGTTGACGGCGTGGGGATTCTCCGTCTCTAGGATGACCCGTGCATGCTCTAGAGCCTTTCCCCTTGGCTCATAGAGTTCTCCCAACATCTATGATTCCTCCTCACGTGCGTGCTGATAGAAATAATCGCTTAATCATGCGATTAATCTCCCCAGCCTTCTCTGGATGATTCATTACATCATCGACTGTAAACTGCCTGAATAAAGCGTCAATTTTTAGATTAACGGTTTTCCAATCATATCCGGCAGGGCATTGATCATCAAGGTTTAAAGAATCCTCTGGATGATACACGCTGACTATTTCGGATTCATAAGCCGTGATTTTAATTTCAAAGTTTTCCTTGTCGGGACTTCCGATGAAACTTAACTCAGACGGCTTGGCAACCCCCTTTATAGTTACTGTGGTGAGGTTAGGGTTAAGAGCCTGACACAAACTGTGTCTAATTTCACCTTTTATGAAAGAGGGCATCAACGAACACTCAATGTAAGCGTCTTCTCTCAGGATCATACGTTTGCAAGGTAGCGTTAGCTGGCTGTTTAAATCAGTTTTATAATACTTCAAACCTCAGCCTCCTTGACCTTTTTCCTGATGTATGATCTATGGCAGAGCTGCTCGTCCTTCTCAGCGCAGAGCAGAACGATTAGTCCATGGACATCCATGAGTTTCCTTATCTCTTTGAGACAGGATTCCTCGTCGCGTAGGGTTGACGGTAGCTCCCTCGTGACGTTCCCGCATACGGGGAGCCACAGGTATTTCTCACCCAGACGCTTCTCTAGCCCGGTCTTCGTGTAGGAGCCAAGGAAGGCCTTATGGGGGTAGTCTCGGACATCTACAACTAGGCTAGGGTTCATCGCCTCTAGCTCGTTGAAGAACTCCGTAGGCGTCTTGCCACCGTAACCGAGTGTACGAATCAGCAGCCCTCAGCCTCCTTTACTATTAGCTCCTTTAACTCGTCAACGGAAAGCAGCTGGATAAATCCGCAGTGTCCATTTGGTGGCCCATTCATGAGGGCGATATGCACTACATGTCGATCATCGGTTTTAATCCATATCCACCCCGTGTTTTACCAGGCATTCTCGTAGTCTACACTCATTAAGACTCGCCAGCCTAAGTCCGTCATTTCATCTTCGAGATCTATCTTCTCAAGTTGCTCGATTAACTGTGTGCGCTTATATCTGGAATATTTGTAAAATTCAGATACGACGTAGTTTAGTCCCTGAGAGAAACGGGTTAACTGCTCCAGTTCCTCGGGGGAGACAGCGTTTCCACGCGAATCGCACCATTCTACGATGTCTTGTATTATAGGTGAAACCTGCCTCCAGTTACCGAGGTTTCTCTCGATCACTTTTTCGTCAACCCACAGGGCGTTCTTCCTTTTCTGCGTCACCTCCTGTTCACAGGTTTCCTTACAGTCTTTCGCTGCTTGGCTAACTTTATTATCCATTAAGACTCAGCCTCCGTTATGATCTTCCTTAGCTCCTCAAGCTCTCTACGAGCATCATTTATACCAAGCTCGATACGCCAATCCTCGCTCATAGACCAGCCCATAGTAACCTCGTCTAGGCTGTGCGCTATCTCGCCGATGACGACTGCTGGCGTTCTCACCATCGGTCCTCGGCCTCCGTTTACCACCGAATAAGGTGGAGAATCTCTTCTGTTTCCAAATCGACGGAAACACTTTTCTACTAACTTAATCAATTATTTCACACTCCTGTTGGGGAACGGTCGAAACGGCCGTCCCTCTCCAAAGCGTTCGCGCCTCCTTTAAAAACATCCAGGCATTCGCCTCTTTTAACGAAACACCCAATATTTTAGACGCTTTAGCCGCTTTTTCTGCTAACTTTTTGTTAGCAGATTCACTTAGTTTGAGATGCTGCATTATTCCTTGACCTCCATTTCGATCTTTGTTATCCCCCGAACCATCAGAACGTTCTTCTCCGCGATGAGGCCGGATTCGAGCAGCTGTCTGGCAATGTGATTTGCCAATTCGTAAACCTTCCAACCATGAACCATCATGAATCACTCTCCAGAGGGTTTAATGCAGGAACCACCCCTGCACGTGCTCCCTCGATTCTAAAATCAATGTCCGCCGAACAATACTCAGGTAAGCACTCCCACTCCTCCTCAGGGCCAGGAAGACCACTGGGGTCCTTATCGTTCAAAGCGGCATCGAGGGCAAACGCCCGAGACCACAGAAACGAATCCAGCATGTTCGTCCACTCCTCAACTTCCTCAACCACCACTTCTTCAGCCACCATCAAAACCCGACTTCGACACACATCCAAGAGTTCCCTGTTCGCATGACCCAACGCAAGATAAGCCTGAACCTGACGACGATAGCCTTGACCGGCACCTTCCCTCTTCTTGTAGAAGGTTGAAGCAGGCATCTTAAGATCGTAGAGAATGTCGCCGTTACCGTCGTCGTATACGAAGTCAAGTGTTCCTCGGATGCTGATGCCGTCACGGGTCACGGTGTAGGTCTTCTGGTTGATCTTGAAGAGTGGGCTCCACTGTCTGTCGAAGGTGAATCCCCGGTAGATGTTCCACAGGCTGCGTGTGTTGAAGGTTGCCTGTTTCGGGTGAACTCTCCGGTAGTATGCTTTACGCAGGCAGTAGATGAGCTCGGTAACGTGGTAAACATGAGTTTTAGGTAGACGGTATTTTACTGATTTTTTGAGGTGGCAAACGATAGGGTCAGGAAGATGTTCAAACCCGACTTTAGGTGGAGTCATTCTGTTGATTCCTCCTTGGTTTGGTATAGGTCCAGCCTCGGTCGGTATGTATGATAGTTCCTTCTTTTTCGATAGTCTCAAGGGTGCGGGTCACTCGACGTGGGGGAATTGTGGATTCAAGCAGATATTGTATGGATGCAACTGTTATGGGGTTTTTCTGTTTTGTGATTAGTTCCCGTATAGTATCTATGTCAACATCATGTTGACTAGCCGTTTTTTCAGGTTGGCTGATTGGTTCTTCGACAGAATCCTCTAATTGTTCGTATGTTTGTTTATAGTCTTCGAATGCTTGGCGGTCAGTCTTTCCTCCGGTTTTGAGATCCTTATGTTCCCAATAGACATCCCAGAATATTTGACGGGTTTCGTAGATAAAGTGTGCCTTCAACCTCTGCTTCAGTTTGTCCCAGCTTACCTGGTCATATATCCCCCATTTGGCAAAAGTGGCTCCCCAGAACCAGTTGGCGTATTCACCCATGGTCATTTCAGATATTCTCAGGAGTGTTCTTTTCATGTAACCCTGCCCACAATCCGGGCACCGGCACCTTGCCTGCGAGATAACGGAGTTTCCCTTCTTTTCCTTCAACATAGTTTTGAAGTCCCATAGAGTTCCGTAGTGGAGACAGTAAGGGCAGAGAACCTTCGTCGCCTCCATCGTTTTCCTGAACATAACATCCTTTCGCGTCACCCCCTCAGGAGTTAACCCAAGGCCCTCAAAGGTGAACTTTGTCTGACGGGGATGTTTAGTGAGAGTCAACTTGGAACCTCCCAGCTGTTATCGCTTCGCTGAACGAGTTTATTCAGTTCCTTCATCCCCTCTATTATATTGACGGCCTCATCGTGAGATATCTGGTACTTCTTGAGGAAGAGTATGAGCCACTCTAGAGTGACTGGGCCCTGAGTTTTGACGGCGGATACAAGTTTCTGAGCTATCGAAGATGTACGCTTCTTGAGCGAGGAACGTTCATGCACGGCAGAGGAACCCTCAGTCGTGGCTGATAGTTGAGATAAGCCTTTTTCGGGCTTCTTTTCATTTTCAAGTGCAGGCTGTGCAAGGAGAGTAGGCTCCATTACCTTACCTTTATATATATTATATTTTCTCACTGTAGAAATGCAACTAATAAAGCCTGCACACTTTGCACACCCTACACGTTCCTTATCAGGTTTCATCATAATTCCCGTCCAACAGTGCCTGCGTTTGTCTCCAATTTTGCGATATCCTTCTCCTAGGTTTGCTACACTGGATATGATCTTCTTTGAGAAGGTCTGTTTGAGGATGGGGGCGAAGCCCTTCATTTTACAAAATTGGTAGTAGAGTTTGTGAAAGTCATTCTTCGGGACTAATCCTTCTGTTTCGTTGGTGTCGACACAGTGGTTGAAGAAGGCGGTGGTATCGTCTTCAAGTTCTTCGTATAGTTCTTGTATCTGTTCAGCGGTCTCGTTTCTGGTGAAGTCTCCCTGTTCTATGAGTCGTCTTCGGCCTTCGAGGGCCCAGTTGAGCATGCCACTTAGTTCTTGAGGTGTGGTGATTTTTCTGAGGATGTCGGGGTCACAGTTTTCTCCGACGAAAATGTTCGGGCACTTCATTATGAGGGGTCGCCGGAACCATGCTCTGCTTCTGTCTGGGGAGCGAGGGAGCTTGTTTGTGCTGAAGCTCAACTTGGCGTAGTTTCTGAATCTGAAGGGATGCTGGTGTTTTTTGGCGGCTTCTATGTAGTCGTCGCCGGTTAGGGATTTGAGGCGGCCGGTGTATTTGAGTTCCTCGGCGCCGAGGTCTGGAGCGATGTTGGCAAGTTTTCCATATAGTTCTGCTTTCTTGAATCGGTTCGTGACGAGTTCAATGAGTTCAACACTGGCGGTATTGCTATTACCGAGGAACGCTACGAGGAGGAGTAGTAGTTTGGATTTTCCGTTTTCGCCGTCTCCGATGAGCAGGAGGATTTTTGCCCAGCGGTATTCTTTGATGAGATGGTAGCCCACCCATTCCTGAAATGTTATTACGTCGGCTGGGATCACATCGCTGAGGAATTTTAGTATGACGGGGCATTCTGCGTTAGGGTCGTATGTGATCGGTAGCCTCGACTTTGCGTGGTATTGAGGGCTGTGTTCAGTGAGTTCTTCCGTGTCGAAGTGGTATACACCGTTTATGAGTACGAGTACGTCGGGGTCTTCCTCGAACTTGTCTCTGTCGATATAAGTTTCGACCTGCATGAGTTTAACGACTTCTGCAAGCATGTGTCTCTTGGTTTTGTCGCTGAGGAGGTGTTTAGCCTCTTTCTCAATATAGGATACGCCGTCGGATCTGAATATGCCGAGGTGGGAGCGGTAGCGCCAGGTGATGTCTCCGCCTTTATCGGTTGTCGGGGTTAGCAGATGGCCTTCGCCGGTGGTTTTGAGGATGTAATCAACTAGGTACGTGGGTATGAAGTTGTCGTTGCCGTCGAAGAATGAGTCGGGGAACACTGGCTGTCCAGGGTCAGGTGGAGGGGTAGGCTGGTATTTGGCGACATGTCGCTTGAAGCGGCTGCAAGTTTCCCCGAGGCAACCACCGTGTTTGTAGATTGCGAGACAACTCCAGACTTTTATGCCTTTAACGGCTATCTGTCCGAGTTGATTGTCAACTTGTTTTCTTGTTTCAGCTGGGTCGTAATCTTTAGACTTTGTGAAAAGTTCATAAATTTCTGACTGGTTGTATCCTTTTGAGTGGGCTTCCATGACGAGGGCGAGGCGCAGTAGACGGTCTTCGCTGTCGATGCTGCTGAGTTGAGTTCCCTCCTCGGCGAATATTTTGAAGCATGGTTTGAGGCTGGATGTTCTACGCTTTATCTTTTTCTTCTGGGTGGTGGCAGTGACTGCCATCGGTGGTGCCATTGGTGGTATGTATGGTTCGAGTTTGGCGATGTGCTCTGCGAGTTGGTTATCGGGGCTTATGTTGCCACCGCTTAGTATGTAGCTGAGGCGGTGGGGTCGCTCCGTGGTGGGGATACCCTTGACACTCATCGTCCCTGGAATTTTGATGATTCGTGGAAGGTCAAAGATGGAGTCCATGCCTTCGGTAGGTGCCTCATGAAAGTATGCTTCTAGCTTACTGGGAAGAGCGTCATCAACATCGAGGTTGACTCGCTGAATGACATGAAACCCGTTCCCACTCATCGCGATAAGTGGCTGCTCGTAGCCTTGAACTCTCATCCAAGAAACAAGGTCTATCATGCGTTGCTTTGCCTGTTCAACTTCCTCATCGGTGGCCGCTTCTTTTGATGGATGTCCACTGTCAACATCGAACGGTATGGCTACGACTCGGCTGACATCCTCCGCGCTCCCTCCCTCCCTGGAACGTGGGTTTATTCCGACATAGCATTGTCTTTTGCCGCTCCATTTTCGGCAGAGTTTAACAAAGTCATCTTCATTTTGCACCCATTGCTGAATGATGGCGTTGTCTGAACGCCACCCTATAACTCTAATTTCTGTATACTCGGTGGGTCGGTGTTCGAGCCACTGGTAAAAGTGGCGGACATCTTCTTCATTGAAGTTCATTTTTTGAAAATCTCCCGTTTGTTATATGCCTCTGCGAAGAACCTTGGGAGTTGACGCCGCCACTGTTTACAGATTCGGTTTATATCGCTGTCAATTATGTAGAAATTCGCCTTGTCTGTGGGACTTCTCACAGCTCGACCATAGGCTTGAACAATGATTTTCAGTGTCTGTACGGCATACCACCTGTTATGCTTGAGCTGCATCAATCGACGGTTGACTCGGAGATCTTCTTTGTAGTTAGCATAGGGACATTTGAGCAGAACCTGAAACGTAGCTAAGTCACCATGTAGATCCAGTCCTTCCGTCATGGCCACGGCAACAAGTACTGTTCCACCTTCAGTAGGTGAATCCAGAAATGTTTGGAGGATTGTATCTCGGTCTCTGCTTTCATGAAACAGAAGTCTGTCATTGTCAATGCGTCTGATTTCTTCGGCGAAGGCGTAACTATGGGCATGAATGACGCCTTTTCCTTTTTCTTCTCCCAGTATCCGTTGGATGGTGTCAAGCACAGCAGGCATGTTTCCCTGTCTCTGTTTCCAGCTGAGACTCCCCACCGTCGCATCAATTATCATTCGGTTCTGAATTGGAAAAGTTGAGGGAGCGACTATGTGATACACCTTGTCACTATGATCAGTGAGTCCACATTCTTTGATGAAGTCGTTGACGAAGATTGTGGCGCTTGAGATGATGAATTTCTCAGCTCTGTTCCATAGATGATCACCCATAAATCTACTAACGAAAGTAGGTTGAATCTTAACCTCTATCCATATACCTCGGCTATAGACCTTTTTCTTCGTTTGCCCGATCCAGTCGGCGTCATGATGCTGCCAGTATTTTTTAACTTTCTGTATAAAATCAGACGCCTTTTTGGAGTCTTTGATTTGTTCTTCATTTATCACGCTGGGAAGATCATCAAGATAATCGTTGCATAGAATAGCTGTATTATCCAGTAGATTGTCGCTTTGTTCACTCGTCAGTTTCTTTGGGAGACTCGTCAGGGTGTCACGAATTTCACGGAACACGGAGTAAGGAAGAGTCCGTCGACTGATTGTCAACGAGATCTGGTTGAGAATATGCTGATCTATGTTATGGCCCTCGTCAATAGTTAAAAGCGCTCGGTCTCCAAGGTGAGGAACATTGGTTCCTCGTAGATGCCCCTCACCGATGAAGTACGAAAAATTCGTGAGGGCTGTTTGTGACTCGATGGCTTTTATTTTTGCCCTCCAGTATGGACAGTTAAGGTATTTATCATGACACTGGTAAGTTGGCTCCCTTTTGCATGGCCCATCATCACATGTGTATGAGGGTTGCTCGGTACAGGGGTAGTGGCGTCGTCCCTTGATGAGGGAAAGGTCAGGGAAGTCACTGTTGAGCTGGTTGATGAGGACGTTTTGAGGAGTGATATAGAAGCTGCGTATTGTTCTACAGAAGGCGACATTTACGGGGGACTTGCCGAATCCCGTCGGAGTTTCGAGCAGGATCCACCGGTGATCTGATTCAAAGGCCTCAGTTATTTCCTTGATTTTTTCTCTTTGATATCGGCGGAACTTTGGGAAAGGGAAATTCTTGATAACTTCACTGACATCTAGGTTTTGATGTGCCTTTACATTAGTGTAAGTGTCGTCTCTATCTAGTTTTGACAGTGATTTTATTCCTCCATTAATTTTTCCGGAGTTTTCTAGTATAAAAAAAGGGGAGAGAACGAGCTACTTCTTCAAGTCGACACCAAGGCTGGACGATACGAGGAAAGCCGCCGCTTCATCCGTGATGAGACCACCGGCTTTCTCTTTTTCTTCGTCGATAAGTTTTTGAACGGCTTCCGCCGTCATCTGAGGCTTAGCCGCTAGTATTTTTGCTACGATGACCTTCAAGTTGCTGGAGCTCTCTAAGACCGGTTCCACCACAGTGGACCCTCCTGGAGACACAGCGATCCCGCGCCAAAGCAGCCCTTGAGTTCCAAGCCCCGGATATTTCTGCGTTCCGATGCACCTGAGTTTCTGTCCTGACCAAGTAGCTTCATCGTCACCGAGAGTTTCAGCGATCCTTTCGAGATTCTGAACCCCTAAGCGCACTTTAACTTCTTCAGAGGTTGAATCCAAGGTCGCATCAACGACTACGTACGATTTGTCGAAGGATTCATCATCGAGCCACACGGCAGCGATTGTTACGGTGTCGTCGATCGACGTGTTTTTAGCGGTTCGGAAGTTGCCACCCGCGGACTCGATGTAATCTTTTATAATACTCATTTTTGTTCTCCTTATGCTTGGGTTTCAACCCCACGCCCCAACTAACGCTTTGGTAATCTCGGCCAGTTTTAACGACATAAGCGGTCGCTCATTGCGAAAGTCCGCCGTGAGTGTAATGAAAAAATTGAAGAGTCTTTTTAAGGGATTAAAAGAATTTATGTTTAGACCTCCTTGGTGCTGGAAAAAGTCGCGGGGAGTTCGGGGGCTGGCTGCGGGGCCACCCCACTTTTATTTTCATGGTCTCTCCTCACCTTGAGCAAGTGCAAGCTCTTCTCTCAGCTTTTCCCGGACCGCCTGTCTGATAAACTCGCTTTTCGTCTCGAAGGCATCTTCTTCTATGTACCTATCAAGCTGGCTGTTGAGACGTGAAGGAACCTTTACAGACCAGAAGGTTCCTCTGTTCCTTTTTTCCATAACGCTTCGCAAAATATTATATAACTAATGGCTAATTTTGATATCGAGATGCCTCACCACAGAAATTTGGAGAAAAATCCCGCCAAAACCAAAAAAACTTGAGGGTTCAGCCCCCAGAAACTGAAGATCTTGGACACACGAAAAAGAGGGAGAAAATTTACATGGAAAATGCAATTTCAAGGCTCGGCTCGGGCATAAAGATACTGATCGCACTCGCGGATGGGAGACCAAAAACCCCGAAGGAGCTAGAAGAGGCGATAGGTCGGTCCGAAAATACCGTGAGGACATGGACGATACGCCTAGCCAAAGCCGGAATGATAGAGAAAATCGCGGAAGGATGGGTAACCTTGGACAGCAATTTCTTAACATCAGGGGGGAGAGAGATCTTTATGCGCGCAAACACGCGCAAAAAGGTGAACGAGGCCCTCAAAGAGCTCAGGGCGGAGAACTACGCTAAAATAACTCTCCTAGATGTCAGTAGCAAGACCCGCTTACCACCGAGGGTCATCGAGGACGACACATATCTTCTGGCACATGATCATGGTCTCGCCGTAGCCGCTGAATCCTCCTGGAGGCCCGATCTGTCGCTGGCCTAGATCTAACTCAAGCACTTGAGGCTTCTATTAGTTTTTTCAACGCCTTCTCCTTATCGACCATCCTCTGGAACATTCTGACTATCGGCATCACCTCTTTAACCTGGTCCTCAAGCTCCACGAGCTTTGCCTCTAGCGTATGGTTTTTATCGAATATCACTGAGAACCTGTCGTTGGACTCTGCCAGCTTTTTATCTAGATCATCTAGCTGCGCTTTCTGCTCCGCTATGATCTCTGAGAGATCGGTGATAACACCCTTGTCGACGTTGAATAGAGTCACGAAGGGTTCGACCCGTAATTTTTAGAATAATCGTCTAAATATATTTGTCTACCCGTAAACCACCCCCCTTAAAAACCCCAATATTACATTTCAAATAGTTTACCTGTATAGAGGTGGCACCGAAGATGTCCAACTGATCCGTGATATCGGTTTTCATCCCCTGAGTCATGGAGATGAGTCCAGTGATAGCGGCGCAGCCGATGAGTATCCCCACCAAGTTAAGGCTGACTCTGAATTTTCTCTCTCCTAGCCCTTCCACGGACATCCTGAATAGATCTAACAGGTTCAACTGGGGTATCACCGGTCTAAGGTTAGGAAGACTGCTAAGGTGTTAGCTAATAGCCGTTCTTCATGATGGTTGATGACTTTCAAGGAAGATTGATGATAATAATGAATGAACCTATGCCGTGTATGAGCTGGGAGCAGGGTAATCTCGGGGAGGGAAAAAATGGCGTCTCCCTGCTCCCAGTCCAATGTCATATATCTCCTACAGTGTCTTGAACGAGGATGTCCTCGCTGGTTTCAGGTTCTTTTTCATTGCTTGGCTCAGGGCGCTGAGGGCTCTTTCAAGCGCTGTTGGCTTCTCCATACGTTCTGGCTTCTTGTCCATGCGTGATGAGACCCTGTTGTTGTTATAAACGATTTTTCAGGATTTGATCAGAATTAGTACATAATCATTGTTAGTTAGTTTTAAAGCAGTCACTGTAAGAGTATGCGTAATAGATTCGAGTTCAGGGTATGTCCAGTAAGAACCGGTATATGAAGCATATGCTGCAGTGGCTTATCGCAGGGTCACGTGGTGGTCCGAACCGGGCGAAGCTCATCGTCGCAATCAAGAATGAGCCCATGAACGCGAATCAGCTGGGTGTTGTCCTCGGCGTAGACTACCGGACTATCAGGCATCACCTGGATATCCTCGAGAAGAACGGGCTCGTCACTTCCATTGGCCAGCGGTATGGTAAGATGTACTTCCTTTCGGTTGACCTTGAAGCGAGTTATGGGGATTTTGAAGAGATTTGGAAGAGAATTGGAAAAACGTCTAATAATGATGGTGGTTTGTGAAGGTGCAGATGAATAGAAAACAACAGGTGGCGGTCGCGGTGATGGCGATATACTTCATCGTGATGATTCAGAGTAACATCAGTGACCTATGGCTCACTGAGGAGGAGATCATCTTCAGGTTCCTTGATGATGAGCGTATAAGCGTTGACCCTGGTCTTGAGGACCTTGAGTATGAGCATCTGCGGATCATAAGCAATCAGCTTGCGGCATATATCCGTGGTAAGACCGTTATCTCGCTGGTGAATTCTGTGCTGCTGGTTTACCTGTTTGCGTCGTACCTTGACATGTATCGTGAAACCCGGGCCACCTTCACTCTGGGACTCGTATTCCTGTCAGGTGCGTTGCTGAGTTATAGCCTGTTCACTAACCCTGTGTTGCTGAACGTGACTGGGGGCACTGAGGGCGTGAAGATTATACGGTACTTCAATGTGGTGCCTGACCTGTTCACCACTGTGGCAAGCACGATTCTGATTTACCTGAGTAGACAATAATCTGTGCTTAGCCTTGGGAGGGGCGGTCGCCGCGACCGACGGCTCATCTTTCAGCGGTTTTTAGGGTACAACTGCAGTAACTTGTTGGAAATTTATTTTTGTTGCTCGTTTTTCGTTGTTTTATTGTTTGACAAGTGTTCTTGTCAAAATTTGTGGTTCAAAAAGGGTTAAAACGGTACTGTGTATGGGTAGATGCAGTGGATAAATGTGAAAAACGGAGATGAGTTGGATGATTTGGTCATCAGGGCCCTGTCCCACAGTGAGAGGAAGAATATCCTCAGGATAGTGGGCAGCTACGAGGAAGGCGTAAACTATACAGGCATCCTCGGGGAGTCAGGTCTCTCCACGGGGCGACTCAATTACCATCTCGGTGAGCTTGAAGGGTTCCTAAAACGTGACGAGGACCGACGTTACAGCCTATCTGAGCTGGGCAGGAAGGCAGTGGCAGTATTGAGCTTCATTAAAAGTGACATCGACGAGGGCATACTGGAAACCGTAAACACGAAGAGAGCTAGGAGACTTAAAGGGATCAGGCGGAGACTGAACATCGGGTTCTATCTTGGTGCCCTCATCATTAACAGCGTTACAATTCTGATGATTTACTTGGCGTGGCTCGAAGGGGACACAGTTCTATGGATGTTCACGCCTATATGGGGGGCACTCGGTATCGGAGTCACCCTTCTCATGAACCGTTCCAGGCACAACGACCCTGATAGGATACTCTGGGTAGTGGAGTGGCTTGAGTGGAGGTTGTTCGGTAACTACCGCGCACGAGAATAATAGATGAAAAAGTTAAAAGTTCTTCTCCACGTAATCCACGATGGACTTGAAGAACGGGTAACCGTCGCCGTGCTCAGGTGGCGTGGATTGTTTAGTCCACTCGGGCATCAAGTATCCATAGAAGGCTCTTTCTGGGTGAGGCATCAGTCCCAGCACGTTTCCTTCGGGGTTACAGATACCGGCTACGTCATGATAGGCGCCGTTGGGGTTCTCCGGCCAGTCATTCTCTGCATATGACCCGTCCTCCCTTACGTACCGCCACACCATCATGTCCAAGTCGTAGAGTCTCTGAAGCAGTTCCTCCCTCTGATCCGGTGGGAGGATGAACCTTCCCTCACCATGAGCAACAGGGCACTGAAGAATGAACCCCTCTTCTAGACCACCCATCATGTCACAGTTACCCTTACCCTCGTACCGCATCCGTATCCAACGGTTCTGGTACCCGTGAGTGCTGTTGCCGAGAGCAGCCTCAGGGTATAGTGACTTGCCCTTCCAGCCGGGGAGGAAACCCATCTCCACAAGCTGCTGGAACCCGTTACAGATACCTATCAGGGGTTTGCCCTCGTCCACGAACTCGCTTAGCTCCTTACCGATCCTGTACTCGCACTCCTTCGCCCAGATTGCCCCGCTACGCACATAATCGCCGTAGCTGAAACCCCCCGGGAACAGGAGCACGTCGTAGTCCTCCAGGTTCTTGTCCTTGAACATCTTCTGGGTGTGAATTAAGTCTACTTGAGGTCCTAACTCTCTGAAGCTCCGCACTGCCTCAAGATCACAGTTGGTTCCGGGAGCCCGCAGTATCAGAACTCTGATGTCTTCTTTATTCATCTTCGCTCCTCCAGCGGCTTCTTCCACGCTGAAATCAACGTGTCAAGGTCCAGCTCCATAACCGGTTCGCCGTCCTTTGTCATTGTGACAGCTCTGTCTTTCTTTACTGCGCCGATGCACGCCATGGGTGTGTCACTCATCACAGCCTCAAAGTTCGAGGTTAGTTCGGCTGGAACCTCAATTATGAGTCTGCCGTTGCTCTCGCTGAACAGGACATAGTCTTCCCTCATATTCTCCGACACGGGTACCTTACCGATGTCAAGGTCCACGCCTAGGTCTCCTGTGAAAGCCATCTCAGCCACCGCCACGGCGAGACCTCCCTCACTGCAGTCGTGGCAAGCCCTCACGAGCCCCCAGTCCATTGCGTCCAGAACGCGTCTATATGCAGTGATGTTGCGTTCAGCGTCTAGCTTAGGCACCGACGCGCCTAGCTCATCGTGGAGCTTGTAATACTCGCTGCCTCCCAGCTCAGGCTTGGTGACGCCGATTACATAGAGCGCATTTCCTGTCTCCTTCAGCTCCATGCTGATTGCTTTCCTGATATCTGGCACTATACCAAGACTTGTGATAAGAAGAGTAGGCGCTACAGGACCCATAGGGCTCTCGTTGTACAGGCTGTCCTTCCCACTCACAAATGGTGTACCATAGACCTTGGCGGTGTCATAACAACCCCTGCATGCGTACACTAGGCCGCCTAGCCTGTCCTCATACTCAGGATTACCCCAAGTGAAGTTATCAAGCAGAGCCCACCGTCTGCCTCCTACACAGACGCTGTTCCTAACAGCTTCATCAATGACGCTGGCCGCCATCCAGTAGGGGTCTATCTTCCCGTACCGTGGGTTGATTCCGCTGGCGACACTGATCCCCTTCCATTCCCCCTCAAGAGGCTTCAACACGCTGGCATCACTGGGCCCAGCCTTCCAGCCCTGAAGAGGCTTGATTACCGTCTGACCTTTTACTTCCTGGTCATAGCGGCGCACCACCTTCTCCTTGCTCGCGATATTATAAGCTGAGAGGAGCTGTAGCAGCGCCTCACCCAAGTCCTCAAGCTCAGGAATAACAGGCTCCTCCAGCTTTGGTGGAGACCAGTTTGTTTCCCTGTTCAGTTTGGGTGGATTGAAAAGGTCCTGTAGCACAAGCTTGCCGATGATCTCGCCGTGAAAATACAATGTAGCTATACCTGACTCGTTGTACTCACCCAGCACCGTTGTCTCCACCTGCTCGTCCTCAAAGATCTTCAGAACCTTACTCAGGTTCTCAGGTGGCACAGCGAGAAGCATTCTTTCTTGGCTTTCGCTTATCCAGATCTCCCACGGCGCCATATCTTCTGCCTTTAACGGGATGCGATCAAGATACGCTTCAACACCTAATCCATACGTCTCGGCTGTCTCGCAGACGCCGCAACTCAAACCGCCACCACCGATATCAGTGATTCCGCTGCCTAACTTCAGGTCACTAACTTGCTTGATGGCTCGCTTAATCTTCTCCTCCTCGATTGGATTAGCGATCTGTACGGCTGGTCTGCTCACCTCCTCTGATTTCTCGGTTAACTCGGCAGAAGCAAAAGTGACACCGTGAATACCATCAAGACCGGTCTTACCGCCTGCAAGTACCATCAAATCGCCTGCTTTGATGTTCCTGATATATTGATCCTTAGGTATGGTTCCGATGCAGCCAGCGTAAACCACGACGTTACCAATGTAATCCTCGTCGAACACGGTAGCGCCGTTAACTGTAGGAATACCGATGCTGTTCCCGTAGCTACCGATACCATCCACGACACCACTGAAAAGGTACCGGGGGTGCTTCACTCCTTCGGGTAACTTCTCGTAATCATAATCAAGTGGACCGAAACACAATACATCAGTGTTAGCGATCGGGTTAGCCCACACTCCCATAATATCTCTGATGACTCCTCCGAGCCCAGTCGCCGCACCTCCAAAAGGCTCGATTGCTGATGGATGGTTATGAGTCTCTACCTTGATTGCTATGCCTACGTCCTCTGTGAAATCCACGATCCCCGCATTGTCCTTGAAGACACTGAAACACCACTCCGGCTCAAGCTCATCGATAAGGCTCATAAGGTAAGTCTTGAGCAGACCATTCACCGTACCCTCCGGCGTCTTGATTATTCCTGCAAAAGTCTTGTGGCTGCAGTGCTCACTCATAGTCTGGTCAAAGGTCTGAAGCTCTATGTCGGTAGCCTTCCGCTCCTGAATGAGGTAATGGTCACGGATATATCGCAACTCCTCTAATGAAAGCCCAAGACCCAGTGTCTCAGCGATCTCCTTGAGTTCCTCATCTCCAGCGTTCAGGAGGTCCACTGTGTGGTGCTCAAAGGAAAAATCACTTCGCTGTATCCGAGTCATCACTGTTCACTTAGCTCAAACCTGTAGTCGTCCTTGGTGGGGTTAGTTAATAGTCTACGGCACATCTCCTCTATCAACGCCTTCGCTTGTTCTTTGTCCTTGCCCTCGAAGTAGACCTCGTAGGCTTTGCTTGCGCGGACCTTATTGACAGAGTAGCCGAGTCCCTTGAGGGCATCGGCTGTGGTGTCACCTTCAGGGTCACTGTACCCTGATTTTAATGTGACATATACAAACGCTTTGAACTTCATATCATATCCTCAGGTGGTGGCGTCATACCACTTAGTATACTTTAATGAATTTGTTAATATTATAAGCTTTACCAGATGATTATTAAACAAAAAATACATTTTTACTTGTTGATATAATTAGATTATATGAAAAAGATAAAAGGGGATTTACCAATCTGCGAACTGCGTTAACCGCTTAGCAGGATGGCGATAATCAGACCGTAAATTGCTAAACCCTCACCAAGAGCGATGAATAGAAGTGCCCAGATAGATAATTCTGGTCTCTCTATTAACATGTCTGCTCCAGCTTTTGCTGCTACCATAATACAAAGGGCAGAAGCGAAAGCAGCCCCAATAAGGGTTAGTGAACTGGTTAGCAAAGGCCATGCTGATTCAGGAATCATACCACCTTCACCTCCTCCAAAGATTAAAACGATCATTAAATATATGCTCACAATAACCGTGAAGCCACCGAAAGCAGTTAGACCTGCTCCCCACGGTGTGCTCTTGCCTTCCATATCGGCAGAAGCGTTGATCATACCACCCTGAGCCATAGCATAAGCACCCGAGAACATGCAGATTGCTACGGCTAGTGTCGCGTACTCCAACATTTCTAGATATCTCCAGCGTTGGTCAGTATGAGATCATGTGACATCATAGTCATTTCTCACCTTTTACTCTCCCTAAGTCAGCTTGAATACATATATATCTTTTCCAGAGAAAAAAAATTAAAGAAAAAAATTGTAGTGTTTACTCTACGATGGGCTGCGAGTCACGAATAATTAATGGTTTGAATCGTATCCCTTCTCCTTGGAAGAACTTGCCCATGAACTCGTAGTAAAGCAACCTTAGACTCTGTACACTGCTTGATACGAACTCGAAGCTCAATGCGATTATGTTCATCATGATCATTCCTCCAATCGGGCTGCCAATTGCCGCACCCATTGCCACTCCCGCACCTGATAGGCTTACGTGCGCTATAGCGAATGCGGCGATTCTGAGGAAGCTGAACATGTTAGCCAGTCCCTCTACGAAGGTCATTAGCAGGCCCCCTATGCCCTGACCGATTGACTCTATTCCACCTATACCATGTCCATGCATCAGGCTGTGCACGATTGGTTCAATGAAGCTAAGCCCCATACCTAGGAGCATTAGCTTGAATGGCCAAGCAGCTACGAGGATCATTACGTCAAGCCCTGTTGTGAACATGGTTGATGCACTAAGATATAGCCCCGTGACGTAGAACCCCATTCCTAGACCGCGCTCACCAATTATTCCAGCATAATTCTTCGCCCTGAACGAGTTATACGCACCCAAGAGAGACCCGAAAACTATTTCGACTGCACCGACGAGGAAGATGAGGTTCATTAATTTACCTGTCTCGGTGGTCGGGTTAGGCATGATGGGGTAGCGGAACGGCAACTCAATATGTGCCCCATGCAGCCAGTGACTTATCTCATGCTCGTAAAGGAATATCGAGTCATACATGAACCCGAATACTATGGCCGCAATACCCATCGGGATGAAAAGTGCTGTAAGGTATTTCATCATACCTCTATCATACTTCTTGTGAAACAACAGCCCTATTAGCAGAAAGACGACGCCTTGACCAATGTCTCCGAACATGAGACCGAACTGGAAGCAGAATATTAGCACTGAGATGTATCCAGGATTAAACTCATCGGCTGAGGGCCAACCCCTGAGCCTAGTCAGTATCCAGAGGGGCTGTAACGATTTAGACTTGAAGTTCATCTCAGGTGTAGGGGCGTGCTTGTCCTCGTGTCCTACGTCACTTACTTCAACGTAGAGGATCTCTCCAAACTCGGACTCGACTTCCTTCACAGCAGCCATTAGGTCAGGGATCATGTATTCTGGCGTATATCCTTGGAGCACACTAATGACTCTGCTGCGGAAGATTAGCGTGCCCTTACGGGATGAGAGCTTTAGAATGTTTACATAAAACCTAATTTTTCCTATGGACTCTGACTGTTCCGTCTGTAACTCTTCGATCTTCAGGCGACTTGCTTCCTCGTTCTGCTTGATCTTCTTATCAAATTCATCTTTCAAGTCTGCGATTTTTTTCTCGTAGCCATCTTCTAGCTCACCGAGTTTTTCCCTGATTTCCCTCTCTTCCTTGGTTTCGTCATCCGGAACTTTGATCTCTTTCTCCATAATCACAAGTTGTGCCTTGTACTTCTCGATTGCCTCTTTTCTTCTTTTAGGGTCCAGAACTAGTAATACATCACCTGTTTCAAGAACATCGAATATGTCTTTTATATCAAATACGAGGAATAGGGCTTCAACCCATTTTTCGCTTTCTTCAGACCCGAAGACGAAGAGAAGACTTTCTTCCTTAGATATCTCAGAAGCACGATGATAGGTTTCTGGGTACCTCTTCAGGTACTCGCTCATCTTGGAGATATCCTCGTTTTTGACGATACCGACAGCAAAACAACTCTTGAGTTCCTCAGGCTCCAACGCTTGAAGGGACTCCAATCTTGCTAATAGAGCCAATTGGTTATCCCATTTACGGGTCTTTTCCTCGTCTATGGCCTCAAGCTTCTTCTTGAGTTCTTCTAAGAGATTGTTGTTTTGTACATGGACCTCTTCTCGACTTGCCTTGATTTTTTCGACGAAAAGTGCTGCCTCGTCAATGATTTCGTCCACTTTACTCTCTGGATCGAGTGCAAAAGCCTTTAACTCATCTACGCTAGGGGTTGTCCGTGCAACAGTCATATCGCTTAAGCCTAGCGGTTCCACTAGCTGAGTACGGATTTTATCATAAAGTTTTTTGTAGTCAACTTCCTTGCCTGAGGATCCTCTAAGTCCCTCAAATTCAGAGCCAGTGACTTGAGTAAGATGCGTCACCCGCGCCCTTCCAAGGGACTCGAGAACTGGACCCTCATACTCGGGGGGAGTGATGATGGTGACCTTCTTCATCAAAGTGATTCACCTATAAGGATTTTTTTTTGATAAAAAGCTTTCTAACGTAGATGTGAAATAATTATTCTTCGGGAGAACCCTGAATATTTAATTGACTATTTTTTCCTGAGAAGCGTTTTAAACTGTGTTAGCGATGAAATGGTGACCGCTCTTATCAGATCTCTCTCAGAAACGATTCCAACAAATTTCTCGTCCTCACTCACTAAGAGTCGACGGATATTCTTGTTTCTTAATACCCTCATTGCATCGATGATGGTAGTGTCTTTATCTATTGAGATGAGAGGGCTCGACATAATTTTTCTGACAGACGTATTTTTTGAATCACGGTGCTCTACGATAACCCTGCATAGCAAGTCACTCTTTGTGACTATTCCCACCGGTTTACTAGTTTCCATGATAATGATGCTCCCGATTTGACTTTCAAGCATTTTGTCAGCTGCCTCCTTGACTGATAATGCTCCATCAATCGTGACCAGTTTACTCATGATATCCGCGACAACTGAAGGGAACTTTTCCATGGATCTCAACTCGTTTGTGGTATACGGGCGCTGATCAGCGTTGTCGTTGCCTCTATGCCTTCAATGGTTCTCAGTTTATGGAACACAAACTGATCCAAGTCGTCAAGTGTCTGAACCTCGACCTTAATGATCAGATCATACTCACCATATGTCGTGATCACCTCTTCAACCTCAGAAAGTTTCTTGATCTTGTTAAAAACTATTTTATCTTTTGCTGGCTGAACTCTAGCCAGAGTATAACTTTTCACCAACTCTTAATATCCCCTGATGATTAATAATGATAGTTGTAAAAAAAATTATTATATTTATCGGTTTTTAACCGCAATAGATAGCTCCTGAAGACCGAGTTCGTTCATGATCTCGACGGTGTCTTCAACGTTTATCGCAATGGCGGCGTGGATCAGCGTCTCTATTCCAGTTGTTGAGGCCAGTTGATCCTGTCTCCAGAGATAGATTATCTTCTTCGTTGTCTCCGTGGAAACCGCGTTATTATTTTCAGAGTCTAGAATTAGGGATACAAGTTTCTCTGACAGGGTCTTGTAAAGGGATACAGGGACATTGTTGATTTCTTTCATGTTGGTCATACAACATAAACATCGCGTTTGTTAAAGACTAATCCATTAAGAAAATCGTAAAACAGAAACAAATGTTATGGTTTTCTTTAATTCCAACTACGTTTTTCTTCATTTTTTTTAGGGATCTCTCTTGGCCTTTGTTTGTATATACAATAAATACTGTGTGAGTGATATGGTTTTTAACATATATCTGTTAATAATTAGTGATGAAAGATTCATTCAAAAATATTAAAGAAAACCAACATTTCATTAAAGAAAACCAAAGTAAAATTTAATGAACCTAAAGATATTTGAGTCAGGAAGAATATAATATTCAAGTATGTCTCTGGATATCTTAGACCTCAAGATAGTTAGGAGTCTCACGGACAACGCGAGATGCACTTATAAAAAAATGGCAGAAGAGGCGGGAGTAAGCGAGGCCACTATCAAGAATCGAATCGACAAATTAACGGAAACCGGAATCATCAAAAAGTTCACGATAATTATGGATTACCACAAACTAGGCAGAGCTATCAAGGCGTTCATAGGCCTCAAAATCCAGCCAGCTAAACTACAGGAGATTGTATCAATTATCAAGATAAACCCCGATGTACACGTGTTATACCGGACAAGCGGCGATGTAGATCTGCTTATTGAGGTCATTTTCGAGCAAATGGAGGATCTTAACAAGTTTCTGGAAACAGAGCTGGCCTTGGATGGAATCCTGGGGACAGTAGTCACAATAGTGATAGGCCCATACAAGAGATGTCCTTGGACTGGTCTCTAGAACCAGATCTCCTCTTTAGGATGCTTCACTTTGAAGACTATCAAGTCTGTGATATTGGTGTAATGTTCCTCCAATTTTACTTTGAACATTGTCTCAAGATATCCCTTCAAGTAGAGAGCAGGAACCGCGGCATGTTCAATCCTAATCTCATCTTCGATCTTCTCGAAGACTCCCCATCCAAGGTTCTCTAACTCCTTGAGCACGAGAGGCCAATTCGCCTTCTGAGTTAGATTCAGGTCTCTAAACTCAGGTTTGAGGACTTTTCTCTTGAGTGCCGTTGTGCTGCCAACTCTATAAGTCTCGTTCTCGGTCAGTGATTCAAAAATGTCCAGAAGCATACCCCTATCCATTATGAGTATCCTATTTTCACCTATACGGTAAATATCAGGGAGCCAGTCATGCATCGAGAGTTTTTTAAATAACAGTAACGCTTTGTGAAGAGCCTCGTTCTTGTTCTTTATAAAGCGGGTTCGCTCTAAAAACTCGAGATAATTATAAAGATCATCGTTTATCTCGACTGTGAACTCCTTCATTACTTATCTACTGATATTATCTCATCTACTCAATAAATACTTCTGAATTTTTATCCTCTGAGGTCTCATTCTTTTTTTCAGTCTTGCCTAGTTTGTCCATTCGTTTGGTAATGAAAAATACCATCACCGCGTACTGGACCATTATGAACACGATCACGCCCAGTACTACCAACATGTTATCAGGTTGCTTATATAGAATCAAAACGATGGCAATGAGCATTCCAAAGATCGGCATGCTCACTATCAATATGATTAATGTGCGATTTGCGTTAATTACTTCTTCCAGGCTAGGCTTCTGTGTCACCATAATCTCACTAAGAATAAAGTATTAGAAAAAAAAGGTTATGATCTCCTTACGAGCCGAGCCTCAACAGGGTTAATGTTTATTATTGCTCTGTTCTCGGTCATGGAGCGGGGGAACCAGAACCTATTTTTCTGAGCCGGGTGCCAGTAGAGCCACCACCACTCCCACTTAGATTCCACTTCACTCTCACTCGCGAAACTTGCCTCGCCGTTGATCTCGTAGAACTCTCCTTTCTTTCCGGCTGGAAAAGTGAGCAGGATCTTTGGGTTCGTCTCGATGTCTTTCACTTTCCGAGTGTTCTTCTCAGTGGGGAACCAGATGGCTCCGTATGGGCTCTCGTTGTAGTTGGTCATTTGCCGGGTGTTTTCTTTGTCACCATCATAGGTGGTCATGAAAACTACCTTGGCTTTCTTGAATGCCTCTTCCATGCCTTCAATCTTGTTCATAGATGAGTCTCCTAAACGGACACAATTAACTTTGGAGCTGGTTTAAATAAAGTTAGGGTTAAAACCATCAGGGGTCTGTGCCTCATCAGGCACCTTCATAATTGCCTCAAGTCCCCTGAGCCTGTTCCTCAGAGTAACCTCGGTGGTGCCTGCGGCCTCAGCTACCTTTTTCTGAACCCGACGGTCATCGTTGTTGATGCTGGCCATATACAAGGCGGCTGCAGCCAGTCCACGTGGGTCCTTTCCCGAGAGACCCCTGCTTTTACGAGCTTTTTCCAAGATCTTTACCGCCTTTCTCTCTGTGTCTCTCTTTAGGTTAAGTTTAGACGCGATGCCTGGTATGAACTTTAAAGGATCATCCACAGGCATCTTTAGGTTCATCTCACGTAGGAGGAGCCTGTATGTTCTAGCTACCTCTGAGTGTTCCCTTGTCGAGGCCGTGCTTATCTCTTTGAGGGTCCTTGGCACGTTGGTTCTTCTGCACGCAGCGTATATGGTAGCGGCTACAAAGGCGTCTATGCTTCTGCCCCTGATGAGGTCCATCTTCAGAGCCTTTCTGTATATTACGGCGGCGTACTCCTTCATGTTCTTAGGGAGGTGAAGCGCCACCGTCATCCTGTCCAGCTCAGCCATCGCGATGCTGAGGTTTCTGCGCCACGTCTCATCAAACTTGCTACGGTTATCGTACCTTCGCAGCCTTCCCATCTTGATTCTGGTCTCGTCGTCGAGCTTTTTCCCGTTGGCATCCTTGTCTCCTTTGATGACCGTTGAGAGTCCCTTGTCGAAGAGGCTGTAAGATTCTCCGAGACCTGTCCTGCTTCTGGATCGTTTCTCAGCGGGTGTGAAGGCTCTCCACTCGGGTCCCATGTCTATGATGTCCTCGTCTATCACGAGTCCACAGTTAGCGCACACTGTCTCTCCTTGCTCTAGATCGCTTACGAGGTTCTCGCTGCCGCATTTGGGGCACTTGTTTGTGCTGTTTTTGTTTGACATTGGTGTTGGTCCTCGTGGTTTAATCTGTCCAAAACGATACTATGGATAATTTACCCATACGTAAATTATTAATATTGCGGTCAGTATTTAAGTTTTTAGAGTAGCCCATGCCAAAACCAAAGGGAACCTGCGGCGCCACCAAGATGAAGGTAATGGCAGTCATCACACACAACCATGAAAGCGGACAGGAATCCTACGGGTACGACATATGGCAGCAACTCAAGAGCCATTTTTATGTCTACATGAACGACAATGACATCCGTAACGTGTACCATCACCTCAACGACCTCTGCGGGCTAGGGTACATAATAAAGGCCGATGAGACCGAGGAATGCCCCAAGTGCTACTACGATCTCACCCCACAGGGACGGGAGCTACGGCACAGGTTCGAGGGGTTCATCGATATAATTAAGTCCAAGACCGACCAGGTGCTCACTCCGAGCCAGATGCGAGGCGTAGGCTGAGCCTGACTTTTGCTCCTTTTACCAGATCAGCGCTATCTTTGTTTAGAACCAAGGTTATTTTCTCTGAGTCAGGTTTGACGACGACGCTGTACTCTTCACCTTTCTTCGAGACTTGCTCTATTGTACCAGTGATCTCGCCGATACCGGAGATTTCAATGGAGGCATCCTGGATCACCTGTCTGATCCTCTCAAAGTCCTCGATGAATCTGGCTCCCAGCTCGGTAATCTCTGTGCTGCCTCCACCGAGTCTGCCTCCCTTACTGGCCGCGATCAACGGCTCACCCAGCTTCTCCTCGGCTTTCTTGATGAGTCCCCAGCTATACCTGTAACTCATCTCAAGAGACTCCGCGGCCTCCTTCAATGTCCCCGTCTCGTTGATCTTCTTCAGAAGACTGTAGACGCCTGGACCGAAGACGCAGCCGTCGTCTGTTTCTAGCCATAGCTTGAACGCTGGGCGTGTCCCGTGCAAACTGATCAATGAATCAATGCGTTTCTCGATTGATAACATTAATGGCGATATACTTAGAGTTGTTATGTATACGTCTCTACACACATTTTCTTAATAGAATATTCTCTGAAACTTCCAGTAACTTAGGATACTGGTGTTGATAACCTAATGGATATAATCAATAAGAAACGCAGAGGTATGACCGGTCTTGAGACCGCTATCATACTCGTCGCTTTTGTAATCACAGCAGCGGCATTCGCTTTCGTAATTCTCAACATGGGGTTCCTTACCGCTGAGAAGGCGCAGTCAGTCATCTCGTCCGGTATGAGTGAGGCCAGTTCCTCGATGCTTATCGACAGCGGAGTAATCGCTCAGTTCGCGAACGTGACTGGAAGCACAGGTCAGCAATCCGACATCTGTATGATCAAGGTGACGTTCTACCTGAAACTCTCACAGGGACACGAGCCAATCGATATCTCTGATAACAGGCTTGTAGCCACATTCACTAGTGACCGAACTCATGGTGAGATATACCAGTCAAATGGTACAGTCATGACTGTCACGGTTATCGCGGGCGATACTGACACTCTTCTTGAGACTGGTGAAAAGGTAAAGGTCGAGGTAGACTTCACGGAAATCACGTTAAGCGATATGGACCCGGCTCCGGCCACCTATCCACTGCTCTATGTTCACCCCTATGAGAACTTCAGGATAGAGGTACGGCCAAGCATGGGCTCAGTCTTGACCATCGACCGGCTAGTCCCGGCTGTCTACTCAGCTGTGATGACAGTCGAGTAACTCTTTTTCTCCCTCCTTCTTTGTATTGAAACCACTTTTATAGTGAATATCATAGTCTGTGGTTATGCTGAACCCAGACGCTTTCCTTGGCATAAGGGTCCTTGACATGAGCCGGGTTCTCGCGGGGCCATTCTGCAGTATGCTTCTAGCTGACATGGGCGCCGACGTCATAAAGCTGGAGATACCGGGTAAAGGAGATGACTCACGCCAGTTCCCTCCCTTCAAAGACGACGAGAGCCTGTACTATGTGAACCTGAATAGGGGCAAGAAGAGCATCACATTGAACCTGAAATCCGAGGAAGGGAAAAAGGTGTTCCGGGAACTAGTGAAGTATTGCGATGTCCTGCTAGAGAACTTCAGGCCAGGAACCATGGATAAGCTGGGGATAAACTATGAGAAGTTGAAGAAGATCAATTCTCGTCTCGTGTATGCTGCCATCTCAGGGTTCGGCCAGACAGGACCGTACCGGACTAGACCCGGTTATGATATAATTGGGCAGGCGATGGGTGGCCTCTTAAGCATCACGGGTTGGCCGGACTCGCCTCCCACAAGGTCAGGCACCGCGATAGGCGATATCCTGAGCAGCCTCTTTTGCTGTATCGGTATTCTCTCGGCTCTTAATATCAGGGAGAGGACTGGGATGGGGCAGATGGTGGATGTGGCTCTTGTGGATAGCGTCTTCGCTTCACTGGAGAATATTCCTCAGAAGTACTACGTCGAGGGACATGTACCGGGAAGGATAGGTAACAGGTATGAGTTCGTTTATCCATATGACACGTTCCCTACGAATGACGGTTGGGTTGTCATAGGCATCGCCAATGACGCCATCTGGGAGCGATTCATCGAGGCAGCGTCTCTCAGACACTTGGCTGAGGATGAACGCTACGCATCTAACATACTGAGAGTGGAGAACCATGTCTCACTCAAGGAGGAGATGGAGCGATGGACCATGCAACACGGCAGGGATGAGATAGTTGAACTCCTAAACCAGCACAGGGTGCCCTCATGTCCCATCTATGATATCAAGGAGGCCAGCGAGGACCCACACATCGGAGGAGTCAGAGGCATGGTCGTTGACCTAGAGCAGCCTGGACTCGGTAAGATCAAGGTTCAAGGAAACCCTATAAAGATGTCAGAGACCAAACCGGTTCCCAGAGGTCCCGCGCCGAAGCTGGGAGGAGACACCGAGGCGGTGTTACGAGACCTTTTAGGGCTCGGTCCAGAGGATTATAAACGACTCAAAGAGTCTGGTGTAGTCTAGTGTTCACCTCAAGTGACAGTGGTAAGCTCACTGAGATGGAGCGCCTAAGAGGTGACGCAGCTCAATGCACTCGTTGTAGTCTTTGCGAGACAAGAATCAACGTGGTAGTGGGCAGCGGAAACCTTGATTCAGATATTGTTCTCGTAGGTGAGGCACCGGGACGAAAAGAGGATGAGTCAGGTCTCCCATTCGTGGGGTCAGCGGGAAAACTATTAGACGAGCTACTGGGGGGCGCTGGTCTGGATAGGGCTGACATCTGCATCATGAACATAATCAAGTGTAGGCCACCCAAGAACAGGCGGCCTAAGAAAGCTGAGGTGAGGGCCTGTGAGTCGTATCTGGAGAACCAGCTTAAGATAATGAAGCCCCGTATCGTGGCGCCCATGGGTAACAGCGCATTGGCATACTTTTTTGACAGGTTCAACTTGGGGAAGGCTGTGGTTGGAGATGTCCATGGAGAAAGATACGTGATAGAGGCGCCTTGGGGAGAGATCACAATGATTCCATTGTATCATCCTGCCGCCGCCATCTATAACCGGAGCCTGATGGATGAGCTAAAAGAGGATATGAAGAAAATCGCTGGACTCTGAGGTTACATACGTTCAGGGGCCTTTATGCCGAGGACATCTAACGCGTTTCTGAGGGTTATCCTGACTGCATCCACGATGGCGAGCCTCGCTGCCATGAGTTCAGGCGTCTCTGCCTTCAGGACATTCTGTGTGGCGTAGAAGCTGTTGAACTTGTCAGCGAGGTTGTTAGCGTAGGCAGTTAGGTCAGCTGGTTGAAGCTCCTCTACGGCGTCCACGAAGGTCTCAGGGAACCGGGCTAGCAGATTCACTAAGTCCCTCTCCTTGATATGTGTGAGCTGCGAATAATCGGCCTCTGTTGTCTCATCGACTCGTTTGAGTATGTTGCATGTCCTTGCGTGGCTGTACTGGATGAATGGGGCGCTGTTTGTCTCGAAGTTGAGTGCTTTCTCCCAGTCGAACGTAACCTGTTTCATGGGGTCGACGCTGATCAACGTGTACTTTACTGCTCCGTAGCCCACCATTTCAGCGATATTCTGCTTTTCCTCGTCGCTCAACTCCGATGTCCGTTTCTCTACTTCACCATAAGCCAGAGCGACGGCTCTTTCAAGCACCTCGTTCAACGTCACGTATCTTCCGAGACGACCACTCATTTTTATGCCTGGGAGATTGACGAACTCGTAGGCGTAGTGCCGCTGGTTGTCTCCCATCTCTATCTTGTCGATGGCAGCTAACGCGATGCGTAGTTGTAGCTGGGCTAGTGTCTGTTCTTGTCCTATCACGTTGATGACTCTCTCAGCGTGGCTAAACTTCCAGATGCTGTACGCCATGTCTCTCAGAGTGTAGAGAGTTGTGCCGTCGCCTCTTACCAGTACAAGGCGTGGTATCTCGTGTTTCGGGTGGAGTCCCCACCGTTCCTTGAGTTTGAAGTCTCGTGCGACCCAGTCACAGTCCAGTATCTGTGCTCCTTGGTCTTTGATGACGTACCCTGACTTCTTTAGGGCTTCCAGCACCTCCTCGGCTGCCTGCCTCCACACTAGATCGCTTTCGTAGTCGAAGCTGTCGAAACTTATGTCAAGGTCTCCGAGGCTCTTCTCGAAGCCGTCGAGGCAGTACTTGACTTGCTGCCGTACCTCATTGACTGTCGTGGGGTCATTGTTCTCGTAGGCTGTGTTCAGGGCTACTATCTCGGCCGTTGGGTCCTCGATGCCCGGAATTATCTCGCTGAGCTTTTCATAGATATCCGCGTATCGTTTACGTAGCCCATCGGCGGCTATGTTGAACTTTTCTAGCTCCTCTTGGGCTTCCTGTGCCTCGTATACCCAACCCTCTTTCTCCGCTTCACGGAGGTCTTTGGTGTAACGCTGTATCTCGTTTATGACGTTGACGCTGGCGTAGATGGTGCCTATCCATAGCTCAGCGGTGCCGACAGGCTCTGGTTTTCCCAATAGCTTCCAGCCATATGTGGTCATGGCTACCTGTCGACCCATGTCGTTGACTAGGAAGTGACGGATCACGTCGTGGCCCCTCTTGTCTAGGAGTCTTGCGAGGCTATCTCCGAGGATGCTGTTCCTTGCGTTGCCTATATGGAGTGGGCTGATGGGGTTCGCGCTTGTGTGCTCCACCATCACCTTCTCTGGGTTAGCTGACTTGAGGAACCCGTACTCCTTGTCCTTTGCTCGGACCGTTTTGAGCACGAGGCTCGCATAGTTACCTATGTCTGTGTGGAAGTTCAGGTATCCATTCACTGCCTCAACTGAGACAATCAGGGTGCTGCTTGATGTATCGATGTTCTTAGCCAGTGTCTGTGCGATCTTTACCGGGGACTGCCTGAGTGGCCTCGCAAGCTGGAAGCATACTGGTGATGATAACGCACCCATCTCTGGGTTTGGTGGCTCACTGTATTTGGCCTGTGGAAGCTCTGTCTCCGGATACGCCTTCTCAAGGCTTTCCTCTAGGAGCTTCTGGCATTCTTCTCTTAGCTGTGCGAGAGGATTCAATCTTATTCACTCTCCAGTGGAACTGGATGGAATCATAGATTGATGTTTTCCATATAAGTATGTCAGGTGCAGGTGCATTTTTGATTGAATTGATTCAAGCTGTTGATATAAGTGGCGGACCCGACAGGATTCGAACCCGTGATCTCCGGCTCCGGAGGCCGGTGCATTATCCACTCTGCTACGGGTCCGCACTGATAGAGACAAATGGTACATGATTAAAGCATTTCTCAATTCAGTTTATAACGGTAAATGGTAAATGTTGAAGAACCCTCTAAACCTGTATGATTAACGGCGTGACCGTCCCCGAGGCGTTTTTTGGATTCACATTAGGTAGTGACGGAAAAATAGCTCGTTGGGATAAGATCGTAGAGTATTTTCAGTTACTTGAGAGGGAGAGCAACCGGATCAAGGTTATCGATATGGGTTTATCCACCGAGGGAGCCCCTTTCCTACTTGTCATAATCTCCTCACCTCGGAATCTATCACGATTAGAAAAAATTCAAGCTGACAATCTCAAGATCAGTGATCCTCGTGGATTATCGACTGAAGAGGTTGAAGCCCTGATCAGTAACGGGAAAGCGATTATATGTCAGTCCATGAGTCTCCACGCCAGCGAGATAGCGCCAACACAAATGGCACCAGAGTTGGCATACGATCTTTTGAGTGGTGATGACGAGAACACGCTTCGTATCTTGGATAACGTGGTGTTTCTCATGGTGCCCTGCTTCAACCCTGACGGACAGATCATGGTTACCGACTGGTATGAAAAATGGAAGGATACCGAGTATGATGGATGCAGTCTACCATGGCTGTACCATAAATACGGGGGGCATGATAACAACCACGACGCTTTCCAGACTAACATGGTGGAGTCCCAGTACATGGCCACCATTCTTTTCAGGGATTGGATTCCACAGGCATACGTTGACCATCATCAGATGGATAACGCATTAGGATACCCATCAAGCTAAAATTTATGAAAAATGGAGAGTGTTGCCGGCCCTAGAGCAAGGTTCGATGTCTCGGGATCATCAAAAATCTCATGTGAGGATTCTAAGCGTAATTTATACACGCTTTCATGTTCCTTCGAAATAGTAAATATCTAGAAACCTTCCATACGGAACCATAACTTTGTTTCCATATACCTTAAGAGATTCCTTTTCAATACACTGTGCAACATCAGGCGTTTCTAACAGGTATTCCGAAAACGAGATCATAGTATCGTACCATTTATCAAAGATCCACCTATATTGACCAGAATGTATATTCATACCCGAAATATTGTAGCGTACATTACTGTCAAAAGCCATTGTTTGCCCCCAGATGAGCATCAATGGTTTACAAACGGCTATCACATTATATTTTCCCTTTGAATTGGTCTTTCCTTCCGGTTGTTTCACTCGACCCAGTTCATGCCATAGATATTCAAGGTCTTCTCTTGACACCTTATCAAACTCTAACAATGAGTATTCCTTTATGCTAGAATATGCTTCTCGAATGTTTGTGAGTGATTCTTTCAATGTTTCTAGGGGTGTCAGGTTACTTGAATTGCGATATGTTTGCCAGCTATCTAGGATGTGTCTGAGCATGAAATAAGTTAGATCGAAATGACCTGTATCTAGTACAGATATATTATCCGTCTCAATGCTGTTTTTTCTTATCCAAAAGTTGTTGAAATCCTCAAAATAACTTGGATTGAAAGCTTGAATGCGTTCAGATAGCTTGTCGCAATCGATTTTCATTGTTTGGTCCTTGTATAAGGATTATATGAATTTTCTTCCATTTTATCTCTCCCCAAATTTATGGTGCTAATCACCGCTTAAGTGTTACGTGTGTGTAACGCAAATGCATCACCGCTTAAAGTTTACGAAAAAAAGTGGTGTCCTATACTCTGACGGTGGAAACAATTCCTGTATCTCCATTATCATCTCGTTGAACTCCTCTTGAGAAAGCTCCTCCCTGACGGCATACCTCTCGAGTACTATTCTGACGATCTCACAGACCGTCTCTTTGCCTATCATCTAACGCTTCCTCTCCTCAGTTTCACTATGATATACCAGGCTCCAAAGAAGACGTAGGCGTAGAGGAAGGGAGATTGGTGAACACCTATACGCTGTAAAGAAGCAGATATCCCCGCATTAAGAGAATGGAGAACAGGGAAACAGAGTGGCTTGTGTGATTATTTTGGCAATTAATATACACCGTCTAATCGAGAACCACGAGTAAAGTCCTGCCGTAAATCTGAGGTTTCACCTTACTGATGACCTCACAATCACAACGTGCCCCAAGGGACTTTATTTTTAAAATCATGGTATCAATCTTAGCTGGTTGATCAATCATTGTTTCAAGGTAAGTTCTAGTGCATTTGAAATCATCATTACACTCATGTTTTTTCAGGTACCGGGCAACGTTCCTGAACAAGTCGCTAAATCGAAGATTCTTAACCAATTAATCGGCTCCAGAGGGTCCAGTGCATAGTAATCTCATACATATCTTCATAAATAACTTTCATTTTTCTTAAAAAAGGTGAAAGCCCTATGACGTTGAATGATTATATGAGTTTTTATTGTTGGATTTATTATTTGAAATTCTTGGTGTCTTGATCTTATGGGGTTCATAACTTTGGTTTTATTGGGCGATCAAGCAGACTGGTTATTCTGTAAAGGAATCTAGGCATCGGGTTTACATATTTTGCATGGCTGCCATACAGCCCGTGGCTTTGTCTTCTTATAGAACTCATGGGCCTCAGCGTATGTCTTGAACTTGAACCATCCACCTTCCTCTTTCATCGTGTTAACTCCTTTTCTAGTTGAGTCACTTGGCTTGCAGTACACGCAGTCTGCCCTGTGTAGCTTCCATATGGTTGTTGGATGGTCCACGTTAAGCCAGAACATTGGACGTAGTTGAGTGGTTGCATTGATAAGCGTTATAGAACAAATCAATCCATAAAATGATCAAGTTGTAATTGATTTTTTAGATTTATCTTGAGTAACTGGAAGCTACACCATTGTATGGGGCGCATCACTGCTTAGCACTTACCATATAATTAAAGTAATACATGGCGCAGTGCATCACCGCTTAAAATTTACGTGCACGGTTTTAGGCACTTTACTCCCCCAGTCAGGGGTAAGGCAGTCCTCGCCTCCACGATTAGAGCCTCGTGGTTTGAAAAATGAGGATTACTCCTCTTCCAGTTCATCCGTCATTCTTCCCATGATGGGTTTCTATGTACATAACTTAGGGTTAAAAATACGTTGTTAATGGGTTGGTGTGGTCATTGTATGGGTGATAACCTACATATTTGGGATTTAACATTAAGGATGCACGAGGATTGAACAGCTCAATCTTGATTGACTTTTAAGCTATTATTACAGTAAAATAGTGAGATAGTATGTATGTAGAAACGGACCCACCGTCAGAACTCTGCGGTGTATGTGAACAAGAGATGAGATATAGCCACACGGAAAAAGAGCATCAATATTACGTTTGTAATAAATCCGGTTGTCCTTCAAAGAATAAAGAAGTCGCTGTAAACATTAAAAGCAGAGTTGGAAAAAGAGGTAATTGACACCGATCCTTGTGAGGTGGTGTAACTATTCACTTTCTTTATCTTTCTCTGGAAAAGTGATAACTGTGCAGTTCTACCTTACATGGTAAGATAAACCTAAAATTTTTTCCCCTCATTTTTTACATAAAGGAAAAACTTTATTTACAATATCGAATTAGCGTTGTTTAATTTGAATAAAATTGAAGAAATTTATCATAATTATAGTTTCTGGGTAAAAAGCTCGTTATCTTTCATAATCATTGTCGATACTATCGCATTAAGATTGAATACACAAGTAGTTCCATTCGTTATCTTACAATACACTTGGAGCATCTCAGCTGTACTGATGCTAATCCTTTGCATTATCGGAGCATCTCCATATATCGGGTATTTCAAGGAAATGTCATTCAGGAAAAACTCGAAACAAATGGTATTAAACCCTAATTTAATCCAACTAGCTGAAAAAATGGGTATAGAGTGTTCAAGTTTCTATCTCGTTGAAAACTGGAATGGTGCATCCATGTATTGTGACGCCCTGAGTATTGGGGAAATACTAAAATCAAAACTTACAGAACAAGAATTAGAAGCTATAGTTGCCCATGAGTTTACTCATAAGATTCATGAAATAACGCATCTGATACTTCTCTTCGTTGGTTGTTTTCTAAGCTGGATTATCGCAGTTTTGTTGGGGTTAGGTCTACCAAGCATCATGTATAAGGTCCTTCTATTATCGTGTGTCTATCTTTTCGTCCCTCAATTCTGTTGGTTTAGGGAATTAGATTGTGATGAGAACGCGATTAAGTACGCCGATAAAAAGGACCTTCAGAGTGGTTTAATCAAGTACGGCGAAGGTCGGATTCATAAATATGGATTTTTACATCCCTCCATAGCATTTAGAATAGCTGACTTTAAAAGAATAGAAAAAATATGGATTAGAGTATTTTCTTCCTCAAAGAATAGACACTAACTAGAATCCCAATAGCTATGAAGATAGGTGGGATCGGTATTCCCTCCCATGAATCGGGCTCGGGTTCAGTCTCCTGCTCCGTGATTGGTTTCTCCTCGTACTTTACTGTCAACTCGGTGTTTGTGTCGAGGTCAATGGTTCGTGAAATGCTTGTCTCTCCATCGCTCCACTCCTTGAAGGCGTACTCCGTTTCGTCGATTGTCGTCGATGGAGGGGCCTCGACAGTGTAAGCTCCCTCTTGAAGAGTTTCGCTGTATGGGGTATCCTCGGTGTTTCCATTCACCATGACTTGGATTCCGCTCGGTATGGTGTCCAATGCTAGCGTGAACTCCGCCGGTGGCTGAATCAACGTGACAGTCTCGATCTCAGTGACTGTGTTGCCTGCATAGTCTGTTGTCTCTACCTTGATCTCCACCTCGGAGGCGCCCTCTGTGGGTACTGTGACTGCGTATGACTCGGAGTTGTATGATATTATGTATTCGTCACCTGTTATGATGGGGGCGAATGATAACTCAAAAGAAGTCCATGTGGAACCTGAGTCAGTGCTATACCATGCATCCACATCCTTGACTCCCCATCCGACGTCAGACGCCTCGATGGTAACATCCAAGGCTTCACCTGCGTCAAGACTACTTGGCATCTCAACAGACGCTGTTGGTGACGCATCATCCGTTGTATCGGATATTGTTATGTCAAGTGTGGAACTCGCGGGCAAGTCAAAATAAGCAACGAAGACGTGGCCCTCGCTAGTTGAATAAGTCTCAACGGCTTTAGGTGCTTCTGGGTACCAAATGTAATCATCGATAGCTGAACTACTACTGACTGTAAACTCCAGACGTGCATCTGTGATGGGCATTTCAAGCCCGTTTATCACCGAGGCTGATACCGATGTTCCTGAACCATCGTTGGCACCCTTATAATAATACTGGACTTCATTTAGTGGTACCGAGTTGGGCGGCGTATAGAGTCCAGTTGTGGCATACTTGTCCAAGGTTACGGTACCATCATTGTCGATCTTCAGAAGCCTATACCCGTAAATACTCCCAGGAGGTAGTCCACCGCCGGCGGGAGTCGTCGAAATGAAGTAATGCTGGTCGTTGAGTATATAGATCATGTCTCTGTGAACGTGTCCACTAAGAACGAGACGTACATCGTTTTCTTGGATCAGCTTGAGAATTTCAGCAGCTTCTTCCATATTGTCCAGCCAGGTGAAGTACATGAGTTCTGTGAGGTCGTCTATGTTCTCCCAGCTCCCAGTGATCTCTCCTCCTGTGACTGTTCCTTGGTCATCCTCGTACTCGCTGCTGAGCAATGGGTGATGGAACCCCACGATCTTGACTTTATCTGGGTACATTTTAAACACGGAGTCAGCCCACTGGATGTCCTCAAGGTCTACGAAACCTCCGCTGTGGCTATCAAGTGCGACAATTATGAAATCACCTATGACAACTGTGTAATTGTTCTTGCCACAATACTGCTGATACAACGCGCTTCCAGAGGTGTGGTCATGGTTCCCAGGCATCAGATAGATGGGTACCTCGCTTCTCAGCATCGTCCCCTGAAGGAAACCCCATGCAGCTGCTATGGTCTCCACATCAACAATGTCACCCGTAGTGAGAAGCAGGTCGGGTTGGATGAGATTCATCTCGTGGATATACTGGGCGTAGACATCCTTCCCATAGGGCTGGTGGATGTCACTTGATTGGCTGATAGTCAGGCTCTCCGGCCAGTCCTCCATTACCCATACACAGTTTGACTGTGTAGCTTCTCCTCCACTCCACGTCACAGTTAGGTCATAAAGCCCGGGAAGCAGGTCACCTGGTACATCAAACGTCACATCCCAAAAATCACTATAGACGCCCATGCCTGAGCCGAGGCTGGCTGAGTCATACTTGTTGGTTAACTCAGCGGTCCAACCTGTCGCTGATTCATCTGCATTAACCTGAATGGGTAATTCCCCCCCGACTAGAACTGGCTCTGGGAGGCTAGGCAACGGTCTGCTTATTATTTCCGTTACCTTCTGGGGAGTGTACGCGGCCCCAGCCATCATTGTTGAGAGTAACGCAGATGCGATTATTGAGACTGCTAGAATGGTTAGTGTGTCTCTTCTAATAGCTTTCATGAGTTGTATGAAATACTGGTAGTACTTTACATTTTTCAAATTTGACAACATAGGAAAAAAGACAATGAAAACAAGTTGGAAAATTAGTAAAGACATTTACGTAACAATCGTAAAGAGTGTTTGAGCAGTTTGAGCGACGAATGGTTTTACGGTAAAAAGAGCAGAAGCACAACCAGTGACAACCGCCTCTGGGCGGTCATCATCATCTTCATGATCATCAACGTAGGCGTATTATCCTACGTGACATACTACGGCGGAGATGGAGCAAACAGTGACATAGACACCCTCAACACAGAGCTTGACAGCCTAAGGTTCCGGCTGAACAGCGCTCAACAGGAGATCGATAACCTGAAGGAACAGGTCAAGATCGCTGAGGTGGGCAACGCCTCGGATAACCTCATACTCACACAACTCTATAACAGTACCAAGCAAAGCGTAGTGCTCATATCCGTACGTACAGCTGAGGGAGGCGGTACAGGAAGCGGGTTCATCTATGACTCTGAGGGCAGAATAATCACCAACAACCATGTTGTAGGAGATGCCGAGAGAATAGATGTCACTTTCCTTGACGGAACCGAGCTCAAGGCAACTCTAGTGGGTACCGACCCTTACAGCGACATGGCTGTAATCCAAGTGGACGCCCCTGACTGGCTTCTGCACCCAATAGCGTTAGGTAACTCAGGTGACTTGCTTGTGGGTGAGAGCGTGGTAGCCATCGGCAACCCATTCGGCCTCGCCAACACCATGACACTGGGGATAGTGAGCGCCGTCGGCCGCACAATGACGGCTCCGAGCAACTATGTGATAGTGGATGTCATCCAGACAGACGCCGCCATCAACCCCGGTAACAGTGGAGGACCATTATTGAACCTCAGAGGCGAGGTGGTGGGCATGAACACGGCAATCCTCAGTAGCACCAACGACTTCAGCGGCGTGGGTTTCGCCATCCCAAGCGACACCATGAAGAAAGAAGTCACAAGCCTCATCGAGGACGGGGAGTACCTGCATCCATGGATAGGGATCCAAGCCCGTGAGATGAATCAAGAGATAGCTGAGGAGATGGGCTTAGACGAGAACACGAGAGGCACACTGGTGGTAGCTGTCTCGGAGGGAGGCCCAGCCGAGGAAGCAGGCATACAGGGGGGTACCGATCAGGTCTCTTTCGATGGATTAACGTTAACCTTGGGTGGTGACGTAATCATCGGTGTTGACGGTATAAGCATGAACACCTTCTATGACCTCATCTTTTACGTGTCCAGAAGTAAAACGCCCGGTGAAGTGGTGACGATGACCCTGATACGTGACGGGGAGTTAATGGACATCGAACTCACACTAGGTGTGAGACCGCCACCCTAACCGTGCTTAGCTAATAACTCGTCTATCTTTTCCTTGCTATAACTCAGGAGAGCCCCGAACTTTCTGGCTATCTCTAATTCAAGGTCTTCCGGGTTTTTCTTCCTATTACTTTCCTCTTTGAGTCGCTTCAGTTCCATGTATTCGTCCAATACATCTTGGCTCTGAGCGATGAGAATCACGGTCTTACCCTTGGCAATGTCTCTAGGGAAAAGCTTGCTGACAAGCAGATCTGTCTCCACGTATAGTTTGGCTCCGTACTCCTCGGCTGCATGCCTTGTTGGCTCCAACATTCGTTCGGCTTGTTCACTGCTGTAGGTGGAGCTGAGGGCTAGCTTTTTACAGCCTGCTCCCACTACCTCGGCGAATGCCGTGTTGATGCCGGCGTGGTAAGAGTCAAGATCGAAGCCTTTGATTATCTTGGATAACGGGTGGTCAATCATAGATTGAAGGCATCACTATGGGTTTTTCACTGTTCTTACAACCGATTATATGGGGTGTAGTGTTCTTTTCCTGTCCTTGTACCTGCTTATACCATTAAACCCGAGGTCTCTGAGGAGGTCAACTGCCTCGGGTAGCCAGTAGCCTAAGGTGTCGGGAACGTGGCTGTCGCTACCGATTGTGATCCTGTCCACGCCTGAGGCGTATGCTGCCTGGAGGAACTCCTTTATGGGGTACTGGACTCCGTGCTTATGGCGTCGTCCGGAGGTGTTCACCTCTAAGCCAACTTCATGTGAGTTCATTGCATCGAACAAATCATAGACGACTGTGCCATAGTCTTTCAACTCAACGGGTTCATCTCTGACAAGGTGGAGGAATTTACGCCAATAATCAAGGTGAGCAACCACATCGAATAAACCGCTCTCCACTGCCATCTTGGTGAATGAATAGAACTCGTCACAGGCTTCACCGAGACTCCTTCCAGCGAAGAACCCTGGGGCATGCTTCCGTGACCCGATGTCAACATCATTAGGGTAATGTGTGCTGCCTAAAACATAGTCAAAGCAATAATCGTCCAATATTTTCTCTAGTCTCTTCTCTTCATCCGGGAAATAGTCTACTTCCAAGCTGACAAGCAGTTTAACGTCGGTGGTTTCATCCAGGTTTTTGATGTTCTCCACATAGTCAGCGATCTGGTGTTCCTGAATTCCGAAGAATTTATCGTAACCAGTTATAATGAAGTGAGTTGCGAAGGCAATCTCTTTCAATCCTATTTTTTCTGCGACTTTAATATAGGATTCCACGGTGGAGTTGCGTGCATCTGAAGAGTAGGTTTCATGAACGTGATAGTCTACGAGATATCCTTGCTGTGTCATGACGATGCAGTACCTATGACCATGCCATATTTATGAGGTTCTCAAACCTTGGATCAAAATACTCCGAGTTATTCTGGTAAACTCCAATAGATTCTAGGCATCCCCGGGATACCCCCCTCATCTGTGTACTTTAGCGTCCTCGTGATGAAGCCTCGATCTGAAAGCCATTCCAGTGCTTCCACGACTTGACCTTTCTCCTCCCAGCCATTCTTTAATAACTGGCTCCAAGCTCTTCACTGAGACCGAGGACTTCCCCGAGACCCTGAGTCATTAGCTTGATTAACAGATACACGGTATCTCGTTCACCCTCTTCCTGAAGCAGGTTCAAGACATGTTCTTTCAGTCTAGTAGGGTCTATCGTGAGGTCAGGGAGATACTTGGAGGTAAGTCGGGTGATCTCTACGTCACCTGGTGTGAGCTTTACAACGCTGACGAGGTCTTCGTAACTGGGACCGGCGCTGAGCTTGTGCATTTAGGTAAGATATCTGGTAGAATAATTGCAGATGGTAACAAAGGTCAAACAACAAAAATAATCGCTGAAAAGTTCAGAGAATACACAAGGAACCCGAAACATGGGGTAACCATTTAGATCGCGAAATAATAATTGGAGCTTCACATCTTCCATGCCACAGCGATAAGGTGCTGTCCCATATCCAGCAGACCAGATTTTTTACAGAACTTTATCTCTAGGTCGATGAGAGCCTTCAAGGCTTTTGGGCTGGCCTTGATTTTATCCATATTGAACCCCGCGCTACTGATGGTGTTAGTGGGAACCATCTCGATTACCTTGCATCCATGCTCCTCTAGGAACTCTTGGATGTACGTGGAAGTGTAGAGAGTCATCGGTGCATGCCACTCAGATGACCCAGGGACACTGTTCATGACGTCAGGGAAGGAGGTGGCTGGGTCCCACTCGACGTGGTCAGTGATGTTCTCTAGGAACTCGGCACCATCAAAGGGGGCGAGAAGATGGAATGTGCCCAGAAGACTCATGACGCTAATAATGAGCGGTGAGCCCGGCTTTGCGACTCTTATCAGTTCATCTATGGCTTGATGTCTCCTGTCTCGGACATATGAGAGAGCCCCACCGAGGCAGAGCACCAAGTCGAATGTGTCGTCAGGTATCTCGCCTAAATCACAAATATCATGCCTCTTTATAGCCAAGACACTGGACATGACGCCTGCTTCACTGATCCGGTCTCTGGCTTGTTGTAGCTGATCATCCGAGATGTCGCTCACATAGACTTTGGCGTCGTTTCTTGCGAGCCAGATTGAGTATCTCCCGGGTCCAGACCCGGCGTCAAGGACATGGTCTCCTTCATGCAGGTACTTCGAGATGATGTGAGTCGTGACCTTGTACTGGATGATGCCGTGGGTGCTCTCCAGTCTATCCCATTCTCTATCCCCGTAACTGTTGTAGTACTCCCTTATTCGGTCCGGCTCGTATCCCATTTTGATCCCTTGTCATCATGAGTATTAGGCGTTTAAACGTATTTTGTGCAATAAATATTGACCAAAACATGCGGTATACAGGTCTAGATTTACGGTACCGAGCCGGGTTAGCTAGAATTGCCCTGTTTCATGGTTACTGTACAGGTCTCCTTAATGCCTTTTAATATAAACCGCGTGGGTTTTCTCGTTCAACATGGAAGCAGTAGCACGAGGCGTTGTAGAGCAAGCCATAGACGACGAGCTATGTGACAGACGGCTTGAGCTGAACCACAACACATTCAAACGCTTCGAGGAAATGGGCCTACTCGAGAGCTCAGAGAGCGCCATGTTCGGTAAGATATACGCCGAGGCTTTCAGCTACTTTATCAACTATAAGATGCATAGCAGGGAGCCCATAAGCCTCCATGAGATGGAGGAGTTTGAGAAAGTCATTGACCGCCGAGTTTTCGAGATAAAGAACCGTATAAAGCATCTGACTGGAAGATAACTCAACCAGTTTCACCATGATTTTTAGTTGTTTGGGAAGATGGTTTAGAGGCTGCGACGGGGTAAAGGTGCGAACCCCATATTCCTCTAAACCACTCCGGATTGTAAAGTTTCCTTTATCGGTAAATAACAGCTTATTTGTACTGAAATATGACGGACACAACCATCAAAACACGTGATAATTGACGGTATCAACCGATAACTATCGGAAATAATTATAAACCCCTAAATCGTTCAATGGATTCGGCGGGTGAGTGGGACCTCCTACCCGTTCCGCCCTAAAAATCCCGGAGCAAGGAGGTAAGGAAACATGAAAACGAAAGATATTTCACTGATTACAGTGTTCGCCGCACTTTACGCGGCAATGGTAGTGGTGTTCGCACCGATAAGCTTCTACGCGATACAGTTCAGAGTCGCAGGTGTTCTCAGGCCAGGCATAGCTAGAAAACGTGAGCTAGCCATTGCCTACGCCATTGGAACCGCTGTCGCTAACATATTCAGTCCCTTCGCGGGGATATACGAGATACTGTTCATGCCTGTAATGAGCCTTATAGCTGGGTTTGCAGGCTACGAAGCGTCAAAGAGATTCAAAGGCAACTATTTTGTCTGTGGCGTAGTCATCGCGTTGATTATCCCGGTGAGCGTCTCTTGGATGCTTAATCAGCTCTTTGGGTTGCCCATGGTCGCGACTCTTCCAGGCATCCTAATCGCTGAACAGGTGATAAACATCATAGGCTCAACCTTGTTCAAGATGATAGAGTCCAGGTACAGGTGGTGGGAGTAATGAAGAAAGCGGTCGTAATACTAAGCGGCGGCCCGGATTCGGTAACTGTAGCCTACTGGGCGAAGGCCAAGGGATACGATGTGCACGCCGTCACATTCAATTACGGGCAGAAGGCCCAGATCGAGATACTGAAGGCAGTGGAGACAGCGGCAGAGCTAGGCATCAATCACAAGGTCATAGACCTGTCAAGTCTCTCAGATATCTATGAGGGAGTAACTAGCCTCGTCGATAAACGGCTTGAGGTGACAGGGGAGTTCACGGATCCCATCATCGTGCCCTTCAGGAACGGCGTATTCATCGCCGTGACGGTGGCTTACGCTGACGGCATCGGTGCAAACCACATTTTCTATGGAGCCCACGCGAGTGACGAGCCCTTCTACCCAGACTGCAGGAAAGAGTTCTATGAGGCGTTTCAAGAAGCAGCAAGACTAGGCACAGAGAAGCCAATAACCATAATGTCCCCATACAGTGACACCTCCAAATCTGGTATACTGGAGGACGCGTTGAAGCTGGGTGTACCATTAGAGAAGACTTGGAGTTGCTACCTAGAGGGTCCGGTGCATTGTGGTGGATGCGAGTCATGCAACAACAGGAAGAAGGCGTTCATTGAGGCAGGGATACCTGATCCGACTGAGTACATCTCTTAGGTTTTCCCATGAGCCTTATCAACCAGTTACCCGCATAGTCTTGCAATGAATATCAAGATAGTGCGCCTCATGGCCATCTTCGGGGTGGTAGCGCCCTTTCTGGGGCTTTTCATGATTGTCCTCAGCGCCAGTTTTACATCTGGCTGGAGTTTCTGGGCGCATCCCCTAAGTGACCTTGGTAGCGGTGAGTTCGGTGCTACCTTGTTCAACAGCGGTCTCGCCATGACAGGGTCTTTGATGCTTCTGTTCAGCACGGGGCTCTTTGAGCTTACCAAACGTGACACCGTTGGCCAGATAGGGAGTGTACTGTACCTCGTTATCTCAGGCATCGTCGTGGTGCTTAGTTTAGCGACTATCGAGGTGCAGCCTCATCACAACTATCTCGCCACGGCGTTGTTCGTGCTCACCCCATTGACTATGATGTTGTTCGCCTTGTATCTCTGGAGGAAAGAGATGAAGACCTATGCATACCTCAGCGCTGCTGCTGCCATACTTGGTGTAGCAGCCTTCGCCATCAGTGGACCAGTGACAGGGTTCAAGGAGGCAATCAGCCTCACCGGGCTAGGCGTCTGGGAGATAGCTTTAGGGCTCTGGATGAGGAAACAGACTGACCCCTACGAAGAGTTCTGAGCCTAATAGATAAGAAAGCCTTTTTCTTCAGGAAGAGCCTCTCAAAGAGTTAAATTATCCTGAGATTAGGGGTAGACCCTTCTCATGTCCCTCGGGAACGGCACGGTGTCACGTATATGATCCAGCTTCAGCATCCACATGAGCACACGTTCAACTCCCAAGCCGAATCCGCTGTGAGGCACAGTACCCCATTTCCTTAGGTCCATATACCACGCATAATTCGCTGGGTCAAGCCCATCATCAAGGGTTCTCTGGTAGAGCTGCTCGTAGTTGTGGACACGTTGCCCTCCACCGATTATCTCTCCGTAACCTTCCGGTGCGAGAAGATCAGAGCTCAACGTGACTTCCGCCCGCTTAGGGTCAGGCATGTGATAGAATGGCTTGATGCCGCTAGGGTAACCTACAACCCAGAAAGGTGTCTCGAACTCCTCTGTCAATGGGCCTTCCTGCTGCCACCCGAAGTCGTCGCCCCAGAACATCTCTATGTTTTTAGACTGTACTATTTCCACGGCTTCATCGTAGGTGATCTTGGGGAAAGGCGCCTTCAGTGACGCCAAGTAATCTGGGTCCCTGCCCACAGCCTTCACCTTCTCCGGCATAACCTCTGCAAGCGTGTTGGCCATGTGGCACACCAGCCTATCACCCGAGTTCTGGATGTCACTGAGTGTGCTCCAAGGCTCCTCAAGCTCCATATGAAGGAACTCGCTCAGGTGCCTCCTGGTTCTACTTGGCTCGGCCCTGAAGCTGGGAGCGATGGTGTAGATTTTTCCAAGGCTACTGATGAGCGCCTCAGCGTATAGCTGCCAACTCTGACTGAGATACACGCCCTTCCTCTCAAAGTACTCGACGCTGAAGAGTGTGCTTCCCCCCTCTACCGACGCCGTCATGAACATGGGTGTCTGGACCTCGGTGTACCCGTTCTCCTTAAACCAGTCCCGTGCAGCCTGCAGGAACTTGGCCCTTATCTGGAAGATGTTCTGGAGCTTGGGCTCCCTAATGTACAGGTGCCTGTTGTCCATGAGGAACTCGATGCCCTGCTCTTTCTTCACTATCGGGTAGTCAAGCTTTGACTCGTAGACGTTACCGATTTCATTGACCCTGATCTCCCAGCCACCAGGCGCACGATTATCCTCCTTGACCTTACCTTTCATCTCCAAGGCGGTCTCTAGGGGCAGCTTCTCGACGCGACTGAATGTCTCCGCGTCGATGTTACGCTTATTTAGTGTGCACTGGATGACTCCTGAACCGTCTCTTAGCTCCAGGAACTGGATGCCGCCGCTGCTTCTGCTGGTGTAAATCCAGCCGCGGACCTTAACCTCGGCTCCGTCCTCATTGTCTCCTTTCAGTATATCGGCTACGTCTATGAATCCGGTCATCTTGACCATCCACTGAATAGCTGAGGCGGTTAAAGACGTTTTTCCCCATAACCGATAAAACCTCAACTATTCTATTGTAGATTCCACAGTCTAATCACTAGTCTTTTCCATTCGTACATAGTTCATCAACTATGACTCAGCCAAGCAGCGGTGACATCATCAAGGGCTTCGAGGCCGCGAGAGCCAATTCCATCTACTATCTCGGCAAGGCACTCATCGATAACCTTGGAGCCGAGAAAGGACGAAAAATATTAGAAGAGACCGTGTGGGCTATGAGCAGCGACTCGGGCTCCAAGGCGAGACAGGGCTATGAGGCTCGGGGCGTCGAGAACACTTGGCGGAACCACCGTGATGCCAATGGCCCCCTGTATAAGCTTGCCTGGGAGGGCGGAATAGTCCATGACGAGGAAAACCACAAGATAATCGAATATTCATACTGTCCCCTCGCAGATGGATTCACTAAACTCGGGAGCGAAGCCGAGGAGATTGGAGACATCTACTGCGCCCACACAGACAACGCGTTCTGGAGCGGCTTCAACCCAGAGTGGACTGTGACTAGGGAGAAAACCTTCAGCAAATACGGCTTATGTCGACTTGTATGGAGAAAGAAGTGAAAGGCCACCTGAATTCATTAGCTTACGAGTTGGGAAAGCGTTTCATTCTTTAAGCTTCAATCCCCTGTTTGATTGTAAATAATTGAAGGATGAGGCTTTTCATTAGGCTGCTTTTCTTGCCAATGCCTTGAACTCGTTCATGTTCCTGACGCCGATGGAGTGAAGATTCCCGACGTTCACATTCTCTAAGTGACGTGCCGCTGCATTGTAGCAATCCACAGCCTGTGAAACCGGTGTAATAGGCAAGTCCATCATCCTGTAATCTGGGTGAAAGACAAGCAAACTATATGGGATTGAAGGGTTAATCTCCCCGATGAACTCGGCGATTCTATCCACCTCATGAGAGTCAACGTAACCCGAGACCATCAACGTTGTTGCGGTCAGCACAGGCAATCCGGGCCTCAACGGGAAAAACTCCTCTCCAATCGTCCTAAAGTTAGCGTACGCTCTCTCGTTTTTGACTCCAGACAGCGCCATACTCAGGCTGGGTGTGAAGCATTTTAAGTCAAACTTGATGTTACCCCCACTAGAGAGGGACAGCTGAGCAGCCTCCTTTACCAGACCTGTGTCACCGCAGCCGTTCCACTCAAAACATATCCTGAGTATGCGTTCCTTGCAGGCTTCAATCGCTTTCTTAGACGCGTTGATGGCAAATGGAAGCTGGGGCTCAGGTGAGCCTCCGAAGAAACAGATGCAGGAAACACGGGGGTTACCCGCCACGATTCCTGCGAACTCATCAACCGTCATCCTTGTCCCTGCGTTGAGGTCCTTGTGGCTGGAGTTTTGGCAATAGAGGCAGTTGAAGTTACAGCCATAAAAGAAGACTGAGAGATTCTGGTACCCCCTTTCAGTGTTGGAACTGTAACAGAACTCGGGGTACCCCGCCCCGGTGCCCCCCGGGCAGAACCAAGCACCACAGCAGTTGGTGACGTGAGGGTCCAAATACGCGTGCAACAACCCAGAGTCAGATGTAGACAATGATTGTAGCCTTCCATCGTTCCATCTGACTCCACAGAAACCTTTCTCTCCCTCCCCCATCATACACTGGTTGGCACAAAGATTGCATTGCACTCCCCCCTCTGTCCTCGGGGGTGAAATAGGTAAACCGTGAATACTTCGAGAAGTCCTGTGACCTTCTGAAACATATGCCATAGATTTGGAAGATGCCTCTCTAATACAGTCGACGCAGACACCGAGCGCCTCAGTGATGAATGGCTTCGTCTCTCCACAAATCTTACACCGATTCTCCATGTGTTCCCGTGGAGTTGTCCACCATCGACCCAACGTCAGCCCCATGGAAACCTAGTCTATTGTAAGTAAAAAATTGGTGAGATTCGCTACCAACCGATCGCACAACCGTCGGCCCTGCCCTCCGAGCCAGCGGTCAGGACTCCAGTAACTGGGTTCCTGTGAATTATCTGGCCTTTACCAAAAATGCCTCGCCTGTAGCCGCTACATGAAACGACCTCGTGTCCCATTGCTGATAGCTGGCTCATTACCTTTACATCGATCTCGTCCTCGATCCCTATCTTGCCCCCACTCTGTCCGTCTAAGATGCGGAATCTTCCAGCGTCAAGGGCTTCCTGTGGGTTCATTCCATAGTCCACCAAATTCACGATGACTTGGGTGTGTCCCTGTGGCTGCATGAAGCCACCCATGACGCCGAAAGGCGCGTATAGTTCACCGTCTTTCATAGCCATGCCCGGAATTATTGTGTGATATGGACGCTTGTTGGGTTCTAGACAATTAGGGTGGTCGGGTTCTAAGCTGAATCCGTAGCCTCTATTCTGTAACGTGAAACCGCAACCCTTGGGGATGATGCCTGTACCGAATCCATTGTAGTTGCTATTGATGAAGCTACAAGCGTTACCTTCTCCATCGACTATACAGAAGTATACGGTGTCTGAGCCAGCAACAGGTGAACCCTTCTGAACATCAACCGTCGCTTTCTTAGGGTCGATGAGCTGTCTCCGCTTTGCAGCGTATTCCTTGCTTAGAAGCTCTTTTATCGGCACATGAACCACGTCTGGATCAGCCACGTACCATCTCGCGTCGGCGAACGCCAGACGCATAGCCTCGATGAGAGTGTGCAAATGCTTGACAGACCCATGAGGAACACCTGTGAAATCATATTCCTCTAGAATATTCAAAGCGATTAGAGCCGTGATGCCCTGTCCATTTGGGGGAATCTCGAAGACATCTAACCCCTTATAGTTGGTTGAGATGGGTTCAGGGAACGTGTTCTTGTGTTTACGAATATCATCGACCGTCATGGTTCCTCCCATCGGTTCAAGGACCTTCACAATCTCCTCTGCGATCCTTCCCTCATAGAACCCTGCTTTCCCGTACTCCGCCACCGACCTGAAAGTCTTCGCGAGGTTCACGTTCTTCATTATCTCTCCTACAGCTGGAGCCCTGCCGTCGATGAGCATCTCGTTGTAGTGAGGACCTGTCTTAAGTTTGGGGATGCCCATATTCCAAGCTCTTGCTGTTATTGGGCTAACCGGGAAACCTTCTTCACCTAGTTTTATCGCTGGCTCTAGTACGTCGGTCATGTTCATTGTCCCATA
>JAOZHP010000049.1 GCA_026014815.1 Candidatus Bathyarchaeota archaeon
CCTCCCCTGTTTATGGATTTGTGTTTCCTGACAGAACCTCTGTATTTTGATACTTGTTACACAGTATCTGCTCATTTAACGCGTCTCTCATTCAATTTTCATGAGCATTAAGATATTGAGTGAATGGTCGGTTATACCTCACTTGGTGCCCCGCTCTATGGGCGCGGGGCGTTTGGTTTATTCTCCTTCTAGAATTAGTGTTTGCTGGTTTTTGCTGATTCGCCATCTTCTTTTGTGTTTTGTTGATAGGGCGCGTAGTTGTTTGATGGATAGGCTTGGGATGTAGTCTGTACCTAAACCGGTTTTTCTGATTTTAGTCTGATAGGCTCCATGTGACCACCTAATGGTTAGTTATGGGAGTGGATTAAAGTTTGTTCTGAGAATGTTTTTAGTCATTTATTTGATTTTATACTTCTCTAAAGGCAGGATACCAAAGGGTAATAACTTCAATCACATAAAACATAAATTTATGTTCGAGTAAAAATTTAAATTGTTAGTCAATAATTATACTAAAATGATTATGATCTGTTCGATAACTTTTTTTAATAGGAAAAATGAAGTAGGGAAAGATATGAGGGATTCTTGAAAAATGATTTCTCGAAATGAAATTGAATCATTCAGCTTAAACATCGGCTTTCTTTCAGATGAAGAAAAAGAAGAAACACGATTGAGTGATGTACTGCTGAATATTACTTTGAGTGATTATAATAAATTAACATACGATTTTACGATGATGGCTCAAGCTTTTAACAGACTTCCGGCCGTAATGTTTCAAGGCACATTTTCAAATATGAATATTTCGGAACATGGAATCTCAGTAACTATTCAGAAAGAAGCCCAATATCCTGAACAGATTTCAGATAAAACAAAAGATATTCAACCCTTTAATGAGGAATCAATAAATAAAATTACCAATGATGTTAATTATTTAATCGGAGTGATATCCTCTAAACTTGGTTCTATTAGAACAGAGATTGACATACTACTTGATATAAGAACTAACTTAAACAAACCAACTATTGAAAATCATTGTTTAAATAATGATTTTAAAAAGAAAGTTGATTCTATTTATATTAAAGAAGAAATTAAATTAACCGGATTAAAAATAGAAAGTAAGACTGATGAAATCAAAAAAGGATATGTTATTACTGAACGCGTTAAGGAAAAAGAATCCGATAATGAATTAGTAATAATATACTCCTATAATAGTAGTAGAGTAACATTTCCTATTAACATTAATTCAGTTATAAATGAATCAATAAAAGATGTAATTAAAATAACAAATGTTTTGAATAGTGATTAACTTGATGGAACAGAATAAGCGAGAAAAAGATATAAAATATCTCCAACCAACATTTGGTACTCCATTAAAAGTTGACAACCAAATATTAACTAATCCACAAATAATTAATTTGTGGTATAAATTATTACAAGAACAAGGAAATATAGAAATAATTGAACAAAATATCACTACAATTAAAGTAAAACCAAAAATAGATAATAAAATAGAAATTATTAATGAAGAACTATTTCTTCACATATTATTAGAAGATAGCCATAAAATCGCTAAAAAGATGGAAGAAGAATATAAAATAGATTATACAGAAGATTACCAACTAGATGGAATTCTCAGCAAATATAATGATGATAATGAAAATTCGGCAGAGCTGATAAAAAGTATAAGGGAGTGAATGCTATACCACATCTTGCCTATTTAGATGCAGGAATTTGGATTTCTTATGGTTTAGGCAAAAATGATTTATTTTATAAGGATTCAAAAAATTTACTTGAAAATCGTTTGGGTAAGGAAGGATTAATTGGGATCGTATCGATATTATCTATATTAGAATCAATAGACGCAATAAGAAGACGCGTAACTGAAAAAGAGGATAAAGATTATCTAGATAAAGCATATAACGACGATTTTCGACGAACAATTATTCAAACGCAAACTGATGCCATAGATAAGCAGCTAGCAGGATTTTTAATAGCCCAAGAGCGTCTTACCAAGCTAATCTTTGCAGATTTCAGTAGAGTAGATTTAAATGAAGTAATAAATCGAACTTATGACTTTGAAAAGAAATATTTTGGTATTATTAGAAAATATCATAGATGTGGTAAATGTAGAAGGGATTTTGAGAACTATTCGTATAAGGGTTTAGGCTTTATTGATGCAATGCATCTTCACTTAGCTCAGGAATTTCATTGTAAAAAATTTATCACAACAGACCAATATTATAATCATGTATCAAACAACACTGAATACAATCATCTGGAATTTGAAATTTTTAGACCATAAAACGCAAATTCACAAGCGGAGCACGCATACTATTCTCATTTTAATAGGAAATATGCATAAGTAGTTACATTGTAGTAACCTTATTATCGAGAATTGATCTATTGTTATTTGAAGAAATTAAATATCCGCGTTACAAGTAACCTGTAACAAATACCCCGTATTGGCTTAGGAACCTGATCGCTACAGTCACGATTAAGAACCATTGTATCAAAGTCACAGTATAAATGAAGCCAAACTCAAGGTGAATTAGGGGTTAGTTTGGAGCATCACAACCATATTGATACCCATGAAAACGCTACAAGAAAAACCCATCAACAGGGCATATTAAATCACGACCATCACACCATGATGGAACAGAACCTTGTTTGGGCCTCTGGTTACAACGCGATAGCGATACCTGTTGCCGCCGGTATACTGATGCCTTGGGAAATCACATTTAGACCAGAATGGGGCGCGCTTATCATGTCGGCAAGCTCCATCATCGTCACCAATGCGATTCTCCTGAGAAACGAAAGACTCAGCTGAAAGGTCTCCACTATGATTACTGTTAAAAAATGGGATAAAACCAAGGAACCCTACAACCGGGAAAAACTGGTGAGAACCATCAGGCGCTATGGTCTCAACCAGCGAGAAGCCGTCGAAGTCGCAATGAAAATCGAGGACAAGCTCTTTGACGGAGTCTCAACTAAAGAAATTCAAAAGTTAATGATGGATGAAATCACAGCGTCAAGATTCATCATACGGAAAAGAGACCTACGGGCAGCTTTAGGCCAGATGAAGTCAAAGCCAGACTTTGAGGTCTACGTGCAGGAACTCCTCAGGGGACTCGGGTATAAGGTCGCCTCAAACAAGGTGATTCAAGGCTTCTGCGTTACCCATGAGATAGACGGGGTCGCTGAGAAAGACGGAAAACAGTACTATATCGAGACCAAACATCACTCAAAGTATCATATACGCACTCCTTTCATCGCCGCGCTCGCAGCGAAAGCAAAGTTAGACGACATAAGACACGGCTACGCCGAGGGCAAGAACATGTATGATTTTGAAAGAGTGATCCTCATCTGTAATACACGGATGACTACTCATGCTCTACGGTACTCGAAATGCGTTGGTATTGAACACATCGGCTGGAACAGCCCCAAAAACCATGGGCTAGAAAAAATAATCACACAAACTCGGCTTTACCCATTCACAGTTCTTCCTAGCATCACAGCGAATGAGCGAAAGATATTATCCTCTATGGGAGCAACCACGATTCTAGACATAATCAATTTAAAGACGAATCAAATCCCAGCTAATAGACTCATAATTCTGAAAAAGGAAGCAAAAGCGATAAGATAATCGAGTACGAAAAAAGGTTCATTACCTCAATCCTGAAATAAATTTTTTTTTCTCAATATACCAAGCTACTTGAAGCGGAATAGCGGCTCACCATCATGTAATATAAAAAAAACAGATAAGTTACTGCAGCTGTACCCGACGACATATTAATGACGACGGACACACCCCCTCCCCCGCCCGGAGGTATGTATGTGTAACTGTGGTTGCTGACAACCTTTTTATGGATTAAACACTCACATTGGCGTACAACGATACGGAGAGACAACAATGGGGTATCGCTTTGTCCAGCCCCCAACAGAGGGGCAAAAGTAGATGGGGTATCACCTTCTCAGGTAACCCCAAAAAAGTAACCAGACCACAAAGGTCCACTTCTAAGAAAAACAGCGCCAACATCAAAGTAAGGCGCATCTGGGAGACACAGAAACATGACTGAGATGACAGGCAGCAAAGCCTACATCAAGACACTTGAACAGGAAGGAATAACCCACATATTCGGGATCACAGGCGCAGCCCTCATCCCCATATGCGACGCCCTCCTCGACAGCAAGATCAGGTACGTACCAGGGGTACACGAGCAAGGATCAGCCCACATGGCAGACGGCTACGCACGCGCCAGCGGTAAACCAGGCATAGTCCAGGTAACCAGCGGACCAGGCGCCACCAACATAGTAACAGGAGTCGCCACGGCGCAGCTAGACAGCTCACCACTCGTCGCATTCACAGGCCAAGTACCCATGAGCATGGTAGGCACCGACGCGTTCCAAGAAGTAGACATCATCGGCGTAACCGCCAGCATAACCAAATGGAACCACCAAGTCAGAGACCCAGCGAGAATTCCCTGGGCAGTCAAGGCAGGACTCCACATCGCCAACACAGGCAGAAAAGGAGCCGTAGTCATCGACCTACCGAAGAACATCACCCAGGAAACCGCTGAGATGGATTTCGACGTAGAGATAGACTTCTCAGGGTACAAGCCACGCATAACGCCGAGCCCATCCGAGCTAGACTGGGCAGCCAAGCTACTAGCCGAAGCCGAGAAACCTGTCATAGTCGCGGGGGGAGGCATCGTGTCATCAGGGGCAGGCAAAGAACTCACAGAGCTAGCCGAGATACTCATGGCTCCCACAGCCACAAGCCTAATGGGCAAAGGCAGCATAGCAAGCAACCACCCACTCAGCCTAGGTCTATGCGGGATGCATGGCAGAGAGGAAGCCAACTACATGGTACCCGACGCCGACGTCCTCTTCGTGGCAGGTTCAAGGTTCAGCGACCGCACCACAGGCTCCCTAGCAGGATTCGCCCCCAACGCCCGAGTAATCCACATGGACATCGACAAGAGCGAGATAGACAAGAACGTAGACAGCGTCACACGAATCTGGGGAGACGCCAAACACAGCCTCATCGGACTCATAGACAGAGTAAAAACCATCAAGCGAAGCCAAAACGGAGACTGGACAAAGAAGATCCAAGAATTTAAGCGAAGCTACCAGGAGCCAAACGACAACTCTGACATCACCGGCCCCGCGGTCATCAGGGCCATAAGGAACGCTCTTCCCAGCAACGCCATCGTCACCACCGACGTGGGGCAGCACCAGATGCTGGCAGCCATCCACTACGACGTATACGAACCATGCACCTTCCTCACCTCAGGAGGACTGGGCACAATGGGATGGGGCGTACCAGCAGCCATAGGAGCCAAGGCAGCCCTCCCAGACAGAAAAGTCCTGAGCATCTGCGGCGACGGAGGGTTCCACATGACTGAGAACAACTTATCCACGGCTGTGGACGACGACTTCCCCATAATAGTCGTGCTACTCAACAACCGGATGCTGGGAATGGTGGCCCAGTGGCAACGCCTCTTCATGAATGGAAGATACGCAGCAGTGCAACGGAACTACTCGGTGGACTACACGGAGCTTGTGAAGGATTATGGAGCACACGGAGTACGCATAGAATCCATGAAGCAGCTGAACACAGAGCTAACGAGAGCAGTAGGCGCCGACTATACTACCGTCATTGAGGTACCTATGGACCCCGAGGAGAACGTGTACCCCATGATTCCGCCGGGGATGGGTTTAAAGGACATATTGACAGAGGATTAGACATGAGTCTCAGCGTCATCAGCTTCCTCGTGGAGAACAAGCCAGGCGTCCTCTTCAACATAAGCAACAACATCAGACGCAAGAACTTTAACATCCACAGCATCACTGCCATCGCGGGAGAAGGCGAGGACACCACAAGGATCACCATCACGTCACGGGGCGACCCCAAGGAGATCGATAAGCTCGTCGAGCAGATGAACAAGATGGTTGACATCATCATCGTGAAACGCCTCGACCCTCTCAGGACCATCCAGAGGGACATGGCGTTGGTGAAGCTTCACACAGCTGACCCTATGGCACAGGAAGAGGCGCTTGAGATTATTAACAAGTATAAGGGACTCATCCTCGACATCAAGCCCGACACGGTAATCGCGCAGATAACCGGCTCAGTGAACGAGGTTAATGACTTCACCAAGGAGGTCACCCACATAGGCATCATCGAGGCCGCACGCACAGGCATCACGGCCATCGAGAAAGGCTGGGTCACCCTCAAGGAGCCTTAACCATTTATCAAGGAGAGAAGTGACTTGTGCCAATTAGCAGCATACATTGGAGACAGACCCATCGCGCCTCTTCTCATGGACTGCCTCAGGTACCAGGAAGGATACTTTGGAGGCAATGCCACTGGATTAGGAGTTATCAATAACGGTTCGTTAAGCTGGATTAAGGAGTCGGGTCCAGTTGATCACGTCATCCAGAACAGCAAAATAATGGGTCTAACGGGTACCACTGGTATCGCTCACAGCAGACTCAGCTTACCTAACATCATAGACGCACGGTATAACCGTGCGGAGAACGCTCACCCATTCATCAACAGTGCCAGCACCATTGCGTTAATGCATAACGGCATCATAGCCAACTATGAAACCCATTGGGCAAAGCTCGCCGAGGATTATGCGTTCAAGAGCTACAACCCTGACATAAACTACATCACGGACAGCGAGGTCGCCGTCCACCTAGCTGACCAGAAACTCAAGGAAGGCATGTCTCTTCCAGATGCGTTACGGGAGACAGCGAACAGCCTCACAGGCATGGTTCTACTTGCTGCTATCAGCGTCGAGGAACCTGAGACAGTTTACATAACTAACTGGATTGAGGCCTGTACCCTCGGTAAAGGCGACGATGAGACCATGTTCAGCAGTAGCTCCCTCGGGTTCCAGAACGTCAAAGAGGATTTTGATGTCTTCACGGCTCCCCGGAATAGCTTCATCAAACTCACTAGGGACAAGATCGAGATAAGTAAGCTAGACGCCAACAGGAAAGCGCCCGAACTTAAGGTAAACATAGATGCTTTCAGAGAAGAGGTGACCAGAGTCCTAACGGAGAAAAGCCCTCTTTACAGCTTGGAGATTCTACTAATGCTCGATAAAGGTGGAGGCGAAAAGATATTCGGTATCACGCTTGAAGAATGGAAAGCTATACAGAAGCTGGGGTGGGGAGACCAGAACCAGATAATGGACCCGCTGATCCAAATAGCTCATGAGGGAGCCATTAAGAGGTGTGTAGAGCACCGAGTCGAGGTAGGTATAACCGTCCCAAGGATCATCTGGTCACTTCCTTAGGTTCTGTATTGTTTTCAGTACTCTAACATCCAGCGTTTTCACTAATCTAGCTTAGGAGCGTTGCTTTTCCTCTAGTTACATCTTTAAGCCTCTACAATCAATAACGTCTTGCCATGACAAAGCTGAAGATTACTGTCTTGAAGCGTCAGGACCCTGCCGAGATCTTCGATGAGCTACCAGTCGCTAAGAAGGATTGGATGGTGCCATGTGGCATCTACAAGGATGGACAGGAGTATATCCTAGATAGCTTGAAGATGCCTGAGGGCTTCTGTGGCTCAGCTTGGCAGACAATTTACCCCACCGCAAGGACTCTCTTCTACGGCGGCGACTTACCGTTCTTCGATGAGAAGGGCACAGCGGTCACCTGTTGCGCAGACGGTATGAGGCCCGTCATCTTCAAGATGGAGCGCATATAGCTCCCATTTTTTTCTTAGTATAAACGGTTACCCTACCAGTTTTTTCCATGAATTATTTCTTAAAGGAGCTGTTTTACGGCTTGTTTCGTGTAGAGACGTTATTTTAACGCCTTACGGCGTTACCCCCCCCCCTCCTCTCGGATCCTGTTGATGATGATCTCGATCTCCTCGGGAGAGAGGAACTGGGGGTTTACGCTCAAGAGGCCGTGATAATTTTCCAGCAGGAAATATGGCTCGTAGACTGTGACGATGCTGGGCTCACCGTCGATGAGAGCGTCGAACAGCTCTCTTGTGGATAGACAATACTCGGTTTTGTCCGCCTTGACACAGGTCAGAGGGTTTGTCTTGGCCTCGCCTCCGATGTAGTCGACGTAGCTGGTGATGCCGGGTATCGCGTCGAGTTTGCCACTGATGTAGAATGCGGCCTTCTCCCTTTCCGCAAAGCCTCCTGAATCATCTGTCTCAAGGTAGAGGTTCAGGGCGGTTATGAGGCCCACGATGGTCTCCCTGCTCATCTTACTTGGCCTGCCGATCCCCTCGAAGGGGTAGGACTGAAGGTGGGCCAGCTTGATGAGGTCTGCCCTACCCGATAATAGACCGCTGTTGTTGGGCCCTGCGAGGGTCTTTCCTCCACTGAAGCAGGCGAGGTCTACGCCCATCTCGCTGAACTTGGTTAAGCCTGACCTTGGAGGGGGAATGGTGGCAGCGTCCACGATTACGGGCACGCCGTTCCTGTGGGCTATCTCTACAATCTTTTCAAGTGGAACTCCTTTCTGCGTCGATTTGTGGGTGTAATAGTAGGCAGCCGTTTTTTCTGGGTTGAAGGCTTTCATCAGGTCCTTCTCAGAGCAGTCTTCCTCAGTACCGGCGTCAATGAATCTGCCCCCCGCTATCTGGACGGCGTGGTCGTACTCGTCCCTGTTGCATCTCTGGACCACGAACTCGTTGCGCAGGCCCTCTGTGTGGAGGGGTAGACGTTGGGCGATCTTGCGCCACACCGCTGGTCCCTTCGGCTCGTATTCCTCAAGCTCGGTTCCTTTCATGATGCAGGCTGCTGCGGCTAGCAGGATTGATGTGCTGCCCCCTGCCGTTGGGAGCCCCGCCTCGGCACCCGTTGCGTCCGCTATCATTTTTCCTGCTGCTGTTTGTAGTTCAGCGATGGTTACGAAGTTCTTGCTGGCTTCCTCCATGGCTTTGAACACTTCGGGGGGGGAGCGTGAGCCTCCTATTCGTGTCAGGGTACCTGCCGCGTTGATGGCTTTCTTGACTCCTAGTGCCTTGTATGGATCGTTGATGATCAATGTGGGTGTAAGGTGTCGTAGGGATTATGAAAAATGTACTATGAGTTGACTCAGGCATTCTTGTCGCTGTACAGGATAAATGTGACTCAAGTACATGAAAAAATTGGTTTTACTGATTAAACAGTTGCTCGCTTCAAGTAACCAGTCATATTGAGAAAAAAAATTATCTTGGTTCACTGGTTTTAGCGTTTTTAGGCGATGACGTATGTGTGGCTGTTAGACACCCAATTTTTTTACTTTGTGTTGATTGTCAGGCATGTTATGCAGTGTCCTGAATGCTCGACTGAGTTGAAGAAGGATGGCACTAAGTGGATGAGTGTCATCAATGGCTTGGAGGAGAGGACTTTGGCGTTATATTATTGCTCCAATCAGGCGTGTAGTCTCTGGGAGCGTCCTGTCTGTAAGAATGTTGAGACTGATGAGCCGTATGATGGTCCTGTCATTGAGGAGCATCTTCACCTCCTCGAGACTAACTATATTTAGTTCTCAGTTTCTGCGAATAATTTCATTGTCTAACAGGTATGAACCGGGGGTTTCTCTGTTATTTAAAGGTGGGGAAATGGGTAAAGAGAGACTGGTGGAAATATTTCCGAGAGACGATTTATACTATATGGTGGCTGGGTATAGAAGTGTGTTCTCTAGTTTTTTTAGATAGTTATTCTTGATTTTGTGGGAAACAGTGTTTTTGTTCATCTTTTTTCGTTTTATATTACTCCATTCTCTGGGTGTGGTTCTCCTTGACTTTGTCTCGTTATGGTTCTTTGCTATTTCTCCTAGTAGTTGAAGGGTTCCTTGCAGTAGTTTCGCTTCCATCCCAGTTATATCATCTGCTCGATGGTGCGGATCTTCGCAAACTAGACAATTGAACGCGCGCGGGCTGATTAAATAATTAGTTTGGAGGGTGTTTTATCCTGTCATTTCACTCAGTTAATAAGTAGCTAGAGAACCAGTTCCTCTTCCACAACCCAAACATCTGAATAAACACCATCAAAAACCAACAATACGCACACCCCAA